>JAYVRY010000289.1:0-45130 GCA_043775845.1 Acidobacteriota bacterium
CAGTCCGGAAATAAGCCGTGGCGTAACGGGAATAGTTCGATCCCCAGTCAGCGGCCATCGCGTCCTGGACATCCCCGGCCGCCAGCATCGAAGACGGGATCACCGGGAGGGCGCCCGTGCTGGAAGTGGTAGCGGAATCGCCCATGTTCCAGGCGTTGGTCCCACCGGCGGTGTACCAGTCTCCGTAGAGGTCGATGGGGGTCCCCGGGGCTGCCCCGGCTATGGAAACGTTCGCGGTGGAGAACGGTGTAAGAGTGCTGAAATCCTGCGTCGGGAGGATCGTATCCACACTGTAGGTTTGATTCCTCAGCAGCTTTACACCCGTGGACGAGCCGTAGTAGTCCTTGCCTACCAGCACCAGGTCCGCAGTTCCGGCCTTGATCCCGAGCTTTGCCATGGTCTGAGCGTTTTGCACTGAATAGGACTGGCCAAAGCAGGCAGACGCCTTGAAGTCTGAGGCCAAGCCTGAGACGGGAATAGTCAACGAAATCGGGGTGTAAGAGCCCAACGAAATCGTGAAGCCCGGGCGTTCCACGAGGCCGGCCTGCCAGAGATTGGTGACCTTCTGCCCCGAAGGAGTTGTGTAGCCGTAAGCGAATCCGTATCGCCCTGCCGCGTCATGATTCGGGATGGTGGTGGTCCCCGGAGAGAGGGTGACCCTAGTCCAGGTGCCTGAACCATCCTGGTAGCCGGCCCAATTCACCGAGCCACTCGCAAGGTTTACCGTCAGGCTTGTGGGGATTTGAATAGGCGGCGCCACCGGTTGACTGCCGCCACCACCGCCACCACAGCCGAGGAAGGCCAGCAGGACCGCTGCCATCGCTGTGTATCTGATCTGGTTTGGCACGCATGCCATGAGATCCCCCGCATCCAGGAATTGATTACTGTGGCGTAGGCAATGCTAGCGATCCGGGCCTGAGAAAATCATCACAGTTCTCGGTGGGTTCAGAGTCAGCGGCTGTTCCGCCAGCACGGCGCTGAAATCGAAAACAGCCAGGAAGGCGTGTCTCAATCGTCGTGTTTGAGGTTGGGGCTCCGCTCCAGAATGGTGAACACCAGGCGCTCCAGCTCATCCACCAGGAGGATGCGCAGGGTCGGATCCTTGCTGAGGCTGGTGGCGACTTCGGCACCGCCGCGAAGCACGAAGAAGGGGCCGGACCTTTCGATGCGCGACACCTGCTTCCAGAGCAGCCGCCCCGCTCCGAACCGTCGCGCCAGGGGCGTCGGGAGGGCCCCGTGTTCCACCGACAGGCCCAGGTCATCCACCAGCACCTGGGAACCCTCGACCATCAGCACACCCACGAGGGTGCCCAGCAACAAGACACTGCCCGCCACCACAGCGCCAATGGCCGCCGTGACGGCCACCCAGTAGGACCAGGTGGGATCCCCGGCGGTCTCGGCCACCTTCAGGGAGGCCCGCAGCACCGGCAGGCGTTCCATGATCTGCGCCAGGGCCCGCACGCCCACCAGCCAGGAGCCCGCGAAGAGCAGCATGGCCATGGCGCGCTGGGCGAAGGAGGGCCGGAAAACCAGGGGTGAACTGGCGGACATCAGCTACCCATTTCAGTCAGGATGGCCTCGGCGGCCGCCGCCGGATCCGCCGCGTGGGTGATGGGGCGCCCCACCACTAGCCAGGTCGCCCCCTGCTTGAGGGCCTGGGCCGGCGTCATGACCCGGGCCTGATCCTGGGTGGCCGTGCCCGTGGGCCGAATGCCCGGGGTCAGGCGATGGAAATCCTGGCCACAGGCTTCCCCAATGGCAGCGGCCTCCCAGGCGGAACACACCACACCGCCGCAACCGGCTTGGCGGGCCAGTTTCGCGTAGGCCAGGGCGAGCTCCTCGGGTGGGGCCGCATGGCCCAGGGCCGCCAAGGCTTCGCGGTCGAGGCTCGTGAGCACGGTAACCGCCAGCAGCTCCGTGCGGCCTCCGGCGGCCCGGTGGGCGCGGATGGTTTCCACGGCGGCTTCCAACATGGCGGGGCCGCCCTGGGCGTGCACGTTCACCAGCCGTGGATCCAGCTTCAGCACGGCCTCCAGGGCCCGTCGCACGGTGGTGGGAATGTCATGCAGTTTGAGATCAAGGAACACAGGCACCTGGGCCTGCAGCTCCCTTACGAAGGCCGGTCCCTCGGCGCAAAACAGCTCCAGTCCCACCTTCAGCATGCCCACCCGACCCGACAGCCGTTCGGCCATGGCCAGGGCTTCCTTGGCCGTGGGCACATCCAGGGCCACCACGAGGCGCTCGCGGGGCGTGAGGGTCAAAGCAGATGCAGACAAGGGAGACTCCCGTATGATGCGGAGGACCATTCTGCCATCAAGCGAGGTACCGATGCCCCTCCCGGCCCTGCAAACCCCTCCCGCCGTCGTCGCCCCGGCTCCCAGCACCAAGGAAGGCGCCCAGGAGGCCGAGGCCGCCCTGCTGGAGGCCTTCGATTACGAATCCCCCCTGCCCACGGCCCCCAAGCTCAAGGGCGCCGGGGCCCTGGCCTACCGTTGGCTGCGGGCCGCAGCCAGCTTTGATCCAGCCCATTCACAGCCAGCCAATCCCTTCGCCACAGGCCGGGAACGCAAGGAGGCCGAAGCTCTGCTGGCGCTCATGAAGGCGCCCAAAGAGCGGCTCCCCGCCGCCCTCAAAGCTCTGCCCCTGCGCACCTCAGGCACCGCCCTGGCGTTGTGGCGCTGGGGGCAGGTCCAGGTTCGGACCGGGGCTTTCGATGCCCCACTCCGCCGGGCCTGGGAGGATCGTCTCCTCCCCGAAGGCCCCTCCATGACCCGCAGCTATGCCCTGCGTCACGCCCTCAGCTGGGCCCTGGCCGAGCAGGATGAGACCCGGTTCGCCAGCATCCGGACGAAGGCTGATGCCAACTCGGAAAATACGGTCAAGGGCTTCCAGCGGCTCTTCGGCCTCCTGGGCGGGCCCTCGCCCGTGCTTAGGCTCTGGAACCTGCCCAGCCTGGACTACCGCGATGTCCGCCTGGATGAACTGGGTGCTTCACGCTTCTGGATCTGCCCGGCGGAAAAGGAAGGCCTGCCCAGCCTGCCCGTGGGCACAACCTGGATCATTCCCAGCGAGGTGGCCGATCTCAGCGAGCGGGATGCGAGCCTGTCGGAAGGCATGCAGGCCGAAGCCAAGGCCCTGGCCGCCCGGCTCAGGGCCGCCGGTCGTTCCGCCCAGCTCGCCCCCAGCCGGGCCGCCTTCGAGAACCTCAGCCTGGTCTGGTTCCCCATCCTCATCGAGCTCGATGGAAAGGGGAATCTCCAGAGCATCCGCATGGGGGATGCGGCGCCGAGCCAGCCCTAGACCAAACCTAGCCGATCCCGCACCCCTGCAGGAACCCGGCCACGGAACCCCAGGCCATCTGCGCCCAGTAGTGGAAGCCCCGTCGCACGGGCTTCGGGGTGTAGCTGGCGTGGAGCCGATCCTTCAGCAGGGGGTAGTTGCCATCGGGATCCAGCACCGCGGCCACCACAGGCGAGTCGAATTCGTAGGTGATCCAGCGGTCCTGGCCCTCCCAGACCAGCCGCTGTTCTTCCTTGTTCTCCAGGCGCACCCAGAGGGTGATGGGCACCTTGATGCCGCCTTTGCGTTCGAGGGTGATGGAGCCCACCCGGCCCGGCGCCGCAGGCTGCGGTGCCGCGAAGACCGGCGCCTTGTCGGAGAATAGCCAGCCCCCCTGCGTGATCTCACGGCTCTTCACGTTGCGGATGACGTAATCGAGCACGTCCGTGCCTTCCACGAAGTCCCGCCAGAAGGCGCTGAGATCGCGCCCGGAGACCCTTTCCGCGATGCGCCGGAAATCGTTGCGGGTGGGATGTTTGAAGGCCATCTCCTGAGCGTAGGTGCGGACCACCTGCTCCATGACGGGGCGGCCCAGCATGGCCTCCAGCTGGTTGAGCACCTGGGTCGGCTTGGCGTAGGCCGTGACGGAGTAACCCTGCATGCCACGGGTCTTGAAGCCGAACCGCGTGAGAGGATCCAGGCTCGGCTGGGACCAGTAGCCAGCCCACTCTCCGAAGTCGCTGCCCACCTGAAAGCGCCGTCCACCCAGGAGGGCGTGATAGCTGCGTTCGATGGCCTTGTGCGTAAACCAGCTGGTGAAGCCTTCATCCAGCCAGGGTTCCTCGAATTCATTGCTGGCAAGCATGCCGTAGAAGAACTGATGGCCGAACTCGTGGATGGCCACCTGCTCCGGTTCGAGGCGCAATTGGAAAGGATCGAACGCGACCGAACTGGCGGTGACCAGTGTGGGATATTCCATCCCATCTGCCGCCGCAGCTTCCATGGGCGTATCGATGACCGTCAGCGTCGGATAGGGATACTTGAAGTACCACTCCTCGCACCAACGCAGCGCGTTTTCCACAGCCTTGCGCTGCCGGGCGAAGTTGCCGCGGTTGGGGCCGTCGATGTAGTAGAAGACCTGCACCCCGCGGTACTCGAACATGGCAGGCTTCCGCCAGCTCTCCGAAGGCATCACGGCCCAGGCGAAATCGTGGACATCCTCGGCGTGCAGCCGCCAGATCACGTTCAGGGGCCGCTTGGGATCCTGCTCGATTTCCGTCACGAAGTTGGTCTGGGTGCCCGTGTGGGCCAGCCCCAGGGCGTTTGGCAGCGACAAGGCCACGTCGTAGACCCCAAAATCCGCGAAGAATTCCGTGTTCGCGTGATAGGCATGGCAGTTCCACCGATCGCCCTGGTACACCCCGACCTTGGGGAACCACTGCCCCGACATGAGGAAGGTCTCAGCCCAGCCACTGCGCGCCGCCACACGGGGGTACTGGTTCTCCCAGGTGATGTCGAGGTGGATGGTCTCGCCCGGCGGCACGGCCCGCGACAGTTTCAACCACCGGACGGTTTCATCTTCGCCATCGTGGCCATCCAGGTCACGACCTTCCATCCGGACACTGGTGAGTCGGCAATAGCCCCACGAGGAAGCCTCACCTACCACTTCCTGCTGGTCGCGCCCCAACCGCCCACCACTCTCCTTCACGAAGAGGCTCTGGGGCCCCTTGAAGGCGTTGAGATAGAGATGCAGCGGCAGCTCCTGGATGGGAGCCGTCCCAGTATTCCGCCAGGACAGCGTCTCCCGCCCCTCGAGCCGCTTGTGTTCGAAATCCAGCGTGGCGTCGATGCGGTAGTTGGCGATCCGGGGCGTCCGCGCCTTCTCGAACCACTTTTCCGTGGTCCAGGTCCGCGGCCCTGCCGCCAATCCAGCGGCGGCAAACATCACCAGCAGGGCCATCAGGCGGCGTCCCATCAATTACTCCCGAGCGTTCGACGAGCATACCAAGTCTCGCCGGACATGCGCCCTTGCTGTTCCCCCAATCCCTGCTACACTCGTAGATCTACCGCGGGGTGGAGCAGTCCGGTAGCTCGTTGGGCTCATAACCCAAAGGTCGCAGGTTCAAATCCTGCCCCCGCTACCAACGCTAGAAGCGATGAAAGCCTCTGATCTCAACGGATCCGAGGCTTTTTCGTATTCATGTGAAAGATCCGAAATGCCCTTGCAGGTTCACTAAATTGTATCGGTTTTCGGGTCTCGCTGCACAACTACTGCACAACTTTTTTCGTCGTAGATGTAGTCATGGCGCATGTTTGAGGCAGTTCTCAACCTGAATCGCTCAGGGGGGCGGGTATTTCGAGACCACTTCCCAGCAGTCGCCGAAACGCCAGGGGTGGTCAATCTGCTAACTCGCCTCGGCGCCGACAGCCAAGTGAAGGATCTCGCGCCATCTGGTCTCTAATTTTGTCTATAACTTGACATATCATTTGTCTTGTGCTACGCTTGTTAAAGGTCGAGTCACTAACGACGCTGTCGCCAAAGACAACTACCTGCATGGATTGCTGAGGCAGAAAAATTACCGGGTAACTTTCGTGGCGAGAATTTCACTGCCCTCCCCACAGGTGGACGACCATCACACGACAGGAACCAGGAGTTCGGGTCCGTCACCTCTGACTGGTCCAACGGGATACGCCTCCATCCCCGCCGGGTCATACGGCACCAAGAGTCTCTGAACCCGTCCCGTGTCTTGGATCGTGGGGTCTAACCACTCATCGAGTGCCGAGGGCGACAGGATGCCAAAGGTCCACGTGATCGGTCTGCAGGAGCTTCAGTGAGGTCTCCAGCAGGCGCAACGCGCCATCCGCGGTGCGGTCGTGGGCCTTGGTGGCAAGGAAGGCCTCCTTGCGCCGCCGCTTCATGACCTGGCCGAAGTACTGCTCGCTCCAGCGGGCCTCGCCGCCGTACCTGGCCGAAGTGTCCAGGTAGTTCACGCCCAGATCGAGGGCTCGCTCGATGATGGGCACGGCCACCTTCTCGTTCTCGGCCTTCTCGATGGCGGCCTGGCCGCCCAGTCTGAAGAGCCCCACGAGGTGCCCCGTGCGGCCCAGGTTGCGGGTGGGCATGGCCGAGGCGGTGACGAGATTGAAAGGGCCAGAAGGCGATGCCTTCGGGTTGGATACGTGTTCAAAGGCCTCGGCCCCAATCGCGTGGCGAGCAATCCAGCCGTGGCGGCGGCGCCCAGCTTGAACAAGTCGCGGCGCGTGGTTCCGGAATCGGACATGGCAGCCTCCTGCGGTGGCAGCCCCATTATCACGCCGTATGGCCCACCCAGGTCGGGAATGGGTAGGATCATTGCAGTCGTCTGTTTGCTCGGAGTCCATCTTGACCGTTTTTCTGAACACCATGCTCTTCACCTATCTGGCGCTCTTCCCCATTCTCAATCCGCCCGCCATGGCACCGGTCTTCCTGCAGCTCACGGGCGGTGTAAAAGAAGCCCAGCGCAACCACCTGGCGGCCCTCATCGGTTTCTACACCTGGGTCTTCCTCACCACGCTGCTGGTGGTGGGCGGCTGGATGCTCAAGCTCCTGGGCATCTCCATTCCGGTCATCGCCATCGCGGGCGGCCTGCTGCTCTTCCATAGCGCCTGGCGCATGCTGAACCGCGACCCCAAGCTCAGCGAGTCCGACAAGGCGGAGCTGCAGACCTACCTGCTGGACAAAGCCTTCTTCCCCCTCACCATGCCCGTCACGGCAGGACCTGGCGCCATGGCCGTGACGCTGAGCCTCGTGCCCCGGGGGCCCATCTGGAATACCCAGACTCTGCTCAGTTTCTTGGCGACCTCCAGTGGCATCGCCATGGCGGGTCTGACCGTGTTCCTGTTCTACCGCTATGGCACCAAGGTCATTCGCAAGCTGGGCGCCACGGGCGAAGCCACCATCTCCCAAATATCCGCCTTCGTGCTGCTGGCCATCGGCGTGCAAATCGTCTGGGGCGGGTTGCGGGAACTCATTCGAGGGCTGTAGAACCAAACGCAAAAGCTTGTTTATCCACAGATTTCACAGATTCACACAGATTCATTTTCAGGCGAATCTGTGAAATCTGTGGACCCATTTTTTACTTCCCGAGCAGCTCGGTCACGAGATGCTGGGCGTCCATGACCTTGCGGAGAGCCTCGAGGATGGCGCGGGCATCGGTGGCCACGGCGCGCTTGGTGTCGGCGTCGTAGACGTAGTAGCCACCCTGCCCTTCGTAAACGCTATCGAAGTTGATCCCCACGAACTCGCCCTTGGCGTTCACCACCGGGCTGCCGCTGTTGCCGCCCACGGTGTCGCAGGCGTAGATGAAGTTGAAGCGCGTGGTGAGGTCCAGCTTGGCCTGCCGATCCAGCCAGCGCTGGGGTAGGGTCCAGGCGCCCCCTTCCGCAGCGGCAGTGTTTCCGCCCCAGCCCAGGTGGCGGTCGTACATGCCCATGTAGGTGGTGAAGGGCTGCGCCTTGGTGCCGGTGCCGTTGGCGTAGGTGGCCACAGGACCGTAGCCCAGCCGCAGCGTGAACGTGGCATCGGGGTAGAGCGCCTTGCCAAAAACCTGGAAGCGGGCCTCGGCGATGCGGCCGCCGTGCTCGCTGTAGATGCTGGTGACCTCGTCTTCCATCTGCTTGCGGATGGCGCGGTTGAAGGGATCCAGTTTCTTCGCCAGCAGGATCATGGGATCGGTGCTGGCATCCAGCGCCGCCTTGCCGCCTTCAGCCAGCTGCTTGCGCAGGGCGGGATCATCCAGCTTCGTGCCTTCGACGGCAACCTTGGCCACGGCCTCGGGTGCCTGGCCACCCAGCATGGCCTTCAGGTAGGGATGATTCACGCCCAATTCGATACCGGCCTCCTGCAGACTCGCGGCCAGCAGGGCCTGATCGATGGGTTTTTCCACAGGCTTCGGAGAGGTGAGACGGGCCAGGGTGGCCTTAAGGTTGCCTTCGCTGAATTCGCTGAGGCGCTGAGCGGAGGGCTTGGCTTGTTCTTCGGCCAGCCGCACCAGCGTCAGGGCATGGCCCAGCAAGGTCACGCGACCGGCGCTCACGAGGGTGGCTTCCTTCAACAGGGCCTGCTGGCGCGCCACGGCTTGGGCCACGCGGTCCCAGCTGCCGCCCACGCGGGCCTTCAGCGCCGGATCCTTGGCCACGGAAGCCTTCAGGGCCGTTTCAGCCTCTTCCACCTTGCGCAGGTTCTCGGCCTTGGCCAGGCCCAGCAGCTGCCCGCTGAGGCGCTTGGTGCCGTTCTCGATGCCGTAGATGGCATCCGCCGCGATGCGATGGGCCTCGGGCGAGGTGGCCGCCAGGGCCTGCAGGGCCGCCTTCTGCCGCGTGAGGGATTTCAGCTGGAAGGGGATGCCGAGGTCGCGGGCATAGACCATCTGGGCGTGGGTCTGCTGACGGAAGGTGGTGCCGGGATGGCCCGAGATGAAGGTCAGCTCACCCATGGCCACGCCCTTGGGCTGGAAGGGCAGGATGGCTTCGGGCTTGTAGGGCTGGCCATTCTCGTACACACGGAAGAGCGCGAAATCGAGGTTGTGGCGCGGGTAAGTGTAGTTGTCGGGATCGCCGCCGAAGGCCGCCACCTGGACTTCTGGGGCTGCGGCCAGGCGCACGTCCGTGAACTTCTTGTAGCGGTAGAGCCAGTACTCGCCGCCCTGGTAGAGGGTGACGGGCTCGCAGGTGAGGCCGGTCTTGGCTTCCTCGATCTTGCGAAGGTCGGCCAGGGCGTTGCGCCTGGTCGTGAGGGCATCCTTGTCGGCGGTGCCGGGTTTCACGGCGCCGTTCACCTGGGCGGTCACGTTCTCCAGGGAGACCAGCATCATGATCTCGAGGCCTGGCACCCTGATCTCCTGCTCCCGCGTGACGGCCGTGAAGCCGTCCTTCACCAGATCGGCCTTGGCGCTGGAGACCTGGCTGATGGCGCCGCGACCCACATGATGGTTCGTCACCACCAAGCCATCGCGACTGACAAAGGCGCCGGTGCCACCGGGAAAACGCACCGTGGCCAGCTGGAGGTTTTTTAGCCAGTGATTGTCGAGTTCCACAGAGTACTTCGCCTTGATTTTCTGGACAGGAATGTTGTCAAACGTCCACATGCCCTCATCCGCGCGAAGCGCAGGCAGGGCTAGAAGCAGGGCGAGGGCGGAGAGGCGCATGGGGGCTCCCAAGAAAGAAATGGTCCACAGATTCCACAGATTTCACAGATTAAGAAACAAAAGGAAATCTGTGTGAATCCGTGAAATCTGTGGATAAAAATCTTTGTTACTTGCCAGTCAGCTCAGCGACAAGATGCTTGGCGTCGTAGACCTTGCCCAGGGCTTCCACGATGGCTCGGGCATCCACGGAGAGGCAGCGGTTCAGACGGCCATCGAAGTAGAAACGGCCCGCGTTGCTTTCGATGTTGCCGTCGAAGGCCAGGCCCACCAGCTCACCCTTCTTGTCCACCACCGGACTGCCGGAATTGCCGCCGATGATGTCGTTGGTGGAAATGAAGTTGTAGGGAGTGAACAGGTTCAGCTTGTCGCGGCGCTCCACCCAGCGGGCCGGCAATTCCCAGGACCCGCCTTCGGCCTTGGGGCCCCAAGCGGCCGCGCGGTCATAGAGGCCCGCGAAGGTCGTGAAGGGTTGGGCCAGGGTACCGGAGAGCGGGTAGGTTTCCACGGCGCCATAGCTGAGCCGCAGCGTGAAGGTGGCGTCAGGGTAGGTCGACGTGCCATACACCGCGAAGCGCGCCTTGGCGATCTTCGTGAGGTGCTCGGAAATGACAGCTTGCAGAGCCTGCTGCTTCTTCTGGGTTTCTTCCAACCGAGGAGACAGCTGACGGGCCAGGACCAGGGCCGGATCACTGCTTTCCAGAATGGCCTTTGGATCGCCCTCCAGGAGCGCGCCGCGGGCTGCCAAATCCAGCAGCTTGGTAGAAGCCATGAGCTCCTTTGCGGCCGTTTCGGGGCCCTTGCCCCCCAGCAGGACCTGCAGCGCGGGATGGCCCGCAGGCAGCTCCTTCTCGGCGGAGATCAGCGCGCCCTGCAGGGTCAGCAGTTCTTGATCCACCGGCACCGGTTCATCGCCCTTGATCCGGGCCTTCAGGCCGGCGAGACCTTTCGCATCCCGGTACTGGGGTGCCCGCTGGTCGGCGGGCTTCAGCATCTCGGTAGCGTAGCGCTGCAAGCCCAACGCGGTGCCCAACACTTCGCCGCGCAGGGCGCCGTTGAGGAAGGCCTCCTGGGCCAGTGCCTTCTGCTGAGCCACGGCTTCTTCGATCTTCGTCCAGCTGTCGCCAGCCAGGGCTTTCAACTTCGGATCCGCCGCCACCTTGGCGCGCAGCTCCTTCTCGGCCGCGGCCACCTTGGCCATGGCCTCCCTGTCCTTCAGGCCCTCGGTTTCACCGGCATACACCTTGTAGGCGTTCTCCATGCCCATGAGCTGGTCGGAGACGAGACGGGACTGCTCCTCACCCTTGGCCGCATAGGCGTGCAGGGCGGTGCGGCTGCGATCCAGGGCGCG
Organism: Acidobacteriota bacterium; assembly: GCA_043775845.1. GTDB lineage: Bacteria > Acidobacteriota > Holophagae > Holophagales > Holophagaceae > Geothrix. Next base: position 10,813 of record JAYVRY010000289.1, read on the forward strand.
AATCATCATTGGGTTGGTTACGTCCCGCTTGGCCTCCATCTGGGCCAGAGTCTCCAGGCGCGAGGTGCGGCCGGGATGGCCCACGGTGAAAGTGAGACCGCCGTAGGAAATGCCCTGCTGGCTCCAGGCGAGGTGCTGGGCCGGAGCATAGGGCTTGCCGTTCTCGTAGACGCGGAAGAGGCTGAAGTCCATGTCATGACGGGGCCAGCTGAAGTTATCCCAATCCTTGCCGAAGGCCGCCACGCCGTACTCGGGCGACATCACCAGGCGCACATCCGTGTGCTTCTTGTAGCGATAGATCCAGACCTGGCCGCCCTGGTAGAGGGACACCGGCTGGCAGTCCAAACCGGTCTTCGTGCTCTGCTCTTTCACCAGAGCCGACAGGGCGGTGGACTTGGCCTTGGCGGCGGCCTGGTCATCGGCACCGGCGGGCACAGCCTTATCGATCTGCTCGGTGACGTTCTCCATCTCGAGCAGGGTGTAGAGCGCGAGGCCCGGCACCTTGATTTCGTGGTCCCGATCGCTGGCCACGAAACCGTTCTTCACATAATCGTGCTGGGCATCTGACACGGACTGAGTCCAGTGGTGGCCCACATGGTGGTTCGTGAGCACCAGGCCATCCTTGCTCACGAAGGAGCCGGAGCCGCCTGGGAAACGCACGGCCGACAGCCGCACATGATCCAGCCAGCCCTGATCCGGCGCCCAGCCGTACTTGGCCTGGATCTGCTTGGTGGGCAGGTTGTCGAAGGTCCACATGCCCTCCTCCGCACGCAGCGCGGGCAGGACAAGCAACAGGGCGAGAGCGGTGAGGCGCATGGGAACTCCAAGGAAAAATTTATCCACAGATTTCACAGATGGCACAGATTGAAAAGCCAAATTGAATCTGTGTGAATCTGTGAAATATGTGGATAAGAATGCAGTGAGTTACTTGCCGGTCAGTTCGGTCACGAGGCGGCTGGCGCCGTAGACCTTGTCCAGGGAGTGGACGATGGCGCGGGCATCCACGGAGACGCCGCGGTTGACGGCTTCGTCGTAGAAGTAGTTGCCGGGCAGGCTCTCGATGTTGCCATCGAAGATGAGCCCCACCAGCTCGCCCTTCTTGTCGATCACGGGGGAACCGGAGTTGCCGCCGATGATGTCGACCTTGTGGGCGAAGTTGAAGGGCAGCGTGGGGTTCAGCTCGGCACGCTTGTCGACCCAGCGCTGGGGCAGAGTCCAGGCCCCGTCGTGGGCCTTGGCCTCATTGCCGCCCCAACTGTCGTAGCGATCGAAGAGACCGCCAAAGGTGGTGAAGGGCTGGATCAACGTGCCGTTGCCCTTGTACTCAGCCACGGGGCCGTAGGACAGGCGCAGCGTAAAGGTGGCATCGGGATAGGTGTTCTTGCCGTAGACCGCAAAGCGGGCCTTGGCAATGCGGGTGCCATGCTCAGTCATGACGCTGGCCACCTGGTCTTCCTGCTTCTTGCGCAGCTCGCGGCCGATGGGATCTAGCTTCTTGGCCAAGAGGATCATGGGATCCGTGCTTTCGGCGATGGCCTTCTTGCCGCCTGCCAGCAGGGTCTTGCGCACTTCAGGATCAGCGAGTTTGGAGCCTTCCACCGCAGCCTTGGCCACCTCAGCCGCAGGCTTGCCGCCCAGCATGGCCTTGATGAATTTGTGCGTGGCGGGCAATTCCTTGGCGGCGTCTTCGAGGCCCTTGGTGAACAGGAAGACTTCCTGTTCCTTGTAGAAGGGGGAGGGCACGCCGAGACGGGTCTTCGCCGACTTCAGATTGGCGTCGCTGTACTCGGGCAAACGCTGTTCGCTGGGCTTGGCTTCTTCATCCGCCATTCGGACCAGGGTCAGGGCGTAGCCCAGCAGGGTGGAGTTGGCCGTCCCCACATTCAGGCCGTCCTTGGACAGGCCCTTCGCGACCGTGGTGGCCTGCTCGATCTTGGCCCAGCTCGGACCCACCTGGGCGGTAAGCTTGGGATCCTTGGCCACCTTGGCGCGGAGATCCTTCTCGGCCGCTGCGATGCGGGCCATGGCTTCCTGGTTCTTCAGGCCGGACCAGTACCCAGTGGTGGCCTTAATGCTGTTCTCGATGCCAAATATCTGAGTGTTGACCTGGCGCGCGGCTTCTGGCGAGGTCTTGGCGTAGGCCACCAGGGCCTCTTTGCGGCGCTCCATGGACTTCAGGCGCATGGGGATGGCGAAGTCGCGGGAGTAGGTCATCTGGGCCAGGGTGTCCTGGCGGCTGGTGCGGCCCGGGTGACCGGTTACGAAGGTGAGGTCGCCCGCCTTCACGCCGCCTTGAGTCCAGTGGAGAAAGTCCTTGGGCTGGTAAGGCTGGCCGTTTTCATAGACGCGGAACAGGGAGAAATCGAGGTTGTGGCGGGGGAAGGTGAAGTTGTCCGGGTCGCCACCAAAGAAGGCGATCTGCTGCTCGGGGGCAAATACCAGGCGCACGTCCGTGTGCTTCTTGTAGCTGTAGATCCAGTGCTCGCCGCCCTGGTAGAGGGTCACGTGCTCGCAGGTGAGGCTGCTCTTCTCCTGCATCTCTTTTTTGATCTTCTCGATCTCGGTTTCGCGGACCTTCAGGGCTTCCTTCTCGGGCAGCCCGGCTTTCACCGCCTTGGCCAGGCGCTCCGTGATGTTGTCCATGGCCATGAGCGTCATGAGCTCCAGCCCGGGGACCTTGATCTCCTGCTCATGGGTGGCGGCGGCGAAACCGTTCTTCACGTAGTCGGCTTCCTTGCTGCTCACGCGCTGGATCCAGCCACGGCCCACGTGATGGTTGGTGAGCACCAGGCCATCCTTGCTCACGAAGGAGCCGGAGCCGCCGGGAAAACGCAGCGAGGACAGGCGCACATGGTCCAGCCAGGCCTGATCGGGCGCCCAGCCGTACTTCTCCGAGATCTTCTTGGTGGGCAAGTTGTCGAAGGTCCACATGCCTTCTTCGGCCCGAAGGGAAGAAGCAGCCAGGGACAGGGCCAGGAGGGAAAGCACCAGAGAACGCGGTTTCATGTAGGCTCCAGAAGGTTCAGAAGGATGGAACATCGTATCACTAAGTATCCGCTTTCCGCCCGCCCCGCTTCAGGGCACACAGGAGGAAAATCATGAAGAAGATCCCTGGTTCGATAGGGTGTTGAGGGTGGATGCCTAACCAGGGCCTTGGGATCCTGTTGACGGCGATCACAAATCGACCTGGTCATCTTGAAAGGAATCATAATGAGATTTAGTATCAATTTCATGTTGACCCCGACCCCACTTACCCTCACCCGCCTCGCCGCCGCGTTGCTCCTGGCTTCCTCCCTGATGGCCCAGGAGAAGAAGGAAGGCCCCATCCAGGACAACTCCTTTCTCGTGGAGGAGGCCTACAACCAGGAAGCGGGCGTGGTGCAGCACATCAGCACCTTCACCCGCTACCAGGAGTCCAAGGACTGGCTCTACACCTTCACTCAGGAATGGCCCGTGGGCGGCATCACCCACCAGCTCAGCTTCACGCTGCCATGGCAGCGGCTGGGCGCTTCGCTGGATGGCAAGCAGGCCTTTGGCGATGTGGCCCTGAACTACCGGTACCAGCTGCTGGGCGACGGCGATGCCAAGGTGGCCATCGCGCCCCGGCTATCGGTGATGCTCCCCACCGGGGACGAAAAGACCGGCTACGGCCGCGGCGCTACGGGCATCCAGCTCATGTTCCCGGTCAGCTATGTGCTTTCAGAGGCCCTCGTGGCCCACTCGAACATCGGTGCCACCCGCACACCCAACGCCAAAAACACGGTGGGCGAAAAAGCCACCACCCAAGATCTCAGCTTCGGACAAAGCTTCATCTGGCTGGCCAACTCGCGCTTCAACGTGATGCTCGAATACGTCCACACCCGCAGCCAGGCCGTGGTGGGCCCCAACCAAACCGAGCTTCAGACCGCCACTTTTCTGAGCCCCGGCATCCGCTGGGCTTACAACTTCCCCAGCGGCCTTCAGATCGTGCCGGGCATCGCGGTGCCCATTGGCGTGGGCGCCAGCCGCGGCGAAAAAGCCATCTTCCTCTACCTGAGCTTCGAGCATCCGTTCGGCAAGGGGAAGTGAGTCGAAAGTCCAATCCATGAAAAGGGCCGCCTCGGGGCGGCCCTTTCCTTGGTTGAAGCCTGCATCACGCCTTGCCGCGCTTCCCCATTTTGGAATCGAGGTACCAGATGGCGCCGCCCTGATCGCCCACGGCATGCAGGTGATCCACGATCTCGCCCACGCCAGCTTCCTCCTCCACCTGTTCCGTGACATACCACTGAAGGGCGATTTCGCTGGCGTGGTCTTTCTCGGTGCGGGCCAGTTCGAAGAGTGCGCTGATCCTGACGGTGATCGATTTTTCGTGGGCCAGGGTCTGTTCGAAGACCTGGATGACGCCACCGAAATTCGTGGGAGGGGCCGCAATGGCCTTGAGCTCCAGCTGGCCCCCGCGGTTCAGCAGGAATTGAATGAGCTTCGTGGCGTGGGCCGTTTCCTCCGAAGCCTGCACCGCCAGCCACTGAGCGAAACCTTTGAAGCTCTTGCCAGCGCAATGGGCACTCATGGCCAGGTAGAGCTGGGCGGAATACTGTTCCAGGTTGATCTGGGCGTTGAGGGCGTCCTGCATGGTCTTGCTGATCATTGAGTCTCCTTGGATTGAAAAAGAAGTGTGACATAGGCTAGGAACCGAGCATGCCCTGCGTCATCAGCAGCAAGGACTCGGTCCTCGTTCATTCAAGTGGGGAAGCAAAGGGGGGTGTGACCGCCCTCCTCAATCGACCAGCCCCATTTCTTCTCTGTCGAAACTCGGCTTTTCCCCTGGCTTCTCCACGATCTGGCCCGACTGGACAGCGTCCCCCGAAGGCTTGGTCAAAACCTCGGGTTCCTCGGCCTTCAAGAGTTCCCGCAGGGTTGTCATGGAGCCACGGATGCGAATCATTGGATTCTCCTCAACCTGGAAAGCCCCTCCTTGTCCATCCCCACGGCAACATGAAGGAAGCGGTTTCGGGAATCAGTGTACGTCTATTGAGATTGAGTCTCTATTTGATAAATATCACAACCGTTATGCTGATCATCTCTTTTCAGCCCCATAGGCTCGCTCGCCGGCACCGTCCAGCTGGTGTTTCTCGGTGGTTCCCCGCTTGTGGAAGATCACCAGGTGCACCAGGAACATGAGAACGAGCACACCGCCGAAGGTGCAGACGATGGTCGCGCCGGTGGGCGTGTCCAGCTTCACGGACAGCATCACGCCCAGGGCCGATACCAGCGTGCCCATGGTCCAGCCAATGGCCAGGCGGGGGCCGATGCGATCCGTGAACAGCATGGCCGCGACCGACGGCACGATGAGGTAACAGAACACCAAGAGGACACCAGCGATGGCCACGCTAGAGGTAACCACGAGGCCGAAGGAGGCATAGAAAAGGAAATCCCACAGGGGGACCGAGATCCCCTGGGCTTCGGCCTCCTTGGGGTTCATGGAGATGAGGAGGAAGCGCCTGCGGAAGATGTAGTGGAAGATCCCGATGGCGCCATAGAGGGCCGCGGTCTTCCCCACTTCCTGCCACGACACCGCCAGGATGTTGCCCACCAGCATGTCTTTCAGGTGCTCGGTCTCGCCCGTGGCCTTGCTCATGGCCAGGATCGCCGCTGCGGAGGCGACGGCATAAGCAATGCCGATGAAGGCCTCCTGGGGGATGTGGGCCCGCTTCGACTTCGCCATGGAAAAGATAAAGGCCCCAAAGAAAGTAAAGCCGAGGCTGATCCAATAGGCGGCGGCCCCGTGGGGATCCAGGCCGATGATGAGGGCCACGATGGCGCCCAGGGCGGCGATCTGCGCCAGGGCGAGATCCACGAAGATCACGCCGCGTTCCACCACGTGAACGCCCAGGTACGCATGGATGCCCGTGAGGATCAGGCTCGCGGTCAGCGGCGCCAGCAGAAACATGAAGATGTCCATGGGTGTTCCCTTCCTTCTTCTTGCGTCTTCAGCGGGCCTGCTGGAATGCCTTCACGAGCAGGTTGATGTCGTAGTCGAACAGCTTGATGTAGTCTCCGGTTTCCGGGTTTCCACCCACGGAGGGCATGAGCACCACCACCTGCCCGCCGGTCTCGCGTGCCACGCTCTGCGGTGTCTTCAGATCGAAATAGGGCTCGACCAAAATGAGCTTCACGCCCTGCCGCTTCATGAGCGTGATCAGCGCCACCACATGGGCCGGGCTCGGGGGAATCCCAGGCCGGGGTTCCACATAGTCCGCCACCTGGAGGCCGAAGCGCTTGATGAAGTTGGGCCAGGACTGGTGGTAGGTGATCACCTTCCGGCCCCGATAGGGCTTCATCTGCTCATCCCAGCGCCGTTCCGCGTCCGTCAGCCGCGTCTTGAAATCCTGGAGGCGCTGCTGGAAGAAGCCCGCGTCGCCGGGGCTCAACTCGGATAGCTTCTGGGCGAGACCCACCGCCACCCGCAGGCCATTCTGGGGATCCAGCCAGTAGTGCGGATTCCCCTGGGGATGGACATCCCCCATGGCGCGCGACACCTGGGCCGTGGGAATTTCCAGGATCTCCGCAAAACGGGAGGCATCAAAGTAGCCCGGCGCCCCCGGCTGGATCTTCCGGTTGCCGCTCTGCGTGATGAGGGGCGGCAGCCAACCGATTTCCAGTTCCAGGCCCACCGCCACCAGCAGGTCGGCCCGGCGCAGGTTCAGGAGGAAGCTCGGCTTGGCCTCCACGAAATGGGGATCCTGGTAGCCGCGGGCGATGGCGAGCACATTCACGCGATCCCCGCCCACCTCGGTGGCGATGGCCGCGAGGTCCTGAGTCGAGGCGACCAGGTTGAGCTTCCCCCCGGCCACCAGGGAACGGGACGCGAACAGCGCCATCAGCAACGCCATCGACAGGGAAAGCCACCGGTTGCCTTGACCTCTGGTTTTCGAAAGCATGCTCATCGGAATCCCCTCGAGTTGTTCTTCAACCGTGTCAGAACGGGTGCGCACCGTGGGCTCCCATGACGAAGATGTACTGCAGCCGCACTTCGCTCGCATCCTGCTTGCCATCGTAGCGAGTGACTCGGACCTGGGCCCGCAGCTGGCTGAATTCGCTCATCCAGTAGGTGGCGATGGCGGAGCCGCCCCGGTCCAACTGGCTGGCCTGGGTCGCCCGCTCCGACCAGTCCCAACGGGCGCCGAGGGTCCAGCGCTGATCCAGCCGGTACTCCAGGCTCGAATACAGGCCGAAGGCCCGCTCGGGCCCCAGCAACTGATCGCGTCGGCTCCAGACGGCCTCGCTGCGCCACAGGAGCGAGTTGTAGATGGAGCGCCGCAGGGGTTTCCAGCGCAGGCTCAGGTCGATGCCATTCAGCCGCGTGAGGTAGTCGTGGCCCAGCTCGCTGTGGCCCTGCGCGAAGGAATATCCGAGTTCCAGGTTCGTGTTCTCGGTGAGATCCTGATACCCGCGCAGATGGCCCACATAGCTCAGGTCGCGCTTCTGGCTCGACTTGAAAACATCGCCGGAATCCCCCTTGAACACCTGGGCCGTGGCTTCCAGATACAGGTCGCCAGGGGCGGGCAGGATGCGGCTCACAGACAGCCCCATGTCGCTGATGCCTTCTTCGCCGTTGATGAGGTTCTCGGTCACGAGTGGGCGATCTGTCCAACCCAGGGCGTGGTTGTGGGTGCCGTTGACCTTGCCGAAGGCCGCCCGCATCTTGCCAACCCGGGCCACGAATTCCCCGGGCAGGGCGGTCAGCGTGACGAAGGCTTCTTCCACGTCGACCTTGCCATCGCTGAAGGACAGGAAGACATCGCCCCGCGAGTAGGGATCGATGACCGACTGCACGCCCAACTCGGCCTCGTGCATCTCCAGGCCCGGCACCGGGCGGACCTGGTTGTGGCCGATGGCCCCGAGAAAGTCGCCGTTCAGGCTGATGTCCGGGTTCAGGGCCTTGGCGGCAGCGCCGCCCGCCCCGCCGAATTGGACGGGCTCAGCCGTCGATGTGGCCTGGGCGGCCTGGGCGGCCTTCAGGGCCTGCATCTCCTCTTCCAGCTTGCGGATCCGCTCGTCCTGGGCCTTCTGCCGTTCTTCGGCTGAAGTGGGCGCCGGTGGCATCTGCGCCTGGGCCATGCCGACCGATAATACAGCCGCAAGCAGGGTCACAACGGCGTGGTTCATGAGGTCGCTCCAGGTGGCTTGGGACCAGCGGCCGGGGAAAAAGACAGAATCAAGGATCGAAGCATCGAGGGAATGGCTCCAGATGAAATCATTTTCCATTCAAACCTGCGCAGGTCTATAGAAATTATTTCTATTTACTAAATGGGCTTTCACTAAACCTTTGGGCCACTTTGCGCGAAGCTTAACCATTCGTAGCCCCATGGGGAGGCATTTGACATGCAGCGCAAGAAAGTTTTGATTCTGGGTGGTGGCCTGGCGGTCCTTCTGATCGGCGGGTTGAGCATCGCCGGCATGCAGGACAAGGGCATGGCCGTGCAGATGGCCACCGTGGGACGAGAGGATCTCCAGTCCAAGGTAAGCGCCAACGGCAAGATCCAGGCGGTCACCAAGGCTGACATTTCGGCGAACGTCATGGGCCAGGTCACGCAGCTGGCCGTCAAGGAAGGGGACCGGGTCAAGAAGGGCCAGTTCCTCATGGAAATCGATCCGCGCAGCGCCCGCGCCAACGCGGATGCCATGCAGGCCAACCTCCAGGCCACCCAGTCGGATCTGATTTCAGCCACGGCCAACCTGGCCCAGGCCAAGTCGGACTTCGAGCGCGCCAAGGCCAATCGCAATGCGGGCATCATCTCCACCGCCGATTTTGAGCGCTCGAAAACCGCCTTTGAGACCTCCCAGGCCAATCAGGAAACCGTGCGTCGCCGGGCCGAGCAGGCCAAGGCCAACCTCAACCAGTCCCATGTGGGCCTGCGCAATTCCACCATCACCGCGCCCATGGATGGCGTAGTGACCGCCCGCCGGATCCTGCTGGGCGAGACCGCCGTCCCCGGCATCCAGAATCAGGCCGGCACCGTGCTCGTCACCATTTCCGACATGAGCAAGGTGGAAGCCGAGATGGAAGTGGATGAAGCCTCCATCCCCAGTGTGCACCTGACCCAGAAGGCCCAGGTGCGCATTGACGCCTATCCCAACCAGACCTTCGATGGTGAAGTCACCGAAGTCGGCGGCAGCCCCATCCTGAAGCTCAGCGCCAACGAGGCCATCAAGTTCAAGGTGAAGGTCTGGATCAAGAATCCCCCTCTCACCATCAAGCCCGGCCTCTCGGCCCAGGCGGACATCTTCACGGGCAACCGCGATAAGGCCTTGGCCATCCCCATCCAGTCGCTGGTGACCCGGGAGATCAAGGCCAAGCCCGGCGAAACCGTGAAGCCCGGCGCCCCCCGGGATGAAGAAGGCGTTTGGCTCGTCGAAGGACAGGGCAAGGCCAAGTTCGTGGCCGTCAAAACCGGCCTCTTGGGCGATCTCAACGTAGAGGTCTTGGATGGCCTGAAGGGTGGCGAAAAGGTCATCACCGGCCCCTTCCGCATCCTCCGCGACCTCAAGGGCGGCGAGCTGGTGCGCGAGGACAAGAGCAAGAAGCCTAAGGACGAGAAGAAGGGCTAGGGCCATGAACTATCAAGAGCTGTTCCGCGTGGCCTTGAGGGCCATCCGGGCCCACAAGCTCCGCAGTTTCCTCACGCTGCTGGGCATCATCATCGGCGTGTCCACCATCGTGGGCGTGGTGGGAATCATCACGGGGCTGAACCGCTACGTCCAAGAGAAGATCATCGTCCTCTCCCCGGACATGTACATCGTCACCCGCTTCGGCATCATCCGCAGCCAAGAGGAATTCCTCAAGGCCATCAAGCGGCCCCAGCTCACCTGGGAGGAGTACCAGCGCATCAGCAGCGGCGTGCTCAGCCATGCCGCGCTGACAGCCACCCGCTCCTTCAAGACACTCCCCGTTAGCTACGGTACCCACCGGCTCGCCGACACTTTCGTGGTGGGGAGCACGGCGAACTTCGCGCAGATCCTGAACCTCGAAACCGGGGGCAACGGCCGCTTCTTCACCGAGGCCGAAGACGAATCCGCCCAGAACGTGGCGGTCATTGGCGCCGATATCAAAGATGAGCTCTTCCCGAATCAGGATCCCATCGGCCGCATGATCTCCGTGCGTGGGCTGCCCTTCCGGATCATTGGCCACATGGTGAAAGAAGGTAAGGGCCTGGGCATCAACCGCGACCAGCTGGTGGTGATCCCCTACCAGGTCTACCGGAAGAATTTCTTCGCGCCCAACGATCCCCTCGACTACTTCATCAAGGCCCGGGGCGGCGTGGAAGGCCTCAGTGCTTCCATCGATGAGACGCGGGCCTACCTCCGCGCCCTGCGGCACACCTCCTGGCGGGATCCCGATCCCGTGGGCTTTCTCACTCAGGACCAGCTCCAAGAACTGTGGCGCCAGATCAGCACGGCCACCTTCGTGCTGCTCACCCTCATCGCATCCGTTTCCCTGGGCGTGGGCGGCATCGTCATCATGAACATCATGCTGGTGAGCGTGGCCGAGCGCACCCAGGAGATCGGCGTCCGCATGGCCCTTGGCGCCAAGAAGCGGGACATCCAGCGCCAGTTCCTTCTTGAGGCCGCTCTGCTCTCCATGGCCGGTGGCGTCATCGGCGTGCTCTTCGGGGGCGGCCTCGCCCTCACAGTCAAGGCTGTCACCGGGTTCCCGGCCCAGATCACCATGGGGATTGTATGCATGGGGGTGGGACTGTCCACCGTGGTGGGCCTGCTGGCGGGCTTCCTTCCCGCCCGACGCGCCGCCAACCTCCCCGTCATTGACGCCCTCCGGGCAGAGTAGGAGCGCACCATGGCATCGGCCCAGTCCCGCTCCGCCCTCCGGAATCTCGGCGTCGAGAATATCCGCTTTGCCTTCCGGTCCATCCTGGTCCAGCGCCTGCGGAGCTTCCTCACGCTGCTGGGCATCGTCGCTGGCGTGGCCACGGTCATCGCCATGGTGAGCTTCGTCGCCGGCTTCAACGACGCCATCACCGGCGCCTTCTCCAGCTTCGGCACCACCCTGGTGCAGTACCAGAAATTCGATCCCCGGTTTGGTGGCGGTCCCACGGGCCCTCCCGAAGAACAGCGACGCCGCAGGGATCTGACCTGGGACGACGCCCTGGCATTGAAGCGGCTGAACACCCTGGCCGCCGCCGTGAGCCCCGAACGGTACCTTAACCTGCCTGGCCTCGCCGCCTCCACGACCTACAAGAACCGCCAAGGCAAGGAGGCCAGCGGCCCCACCCTGGCGGGCGTGGTCCCCGATTACGCCCAGGCCAACAACGCGGGCATCGCCGATGGCCGATTCTTCGTCGATGCCGACATTTCGCACATCGCCCGCACCGTGGTCATCGGACCCGATGTGGCGGAAGCGCTCTGGCTGAACCGCGACCCCATCAACCAGGAACTCCTCATCAACGGCATCGCCTTCCGGGTGGTGGGCCTGCTGGAAAAGCGCGGCTCCTTTCTGGGCGGCAGCGGATAACATCGTGCTCATCCCCTTCAGCACCTTCGACGAGATGTTCCCCGATGTGAAGAACAGCAGCGGCGATACCATCCACATCGCCACGGTGCCCAAGGATCCCAATGAAATGCAAGCCATGATGGACCAGGGCATCAGCATCATGCGTGGCCGTCGCGGGCTGAAGGCGAAGGATCCCAACGATTTCGCCATCTACACCAGCGAAGGGCAGATGGAGACCTTCAAGGCCATCACCGGCGGCATCGCCGGGGCCATGATCCTCATCGCCAGCATCGCCCTCCTCGTGGGCGGCGTGGGCGTCATGAACATCATGCTGGTGAGTGTCACTGAACGCACCCGCGAGATCGGCATCCGCAAAGCCCTGGGCGCCACCCGCAAGGACATCGCCACACAGTTCCTGGTGGAAGCCATCGCCCTCACGGGCGTGGGCGGCGCCATCGGCATCGCCACGGGTCTGGGCATCGCCATGCTGGTGCGGCTGGTGTTCGATTTCCCAGCCGCCGCCCCGCTCTGGAGCATCATGCTGGGCTTCGGCGTCAGCACTGCCGTGGGCCTCATCTTTGGCTTGTGGCCCGCCATGAAGGCCGCCAAGCAGGATCCCATCGAAGCCCTTCGCTACGAGTAGCTGCGGGCCTCTGGATCCACGGGCAGATAGACATGCACCGTGAGGCCCTCTCCCTGCCGGTTCAGCACCTGCAGGCCCGCCCGGTTTCCCCGCAGCAGTCCCAGGGCGGCCGGAAGGCCCAGGCCCCGGCCCGGCGCCTTCGTGCTGAAGTAGGGGTCGAAGAGCTGCTCCAGGTGGTTCCGATGGACCCCCCCTGCGGAGTCGCTGACAGTCACCCGGACCACGGGCCCCTCGGGAGCCTCCGCCACCCAGTGGCCCTGCTTCCGTTCTTCCGCCGGCAGGGCTGCCAGGTGAGTGGAGGCGAGGGTCACGGTTCCATCGCCTGGCCCCATCGCCTCCAGAGCGTTTTCCACCAGCACTTCGATGACCCGACAGAGCTGCTTCTTGTCGGCATGCACCGGGGGAAGGTTGGCGGCCAGCCTCAACTGAGGATTGAGACCGCCCTGCTCGACCAGGGTTGCGACTACACCATGGACCAGGGCGTTGATGGGGATGGCTTCGGGTTGCGTGAAGCTGCCGCCGGAGTATTCCATCAATCGACGGGACACGGTGGAGGCCCGCTCCAGCGAGGCCATGGCACGATCCAGGAAGTGGCGGCTGGTCTGGTCCGAGCGGGAATGGGCGAGTTCCAGGCTCGTCAACAACGATTGGAAGAGGTTGTTGAAATCATGCGCGATCCCCGAGGCCATGAGGCCCAGGCTTTCCGCCTTTTCCACCTTGCGTTGGTCTGTTTCGACCTGGCGGAGTTCCGTGTGGTCCTGCAGGACGGCCAGGAGGCAATCCTCCCCGTTCAAGGTCAGCGCGGCCAAACCAAGCCCCACCTGGAGACTCGATCCATCCCGGCGCGTCGTCGTGAAGGGCCAGGCGTGAACCACCTGGCCTCGGCCCAGGGTCTCCAGGAGCGTTTGGCGATCCTCGGGCTTCAGCCAGATGCCCAGCTCGTACAGGGTGTGCCCAAGGGCTTCTTCCCGAGTCGAGGCGAAGAGCCGACACCAGGCCTCATTGGCTTCGATGACCAGCCCATCCTGGGTTCGGGTGATGCTCATGCCGTTGGGGGAGCGTTCGAACAAATTCCGGAATGTCTGCTCGGCTTCTTTCAGGGCCTGGAGTTCCTGGCGTTCCTCCGTGATATCCCGGATCTTGGCCATCGCCACCACGCCCTCTGGGACCTGACTGGGAGGCAGGGCCGTCACCGAACTGCGGATCCACCGGGATCGCCCGTCGGGAGCTTCGATGCGCAAGATGCTCCGCACCTGGTCCTTGTCAGCCCGGAGCACCTGGGTGATGGGATGGTCTTCATGGGTGAGCGGACGGCCCGTTTCGTCCTCGACGGTCCAACCGGGCTCGAGAGCCCTGGTTCCAATCAGGTCATCGGGATTCCGGTCTAGGATGGCGCCGGCCGCGGGGTTGCAGGCTCTGACATGGCCATCTTTCCCGAGGAGCAGGACCCCATCACTGAAGGCATCGACCACGGCCGAGTAGGTGGCCTGGCCCGAAAGCGCGCGCCCCAGCCGCCGAGCCCGGTACCTCTCAAAAACCATCCAGCCGAAAATCGCCATCACCAGGGCCGCCCCGCCCCACGACAGCAGGTTCAGGAGGGTGATGATCGAGGTGGTATCCATTTGGAACACCCGGGAGGCTTTTTTACCAAAAGGCGATGCTCACATCCTAATTCCAGAATAACCATGGATGTATAGGCATTATTTTCATCCGGCCGGGCGGTGCCCATATTCACCTCCTATGGCTCCCTGCCCGATCCCCAGTGATATCCATCGCGGAGCTTCCATGCGCCTCCTCACCTTCTGTCTGCTTGCCACCAGCCTCGCCAGCTCATCAGCCCTGCTGGCCGAGGAACATCCCGCCCCGGCCAAGGCTAAGGCCAAAGCTCCCGCTGCCGCCACGGCCCCTGCGCCAGCCGCCCATGTCCCGGCCCCCGCCGCAGATGCTCCCGACAGCCCCAGCGCCGCCCTGGGGGAACTGGCGGCCGGCAATAGCCGCTTCGTGGCAGGCAAGCGCATCCGAACCCTGGATACCGGGCATGACGCCGCCATGCGCGCCGCCCTCGTGGGTGGCCAGGCGCCGTTCGCCGTGATTATCACCTGCTCGGACAGCCGGGTGCCGGATGCTCTGCTCTTCGACCAGGAAGCGGGCCGCCTCTTCACCATCCGCGAGGCGGGCAATGCGCCGGACCTGCAGGGCGTCGCCTCGGCGGAATACGCGGTGGAACACCTGGGCTCCAAGATCATCGTCCTCATGGGCCACACCAGTTGCGGCGCCGTGAAGGCCATCCGCGAAGCCAATGGCAAGCCCCTGCCCGGGAACCTGTGGGCCCTGCAGGCCGGCATGTCCGGTCTGCTGGAGAGCACGCCGCAGGATCCCAACGAGGAGACCAAGTCCCACCTCAGCCGCCTGGAAGAGGCCAATGCCCGCCGCCAGGCCCAGGCCATGCTCGCCCGCTCCACCATGCTTAAGGAGGCCGCAGCCTCCGAAAAGCTCTGGATCGTGCCCGCCCTCTACAACCTGGCCAGCGGCAAGGTGCAATTCTTCAAGCCGCTCTCGGTGGCTTCTGCGCCGGAAGCGCATCACTAGCCAAATCGCTGCGCGATTTGGCTAGAAACCAAGAACGGCCACGAGCGCTTGGGACAGAGACAGCATCTGGGCCGGCGTCGCCTTGCCGAGGCGCTTGGCGAGGCGCGCCTTGTCCACGGTGACGACCTGGGCGGCGTTGGCCCAGGCATCCGCAGGCAGGCCATTCTCCTTTCCCTTGGGAATCGGGATGTAGAAGGCATAGGGACGCCCCTGGGTGGTGAGTGCGACCAGGATCGTCGGACGAGCCCCTTCGGCGTGGTTGCCCAGATCGGATTGGATGATGATTCCAGGCCGGAAACCGCCCTGTTCGGAGCCGCGCCGCAGATTCCAATCCAGCATCCAGATCTCGCCTCGGCTACACCGTGGAAGGGGCTCCGTTATTTGGCCTTCCGCGCTTTGTGGCTGCGCCGCCTAGGCTCGGCAACCCACTCAGCCTGGGCCGCGAAGGCGTAGGCAACATCCTGGGCCTCGACATCCTTCCCATAGGCGGCCCAATCCGCCGCCAGCTTCCGCTGGGCCGCCGCAGCCTGCTCCCGGCGCAGAAGTTCAGCCAGCCAACCATTCACACTCATGGCCTGGGCCTCCGCCGCCCCCCGCAGGAAGGTCGCAAGATCGTCGTCGAGACGGAGCGTGGTGCTGGCCCAGCGCAAGCTGAAGCTGGGGGATCTTTCGGCGCGCGTGGATTTGACCCCGCCGAACCTCTCCATCCTCAAAACCGGCAAGACCAAAGCCATCCGTTTCTCCACCCTAGAAGCCCTCTGCCGCGAGCTGAACTGCCAGCCAGGTGATCTGCTCCACTACGAACCCGACCCAGCCGAAGGCTGATCCACCCTGCTTTTCCCCTAGCCAGATCGCGCAGCGATCTGGCTCCGGTTCCGGCACAATATCCCACATGGACCACAACGACTTCCGCCGCCTCGGTTATCAGCTCGTGGATTGGATCGCGGATTACCGCGAAGGGATGGAACGCCTTCCCGTGATGAGCCAGGCCCAGCCCGGCGAGATCCGCAACGCCTTCCCGGATCATCCGCCTTTGCACGGGGGCCGCATGGACCAGGCTCTGGCCGCCCTCGAACGGGATGTCATGCCCGGCATCACCCACTGGAACCATCCTTCCTTTTTCGCCTACTTCCCCAGCAACACCAGCTACGCCTCCATCCTCGGCGACCTGGCCGCCTCGGGCATCGGCGCCCAGGGCATGAGCTGGCAGACCAGCCCCGCCGCCACCGAGGTGGAAGAAGTGGTCATGGATTGGCTGCGGCAGATGGTGGGCCTCAGCCCCGCCTTCACCGGCGTCATCCATGACACGGCCAGCACCGCCACCTTCACGGCCCTGCTCTGCGCCCGGGAGAAGGCCTCGAATTACTGCCAGAACGAGGAAGGCCTGCAGGGCGGCGAGGCCCCCCTGGTGGTCTACGCCTCGGACCAGGGCCACAGTTCCATCGAAAAGGCCGCCCTGCTGGCGGGCTTCGGCCGCAGTTTCCTGCGCCTCATCCCCACGGATGAAAACCATGCCATGCGTGTGGATTTGCTCAAGGAAGCCATCGAGCAGGATCTCGACATCGGCCTGCGCCCCTGCGCCCTGGTGGCCTGCGTGGGCACCACGGGCACCACCGCCATCGATTCCGTATCGGCCCTCGCCGACCTGGCCCAGCAGCACGGCTTGTGGCTCCATGTCGATGCCGCCCTGGCGGGCACGGCCATGGTGCTGCCCGAGTGCCGGTGGATGTGGGAAGGCGTGGAGTGCGCCGACAGCGTGGTGTTCAACCCCCACAAATGGATGGGCGTGGGCTTCGACTTCAGCGCCTACTACGTGCGCGATCCCCAGCACCTCATCCGCGTCATGAGCACCAACCCCAGCTACCTGCGCACCGCGCAGGACGGCCAGGTGAGCAACTTCCGCGACTGGCACATCCAGCTGGGACGGCGCTTCCGGGCCCTGAAGCTCTGGTTCTACCTCATGGACGTGGGCGTGGAAGGCCTGCAGGCCCGCCTGCGCCGGGACCTGGAAAACGCCCAGTGGTTCATGGCTCAAGTGGATGCAGCCTCTGACTGGGAGCGGCTCGCTCCCGTTCATCTACAAACCATCTGCATCCGCCACCTCAAGCCCGGCTTGGATGAAGCCGCCCTCGCCGCCCACAACCTGGAGCTCGCCCGCCGCCTCAACGAAGGTGGCAAGGCCTACCTCACGCCTTCCATGCTCAAGGGCAAACAAATGCTCCGCGTGAGCATCGGCGCCGAGACCACGGAACGGCGTCACGTGGAGGCGCTGTGGGCGCTGATCAACGAGGCTGCCCGCGCCTGAACGAGGCTCCTCAACCTTCCGCCCCATCCGCCGATCCAATCATCAGGAGGCGTCAGGCCGAAGAGGGTTTTCCGGTTCTACCCCACCCTCTACCTCTGAGGTGGGGAAGCCGCGCCACAGCTGGCTATGCGAGGTATACGGCTCCCCGGTTTCCGTGACCCCCCCGCCGTGATTTCTTGGGACAGCCTACCAGTGCGGGCTTATATCGCGCGTGCTTCGCCAGAATGGATCAGCCCAGCGTGATGGACAACTTCCCACCCAACAGCCCCATCACAATACCCCATTCAATTGGGGCACTATCCATGTAATGCCCGCCCTCAAGCCGCAGGAGCGTTCCAAATTTCTCCACCGGATCAACGATCAGATATTCGGAAACACCTGCTGCCGCGTAAGCCCAACGCTTCACCACGGTATCCTTGCTGGAGTTGGAAGGGCTCAGGATCTCCACCACAAGATCCGGGGCACCCACGATCCCATGGGCGGCAACCTTGGAAGGATCGCATACGATCAGCAGGTCGGGCTGGAACACTGTTTCCTGCCTTGGCAGATATAGGTCAATCGGAGCAATGAAGACTTCACAATCCCCACTCCCAGCTTTGCGCTTCGCCTCATCCAGCCCGTTCGCGAGGCTTCGTGCAAGCCCCAACACCGCCCGCTGATGCTCTACGGAAGGCGCAGGTGTCATGTCGTAGACGGCACCGTTGATGAGTTCCCAGCGCCCGTCCCAGGTCTTCCACTCCTCCACGGTATGACCGTGGCTCTTCACCTGAGGCAGGTTCATGGGTTAGCCCTCGTGACTCAGTTTACCCTCAAGCCGAGCCGATCTGCGGATCACCCTCCATCCCGTGCCTACCAACCTCCGGCTCTTCCCTGGAAGGGTTGCCGTATGGACCGCCTTGAGCCTGCCGATGCCCACCCGTGTGTATATCTTGGGTGGTCTTCAACTCCGCATGACCCAGCCCCTCCTGAATGGCTCGAATATCCGCCCCGTGATCCAGTATGAGCGTGGCGGCGGATCCAGGAATCCCCGAAGTCAATGCCATGGATGATGCATCGTGGACATCGATTCACCTTGCACCCGTGGGCCTGTTCCCTGCAGACTGTTCGAACATGATCTCCGTCCTCGCCCTCAACCCTCGCCCTAGCCAGCCCACCTCCGGTGCGCCGGCAGGAGATGATTGAGACAGTCGCCATCACGATCTGCTCACATCCACCCCCGCGTCGCACACCGACCCGGGGGTTTTTCTTTTGGCAGGAAACCATGAACTCCACCTCAAAGCTCACCTCCGTACACACCCAGCGCCGCGAGCTCTCCGGTGCGAAACGAATCGTGCTGAAGCTCGGCACCCAGGTCGTGCTGGATGCCGAGGGCCGCCCGGCCATGAGTCGGCTCTACAGCCTCATGGAAAGCATCACCGCCCTCCATCACCAGGGTGCTCAGGTTCTGCTGGTGTCTTCGGGCGCCGTGGGCCTCGGGGCCCGCCAGCTCGGCATCCAGGCCAGAGGCCTCGCCCAGAAACAGGCCTGTGCGGCGGTGGGCCAGGGGCAACTCATGGCCCTCTACCAGGAGGGCTTTGGCCGTCTGGGCCTCTGCGCCGCCCAGGTGCTGCTCACGGAGGACGACTTCACCGATCCCATTCGCCACGCCAACCTGCGGCACACGCTGGAAACCCTGCTGGAGCTGGGAGCTGTGCCGGTGCTCAACGAGAACGACACCGTGTCGACACTGGAGCTGGAACGCCCAGGCCCAGGCCCCAAGCCCATCTTCAGCGACAACGACCACCTGTCGGCCCTGGTCGCCACGCACTTGCGGGCGGACCTGCTGGTGCTCCTCTCGGATGTGAGCGCCCTCCACACGGGGAATCCGGCCCTGCATCCCGAGGCACTGCCCCTGCGGGAGGTGGCCTTTGGCGAGGAACTGGCGGTGGAACTCGAAGGCACCTCGGGTCGTGGCCGGGGCGGCATGCTCAGCAAGGTGGAAGCCGCCCGCTGCGCTGCCCGCGGCGGTGTGCCCGTGGTGCTGGCCTCGGGCCAGGCCCCCCACATCCTGGATCAGATCCTCGCGGGCGATCCGGTAGGAACCCACTTTCACGCCGCCCCCAAGGGAGCCTGCCATGACCGTTGACCTGCTTCGCATTCAAGCCATGGGAGCAGCCGCGCGGCAGTCCTCCCGGCAGCTGGCCACCACCAGTTCGGAAGTGCGCCGCGATCTGCTTCTGCACTTGGCGGGTCTGCTGGAGCAACAGTCCGCCGCCATTCTCGCGGCCAATGCTGAAGACATCCGCGCGGCCACCGGCACCCTCGACCCCTCCAGCCTGCAACGGCTCCACATCGACGCCGCCAAGCTGGCCGCCATGGTTGAAGGTGTGCGCGCCGTGGCCGCCCTGCCGGATCCTCTGCACCGCGTGCAACTCCGCCGCGAGCTGGACGAGGGCCTGGAACTCACCCGCGTGGCCTGTCCCCTCGGCGTGCTTTGCGTCGTGTTCGAATCGCGGCCCGATGCCCTCATCCAGATCAGCGCTCTGGCCCTCAAAAGCGGCAATGCCGCGCTCATGAAAGGCGGCAGCGAGGCCCGCCATTCCAACGCAGCTCTCGTGGCCGTGGTGCTGCAGACCCTCCGAGCCACGAAACTTCCCGAGTCAGCGGTCCAGGGCCTCGAAGATCGCGATGCCGTGGCGGCGCTGCTGCAGCGCCCCGATCTGGTGGATCTCGTCATTCCAAGAGGATCCAAGGCGATGGTGCAAAGCATCCAGGCGGCCACGCGCATTCCCGTACTGGGACACGCCGAAGGCGTTTGCCACATGGTGCTGGATGCCGCCGCCGACACCGCCATGGCCGTGGCCCTGGTGCGCGATGCCAAGCTGCAATACCCCTCGGCCTGCAACGCCGTGGAGACCCTGCTCATCCACCGCCAAGCCGCGACCCGCCTGCTTCCCGCGCTGGTGGCGGATCTCCTCCCCCGGGGCGTGGAGCTGCGTGGCTGCGAGGCCTGCCGCGAGCTTGCCCCAACCATCCACAGGGCCACCGAAGCGGATTGGGACACGGAATACGGCGCGCCCATCCTGGCCCTCAAGATCGTCGACGACCTCGACGTCGCCCTCGCGCATATCCGCGCCCACGGCAGCGGGCACACGGAGGCCATCGTGACTGAAGATGAACAGGCGGCCGCCCGGTTCCTGGCGGAAGTCGATGCGGCGGGCGTCTTCCACAACGCCTCCACCCGCTTCGCGGACGGCTTCCGTTATGGGTTTGGCGCCGAAGTGGGCATCAGCACCGGGCGCCTTCATGCTCGCGGCCCGGTGGGATTGGAAGGACTGCTCAGCTACCGGTACCTGCTGCGGGGAAAAGGCCATCGCGTGGAGGATTACAGCTCACCTGGAGGCCGGATTTTCCGACACAAAGACAAAGAAATGAATGAGCCATAACACTCGCTTATGGATTCATTACTCCGGAGGAATGCAAGCAGGGCGCAGATCGAAAAGGCAAAGGATCGAATCATCAACAATTCAACAATCCGTCAATTTTTTTCACTTTCAAATTGCCTTTGTCGAATTCTCAGTCCATGCCTGAGCCCTTCCACTGCTATTCTTGGCACCAAGATTTGTCGTCCTT
Organism: Acidobacteriota bacterium; assembly: GCA_043775845.1. GTDB lineage: Bacteria > Acidobacteriota > Holophagae > Holophagales > Holophagaceae > Geothrix. The sequence goes on from JAYVRY010000289.1 coordinate 31,450, forward strand.
GCGGTACCGCGAGGACGACCTTTTCATATCGGCCCACCTGCGTTCTGCCGCACTTGGAGGTTCCGTGTCCCACCTGCTCTCTCCCGAGATCCCTGCCTTCGCCGTACCTCAGGTGAACCTCGTCCCCGTGAGCGATCACCTGGGCCAGATGGCGGCCATTCCCGCCTCCCGCATGTTCCTCATCAACAAATCGCTGAAGGTGTTCCAGGAAAAACAGCCCGGTGTGCCGGTCTTCGATGCCAGCCAGGGTGATGGCGGCGCCTCGCTGCCCGGCGTGCCCGAGGCCCTGCTCGACCGCGCCTTCGAATTGCAGAAGCAGCACGGCACCGCCTACGACATGCCCTTCGGCACCGAGGCCTACCGCAAGATCGTGGCCGAATCGTACTGGAAGCTGGCGCCGGACACCGGCTGGGGCACCGCCAACGTCATCGGCACCCAGGGTGGCCGCGACGGCCTGCAGAAGGCCTACCAGGCCATGCTGGCTCTGGGCCACGGCCGCCAGGGTGATGTGATCGTCGTGAGCCGCGTGCCCTGGATCAGCTACAACTGGGGACCGTACGGCATCGGCGCCAACGTGATGTGGGCGCCGGGCCGCGCCGAAGAAGGCTGGGCCTATACCGAAGAGGGCATCCGCGCCTGCGTCGCCGAAGCTGCCAAAACCGGCCGCAAGGTGGCTGGCCTCGTCATCACCAGCCCCGACAACCCCACGGGACAAACCCTCACCCTGCAGCGCCAGATCGAGCTGGCCCGTGCCGCGCTCGAAGCAGGCGTGGCCTTCGTGCTCTTCGACTGGATGTACCACGCCGTGGGCGACGATGAGCCCTACGACGTGAACGTGCTGCTGCGCGCCTTCGAGCCCGAACTGCGCAAGCGCCTCATGGTGCTCGATGGCATCACCAAGAGCCTGGGCGGCTCCAACATCCGCAACTGCCACCTGCTGGCGGATGCCGAGGTCACCAGGACCATCGTGGCCCAGTCCTCGCACACCGTGATCCCCTCCTTCTTCAGCCTGGCCGTGGCCATGGCCGCCTATGAGAAGGGTCTGCAGATCGCCGCCGCTCCCATCGTCGGCCCCTGCCGCACCAGCCGCGCCTGGATCCGCGAGTATCTGAAGACCCAGGGCCTCACCCACATCATCGGCCAGGGCTACTACGCCTTCATCAACGTGGCCGAAGGCCTGAAGGCCAAAGGCTGGGCCGATTCCGAACCCCTGGGCCAACACTTCGCCGAGAACCATGGCGTGGCCGTGGTGCCCGGCGCCTTCTTCAGCCCCTACGGCGCCGACTGGATCCGCTTCTCCTACGCCACCCCCGTCGAGCGCACCCAGGGCGCCGCCGAGCGGCTGGTCGAAGCGCTTAAAGAACTAAAAAAATAAAGGATTTTATCCACAGATTTCACAGACTCTCACAGATGAAAACCAACACCTGTGAGCGCGAATCGCCCCACCCATGCGCTTTTTTGAATCTGTGAAATCTGTGAAATCTGTGGACCCATTTTTTTCGGAGTTTGAGTGTTCGACTTGAATGCCTTTGTCGCGAAGTTCCAGCTGGCCCGCCAGACCGCGCTGGAGACCCGCCCCTCGGGCGGCCTCTGTGGGTTGGAGTTGGAGTGGAATCTCATGGATCCCCAGTTCCGCCCCCTGCTCACCGTGGGCACGGGGCCGGACCGCATGTCCTTCGTGGATCACCTGCGCGCCAAGGTGCTCGCACCGTGGACCGAGGAATACCACCAGCTCGAAGTCTTCCACTGGATGATCGAGTTCGTCACCAAGCCCTACCACACGCCCAAGGGCGCGGTGTATGAAGGCCGCCTGCTGGAGGGCGCCCTCATCAACGCACTCGCCAAGGCCGGGCGGTCTTTCGGCGAACCGCTCCACTACTGGCACGGCAACCTGCTCGTGCTGCCCAAGATCGGGCCCGATTGCGTGCCAGAATCCTGGCACCTGGCCAAGCGGCGCTACCTGCAGCGCTGCGTGGACATGTACGGCACGGAGCTGGCCACGGCGGGTACCCACTCCAACCTCAGCCTGCCCGAGCCCATGCTGGCCTGGGATTTCATGCACCTGCCCGCCGCTGAGCGCGGCGACACGCACCTCGACGATTACAAGAACGCCGTCTACATCACGGGCACGCGCCTCATGCGCGCCTTCGCGGCCGTGTTCATCGCCGCCAGCGCCAGCACACCCCTGCAGGCCTCCGAAGAAGACGGCAAACCCGTGGTGCGGCTCACGCCCTACGAATCGGTGCGCAACCTCACCTTCCCGAATCCGCCCGCGCTCGATGTGCCCGACCTCAACCGCAGCCACTCGGACTACCTGCGCCTCTCCTACGAGTTGGTGCGCAGCGGCGTGCGCTTCGGCAACAACAACTGGATTCCCGTGCGCGCCCGCTCCCAGGCCGAGCCCGTGGAGCGCCTCATCCAGGTCACCAGCGACCAGCTGCACGACATCTACGCCCGGGGCCTCTTCGCCGCTGGCGAAACGCGCAACGTGGAGGACATGGCCGCCCAGATCGAGCGGCAGAACCTCTTCGCCCGCATCGACCTGCCCATGGCCCGTGTGGAAGTGCGCACGGATGATCCCTGCCACGACCTGCCGCTTGATATTGCCAATCTCACGCTGAAGCACCTCCTCCTCCTCCGCTTCTACGCCGATGCCGATTTCGCCCGCGGCTTCCGCTACGATGCCGAGGACATCAAGCGGGCCCGCCGCAACGAGAACCTGGCGGCCAAGGAAGGCCTGCGTGCCGTCATCGAGGATCCCCTCACGGCCAAGCCCATCGCGCTCTCGGCCTTCCTGGACCGGACGCTCCAAGAAATGCGCCCCATGGCCGAAGCGCTTGGTCTCTGGGACGACCTGCAGCCCCTGCGCGAGCTCGCAGCGGGCGCGCCCAGCACCGCCGAAAAGATCCGCCAGCGACTGAAGGCCAAGCTCGGCAGCTCCGACATCGTGCCTGCCGATCTGCTGGTGGAGCTGGCCGAGGCCCGCAAGGAGCAGGTCCGCGGTGACGTGGAAGCCATCACCGCCCATCTCTCTGATCTGGGTGGAGAAGAAGGCAAGCTGCGCGACTTCGTGGAGCATGCCCGCGACGAGGTGCACCTCGATCCCCAGGCACCGGTGCGCTTCCAGCCCCGGCCCGAGACCCTGGTGGACGCGGACTACGCGGACAAGACCACCGAAGTGCTGGCCCTCTCCCAGCGCCTGGTGCGCATCCCCAGCGTCACCGCCTGCCCCCAGGAGCGGCTGCCAGAAGTGCACCGCGCGGCCACCTTCGTATACGACTACCTGCGCAATCACGGCGTGCCCGTGCGCACCTTCGACGCGGGCCCCTTCCCGGCTGTGTTCGCCCACTTCCCCGGCGGCGAATTCGCTCCGGCCATGCTTTGCGGTCACTTCGATGTGGTGGAGCCCGAGCCCGATGACAGCCAGTTCGAGCCCAAGATCGAGGGCGACTACCTGTGGGGCCGAGGCGCCGCCGACATGAAGACGGTGGTATCGACCTACCTGGTGTGGATGAAGGACACGCTCAAGAAGGGCGCGCCCTACCCGCCCGTGAACCTGCTGCTGCTCGGCAACGAGGAGAACGGCGAGTTGGAACCCATGGGCACGCCCCATGTGTTGAAGGTGCTCAAGGAAGAGGGCCACGGTTACGAGCCCTCCTTCCTCATCGCGGGCGAACGCACGGGCGAAAAGGGCACGGAACTCTGGGGCGAGGTCTGCACGCAAAACCGCGGTGTGCTGCGCTTCGAGCTGGTGGCCCACGGCACCCGAGGCCACAGCGGCCTGGCGGGCGGCGCCGATCTCACCGAACGTCTGCTGAGCGCCCGCGAGGCCCTGCGTGAGCTCTTCGCCACGCACCTCACCCTGAAGGCGGCGGACGGCTGGCAGTCCCTGGCCCGCTTCGCCTACATCCAGGTGGGCACGCCCGGCGTGTTCAACATCACGCCCGATCACGGCGCCCTGGGCGTCGAGATCCGTCCCATTCCCCAGGATGATGTCTCGACGATGCGCGCCGAAATCGAAGCCCTGGTGGCCGAACGGGATCTGGCGTTCATCCCCTCCGCCTGGGAACCCGGCGTGGCCTGCGATCCCGAGAACCCCTACCTGAAGGCCCTGCTGGCAGGCATCACCGCTGCCGGTGGCGAGGTGCGCATCGGGCGCAAGGGCGCGGGCACTTCGGCCCGCTTCGCGCCGGGCGGCCAGGCCGTGGTCTGGGGCCAGACCGGCATCGGGCCTCATGCTGCAGGAGAGCGCCACTACATCCCCAGCATCGATCCCTACTACCGGGCATTGGAAGGCTTCGCGGGGCAGCTCCTATCCCTCTCCAAGTGAGGCACGAGGTGACACTCTCCACCTTGCCAACCCGAATGGGGTGATTCACCATCAAGGTTGGTGCTGAGCTGACGGCGCGTGAGGCCAACGGCTCCGGAGAGACCTCGAATGCCGCCTGTCGACCACCAGAACGAATTCAGAAGCCCTGCCTCGGGTTCTGAATTCGCGCATGGCAGGTCACGGACGTGTGCCCGGCGAACCCTGACTTCGGTGTGCAGTTGGTGCCAGAAGGTGCGGGACAAGCGCGGCGTTTGGACACGGGCGCACAGCCTGCTTCTCGATCACCCGGAACTCACTCAAACCCACGGAGTCTGCCCCGAGTGCATCAAGAAACACTTCCCGAACCGGGTTTCTTTGGCCTAGGTATCCCTCAGAAATCCAAGTTCTCGGTCAGCCGTGTGCCGTCCTTCTTGAAGGCTTCGAGAAACCGCGCGATGCGCTTTTCGGCCTCGCCCAGGCTTTCCACGCCCAGGTTGAGGTTCAGCAGATCCACATACCATGGCGCCTTGATATTGCTTTGCACGTAGCACTGCACGATGGCCCGGGCGATGGGCAGGGTGGTGTCCTTGGAATCATCGTGGACATCACGGTTGCTGGCCTTGCGGAGCTTGGCGTATTCCTCTTCCAGCAGGCGCGCGAAGAGGGCTGGCGTGAAGGCCTCGCCGGCAGCGCAGCCGGTTTCGCCATCGGCTTCCGTGAGTTTCGCCCCCTTGTGGATCCACTCCCAGAGAATGGATAGGCGAATCTCGCCGGTGGCCATGTCCTCCATGAGGTAAAGCACGTCATCGTTGCCGAAGAAGTCGGCAGGTTTGAGTGCCGCCGCCTGAAAGCCGCGCAGGAAGGCGTTGCCGTACTGCAGCGCCACCGATAGCAGGTCGCGGGCACCGGCGATGGTGCGGGGTGCGGGTTCCAGCTGCATGAGGCCGGCGGCGTCCTCCGGCGTGTACGTGAGCGGCGGGAAGGCGCGTCCCGCTTGGTTGGCCTGGCCGAACTTCTCCCACACGGGACGAACGATGTGCACCATTTTCCAGTGCGCCACCCACTTGCCTGAAGCGCCCTCGCGCTGCTCGCGCTCGGCGCCCGCCACCGCCCGCGCCATGCTCGCGGACACGCCCGCTTCGGAGCCCACGGGGATGTTCGGTTCCATGCCGCCCTGCCAGAGGGCGAAGCGGCCGTTGCGGTCCGGCGTGTTCATGGCCCGGCGCACGCGATCCTCGTAGGTGCGCATGTAGCCGTAGGTCATGGTGATCGACGAGATGTTCGGATTCACGAAATCCGGGTCCCAGGCCAGGGCGTCCGACACGCTGTTGATGTAATCCCAGCGGCCGGTATTGAAGCCCACGAAGTGGGGCGAGAGCGCGGCGCGGATCTCCATGAGCTGGAAGCACTGTTCAATCTGTTCCACCAGCACGTAGCACTTGATGGTGCCCACAGGCAGGCCCAGGTGGGCTTCCAGGGCCAGGATGAGGCTGTTGAAATAGGCGGCATCTTCGGCGGTCTGCATCTTGGGCAGATAGAGGACGAGGCTGTGGCCCGCAGCGCGGAGGCGTTCGTGGTTGTTCACCACGAAGAGCACCATGTCGGTGATGGAAGCGGAGAAGCCGTGACCATCCAGGCGGAGATGCCGGTCGTCCAGGTGCAGGCCGCGCACCCGGTAGATCACGGTGGTGAAATCCAGCTGAGCGCGCCAGTCGGCGACGATGGGTCGACCGAAGAAGCCTTCAGCCCACTGGTTCATTTCGGCGGCCACTTCTTCCGCCACCTCCAGAAACAATGGATTGCGGGCGATGGCCAGCTTCAGGTTGCGATGGTTGTCCAGGGACATGGTGTCCACTTCACCCAGGGCATCCTCGCCGTCGAACATCCAGCCATCGGCACCCGAAAGCAGGGCGTAGGCCACATTGCGAATGCCGGAGCGCACCTCCGAACGTGGCTTGGTGGCCGGGCCCGTCCCCTGAATCCACTGGCGCTGCAGGTCAGGCGGGATGACGGCGCCATCGAAATTGCCGACGCGGGCATCGGCCACGGTGATCTGCGTGCCGGCAATCAACGCGGCTGGATCCAGGAATCCAATGCGTTCATGTCGCTCGGCTCGGCCTTTGCGCCGGGCGATCCGGAGCGTCATCAACTCCCTGCGGCGCGCATTCAGGGGTGCCAGGGCTTCCAGAGCCCGGAGGGCGTCCGCCGTGTAGACATCGGCGTAGTCTTCCAGAACACCCGAACGGAATTCGAGGTCGAGGGTCATCGCAGGCCTCCGTGATGGGGTCGGGTCATTTGGGTGCATTCATTGTTCACTGAAACGACGGCAGGAACATGCCTACCTTTAGTAGACGGCAGATCCGGGCCGTGGCCGTCTCTACCAGGTCCGCGCCCCCTTTCATGCAGGCCTCCAAGGTCATGGGCCCGGGGACCACGCTGGCCAACGCATCGATGCCATGGGCCAGCACCTCCTCCGCGCCTTCCCCCAGGCCCCCGGAGAGACAGATCACGGGCACACCCACATGGCTGGCCAGCTCCGCCACCCCCACCGGGGCCTTGCCCATGGAGGTCTGAAAGTCCGTGCGACCTTCACCGGTGAATACCAGATCCACGCCCAGCACCAGGGCTTCGAAGCCCGTGGCCTCCAGCACGATGGCTACGCCCGGACGCAGAACAGCAGGGGTGAAGAACAGCAGCCCGGCCCCAAGGCCGCCGGCGGCGCCTGCGCCAGGCACATTCGCGATGTCGCGGCCCGTGACCTTGGTGGCCACGGCGGCGAACACGCCCAGAGCCGCATCCAGTTCAGCCACCCCTTCCGGCGTGGCTCCCTTCTGCGGACCATAGACTGCCGACGCCCCCCGGGGTCCACAGAGGGGATTGTCCACATCGCAGGCCACAAGGATCGAGGCTTCTGCCAGGCGCGGATCGAGGCCGGAAAGATCGATCTGATGGAGCCTCGCCAGGGCCGCTCCGCCTTCGGGCAGGTCGCGGCCCTCGGCATCGAGCAAGCGCGCACCCAAGGCTCGGGCCATGCCCATGCCGCCATCGTTGGTGGCGCTGCCGCCGATGCCGAGGATCACCTTGCGCAAGCCCGCCTCCAGGGCCGCCTTGAGCAGCTGACCGGTGCCGAAGGTGCTTGTCACCCGAGGATCCCGTCGGCCCTCGGGAACGAGAGGCAAGCCCGAGGCGGCAGCCATTTCCAGGAAGGCCGTCGTGCCCTCACCAGAGATGCCCCAGTGGGCTCGTACCGGATCGCCCAGGGGGCCGCGCACCTCCGCATACAGCAGACGCCCGCCCGTGGCCGCCACCAGGGCCTCTACGGTGCCTTCCCCCCCATCGGCGATGGGCACCTTGAGGACTTCAGCTTCCGAAAACACCGCATGGATGCCCCGTTCCATGGCCTGAGCCACAGCCAGGGCCGATAAGCTGCCCTTGTAGGAATCCGGAGCCACGATGATGCGCATGGAATTCACCTCAGGTTCTTGAAAGCCGCAAAAAAATGCTCATGGGTGTCCAGCACCAGCACAAAAGAAAGGTAGCCACAAAGAACACAAAGGGCACAAAGAAGGAACGGGTGTGGATGTGCTTCTCAAGCCCCTTTGCGTTCTTTGTGTTCTTTGTGGCCCATTTTCTTCTGCGGTTTGCACTCTGACTCGAGAACCCTCAAGCAGAAGGGCCGATGCCCGGATGGCAACGGCCCTTCATGACAGCTCAGACACTGGCAATGGCTTGGCGGTTGGTTTGACTACTTCGTTTTTACGGGATCCGCGGGTCGCTTGGGCAGGGCCATGGGCTTTTCGGCCATGCGCTTCATGACTTCCTGGACGCCCCGTTCCAGCTGGCGGTCGTGGCCTTCCAGCATGGAGGCGGGATCGTTCTCCACTTCGATGTCCGGCGTGACGCCTTCGCCTTCGATGATCCACTCGCCCGTGGGGGCGTTGGTGCCCGAGGTCGGAACGAAGACGCTGCCGCCATCGATGAGCGGCGAGTTGCCGCCGCCCACGACGCCGCCCCAGGTGCGCTTGCCGATGAGGGGACCGAGGCCCGCGAACCGGAAATGGTAGGGGAAGATGTCGCCATCGCTGGCGCTGGTCTCGCTGGTGAGCGCCACCATGTGGCCGTGGAAGACCGTGCTGGGGTACGTGCTGGGATGCTCGCTGTTGTTGCCAAAGCGGGTGCCCAGCAGCTTCTTGCCCAGGCGCTCGAGGATCATCTGGCTGATGTTGCCGCCGCCGTTGGCACGGACATCGACGATCAAACCCTCCTTGCGGATCTGGGGGTAGTACCACTTGATGAACTCGTAGAGGCCGGGGGCACCCATGTCAGGAATGTGAAGGTAGCCCACCTTGCCGCCACTGAGCTTGTCCACGGTTTCTTTCGAGCGCAGCACGAAGTCCAGGTAGCGCAAGCTGGCATCGCTATCGATGGGCTTGTAGGTGACCTGCCGTGCGCCCTCGAAGCTGGGCCTGCTGTTCAACGTCATCGTCACGGTGAAGGTCTTGTTCCGCAACAGGCGGAAGGGGCTGTCGTCGGCCTTCAACTCCACGCCGTCGATGGCCAGGATGTAGTCTCCCTCATGGGCATCCACGCCCACTTCAGTCAGGGGGCTGCGGTACTTGGGTTCCTCGTTATGGCCCTTGTAGATGTGGGCCAGGCGGTAACGACCGACGGCGGCATCCAGTTCGATGCGGGCGCCGGGCAGGCCCACGTGGGCGCGCTCGGGCAGGAAGGCATCGCCGCCCTCGGTGTAGGTGTGGCCGATGTTCAGTTCGGAGATGAGCTCGGTGAGCACGTAGGTGAGATCCGAACGATGGGTGACGTGCTGCAGCCAGGGGCGGTACTGTTCGCGCAGGGCCTTCCAGTCGTAGCCGTGCATGTTCTTCACGTAGAAATTGTCGCGGAAGCGCCGCCAGGCTTCGTCGTAGACCTCGCGCCATTCTTCGGCGGGGATGCGGTCCACGTAGAGATCCTTGGTCGATACCGTCTTCTTCTCGGTGGACTTGGGTTTGGCATCAATCAGCTGGTACGAGGCGGCGGGGCCTTGTCCCGCGCGGGCCAGGATCTTGTTGCCATCCTGGCTGAGGGTCCAGCCCTGCACTTCGGGCAGTAGTTCGCTTTCCTGCCGCTTCTTCAGATCGTAGATCCAGAGGCTGCTGCCCCCGCTGCGGCGGCCGGTATTCTCGCCATACACGAAGGGGGCGTTCTTGGTGTAAAGCAGGGAACCCTTGATGGCTTCCAGCGAGCCCAGGTTGTCGGCTGGCACGGGCACGCGGGTACCCCGCCCCTCGAAGCCATCCCAATCGATGCGCACGGCCACGGAAGGTTTGGGCGTTTCGGCCTTCTTATCTCTGTTTTCCTTCTTATCCCCGTTCTCTTTCTTGTCGCCGTTCTCCTTCTTCTCGCCGTCGTCCTTCTTTTCCGGCGCGGCGCCCACTTCGTCGTTTTCGGGCGGGAAGGGATGGGCCACGTCCTTGCGCAGGGCATAGGCGATGACATCCCCATTGCGGTTGCCCGCGTAATCGAATTCGAGATCGCTGATCTGCGGCGCGTAGTCCCGGCGGCTGAGGGCGTATAGGTACTTGCCTTCGGGATCCCAGGCTGGCTCGTTCACGCTGAACAGGTCGCCCGTGAGGCGGTGAAGCTGCTGGTCGCCCACGCTCCAGGCGTGCAGGCTGCGTACGCCGTTCACGTTGCCCATGGAGAAAGCCAGGATCTGGCTGTCAGGGGACCAGGCCACATCGCTGCCGCGACCGAATTCGTCGCGAACCACCTTCACCAGCTTCTTGTCCGCCACGGTGAGCACATACAAGACGCCATCCTTGTCGCTGAAGGCGATGCGCTTCCCATCCGGTGACCAGTGGAGACTGTTGAGCCGGGTGGCGAGATCCGTGGTCAGGGCCTGGGCCTTGCCCTTGCCGTCCTGATCCACGATGTAAATCTGGTCCTCGCCGGTCATGTCCGAGATGAAGGCGATCTTCTTGCCATCGGGCGACCACTGGGCGGCGCGGTCATGGGCGCCGGAGCTGTTGGTGAGGTTGCGGGTGACACCCTTTTCGATGGGCGCGGTGAACACATCGCCTCGGGCCACGAAGAGCGCCCGCTCACCCTTGGGCGACAGGCCGAAGCCTTCGATGCTGCGCTCCACACTGATGCGGCTGGGCCGCGAGGCGCCGCCATCCGTGGGCACCGTGATAGAAAGGCCGCGGTCGCTGCCCTCCTTCACGTCCATCACATGCAGTTCGCCATTGAGTTCGTACACGATGCGGGACTGATGGTCGCTGGAGGGCCAGCGCACATCCCAGGTCTTCTGGAAGGTGAGCTGCTTCACGGTGTCCGACGTGGGTTCCACCGAAAAGAGGTTCAGGGTGCCGTCACGATCCGAGGCGAAGTAGACCTTGTCGCCGATCCACATGGGATCGCGCTCCGTGCGCTTGCTGGAGGCGATCTTCTTTTGCTGCTTCGTGGCCAGGTCGAAGACGTAGAGTTCCTGGGCCCAGCCGCCTTCGTAGCGCTTCCAGTGGCGGAAGTCGCGGAACATGGGGGCGTACGCGATGCGCTTGCCATCGGGCGAGAAGGAACCGGGACCGGCCGTGGGCATGGGCAGCTTGGTGGGCAGGCCGCCCTTCAATCCCACGGTGTAGAGTGCCGTGCGGCTGAGGACGCCGTCGGCGTCGCTGTTCGCACGGAAGACCACGCTCGATCCATCCGGCGTCCAGCCCACCACCTGGTGGTCGTAGCCGCCCCTGGGCGGCAGCGGTCCCGCAGCGGGATCGAAGGTGAGCTGGCGGGGAATGCCGCCGCCGCTCGGGATCACGTAGACCTGCTCATCCCCGTCGTACTGCCCCGTGAAGGCGATCCACTGGCCATCGGGGCTGTACTTGGCGAACAACTCCAGACCCGGATGGGCCGTGAGTCGCGTGGCGGCGCCGCCCTTGTCCGAGGCGGTCCAAAGATCGCCCCCGTAGGTGAAGACCACCTTGTCTCCGTGGATGTCGGGGAAGCGGAGCAGCTTCGTCTGAGCCTGCAAAGCCGCGGGAAGCACCAGGCACAAGGCCAAGCGGGAAAGAAGGAGCGGTCGACCTGGCATCGGTTCACCTCGTGGGGAGTGATTGCATTGTATGACGAGGCATCAAGAAACTTCCACTTCCTTTGAAATAGATCGCAGTTTCTAGCCCAGGCTAACCGGCTCCCCGCCGCTTGAACCCCTCGTATACCAGATCCACCATCAGCCGAATGAAGCCTTCCAGGGTGCGCGGGTTGTTGGGCACCAGGTTGACTCTGTCGTTGTTCACGCCCTGTGCTTGATGTCGGCGCTTATCGTGCTTTGCCCTTCCATGGGGTTCGAGGGGGTGCTCTTCAGACCCTTGGCCGGCTTGGGTTCCAGCTGCTTGATGCTCTCTGCCGGAGGCAGGTCCTCGGGCATGGTGCCGCCCAGTTCCTCGATGGTCTGGCGCACCTTGGCGCCCACTTCACGGTGGGCGCGGTTCGCCTTCTCTTTGCCGGTGATCTTCTCCCGGCGGAGCTTCTCTTCGGCCTGGGTGGCACGGAACAGATTGGCGGCCAGTTCGGTGCTGCCCATGTGATCCAGGATCTGCTGTCCCTTCTTGAGCCCCTTCCGGGCGTGGAGATCCTGGGCGCCCAGGCCCCCGTAGAGGCCCATGTAGCCGTGGTTCTGAAAGATGGCATAGTCCCGGGGCTCGACGACGCCAGCCCCCTTGGCGGCATCGGCCAACTGAAGGTTGTGCAGCTTCATTTCAGTGCGAAGCAACAGACGGCGCTCATTTTCGATGTCCTGCTCGCGCTTTCCCTGGTCATGAAGTTCCTGACGGCGGGTCTGCACCGCGAAGTAGGTCTGGCCCACCGCCACGATTTTCTTGGAAGGGTCGGCGTTCTGGATGACCAGATAGCAGGCGTAGCGCGACATCATGACGGTCTTGACCGGGCGCTGAGCACCCCTGCCGATAGGAGCCATATCGGTGATCTCAACGAAATGGTCATCCACCCGGTGCCCGCTGTTGAAGCAGGCGGTTCGGGCCTTTTCGATAACGGCCTCGAAGTTCCGGTATTCCGTGTAGCCCAACAGCTGGGCGAACGCGCGGCTGGGCCAGAATTCCTGACCCGCCTCATTGGTCCGGCGGATCTGCTCGAAGGGAGAGACCGAGTGGTTCACGCAACCTCCACAAAGGGCATTTTAATCAATGTTTGGATCATATCGGCAAGGTCACCGATATGATCGGCGGGGCCTTCAGGCCCCCATGGCCTGGGGCTGGTGCCAGCGCGGGCCTTCAGGGGTGTCCACGCGGCTGAGCATGCCGAGGTCGGTGAGCAGGTCCAGGTGGGCGGCGATGCCCTCGCGGTAGCGGCCCCGGCTCTTGAAGGCCTGGGCGATCTGCGCCAGCGTCCAAAGGGTGGGCGCGGCGGCGACCACCGACCGCAGGGCGGCCAGTTGTTCTTTGAGTTCCTTGGGCCAGGGGCGGGGCTCCAGGCCGACGGCGGCGGGGATCTCGACTTCGGGTTCCAGGTCGAGGATACGGGCGGCCACGGGCTGGACGGTCTCGGGGGCCTGGTAGTCGGGACGGAGCCAACGGACGACGCCTCTGGCCTCCTCGGCGGCGCGTTCCTTGTTTAGCGCCACGATTCGGGACAAAATCTCCGCCTCACAGGCAGCCTGATCCTTAGCATCCCCTTTATCCCCTGCATCCTGGCTCAAAGGCTTTTCAAGCCAGGATGAATGGGATGAACAGGATGAAAGCAGATCCTGCCAGCCGTAGGCGTCGGCGACGGCGACGGCCACGTCCAGCTCGTCGTGGAGCTGGCGGAGGATCTCGGTCTGGGCGACCTCGTGCTGATCCCGCTCCTGGTCGGTGAAGGGCTCCCCTGACCGCAGCTTCACCAGCAGGTTATACATGCCGGTGATGGTCGCGCCACGTCCCTGGGCCGCCTTGCGGTGGGCGTCCAGGCGCTCGGCGAGGTCACGGATCACGGTCTTCTGGGGCTCGGTGGCTTCGGGGAAGGGGAACGGGTCGAAGCAGCGGGTCTTGTTGTAGCGCGGGCGGTCCTCCAGGACGCCTCCAGCGGCCAGTGCCCAGACCACATGGAACCGACTACTCAGGACACCAAGATGGAAGGCATCCGAGCTGGCGATGGCGATAAGCATGTTGTCGGGGACAGTGGCGCCGTCGAGGAACATGAACACCCGGTGCTTGGCAGTCTCGACGGTGGCGACGTAGCGCGGCTGCCCCGCTAAGGCCGGACGGAAGCTACTCCTGGCCTCCCCATAGATCCACCAGTTGTCCCCGTAGGCGGCACGGTTGTTCTGATCGCGCTCCGGCTTCACATGCTCACGCACATGCTGGTAGACGGCGGGGTAGC
>JAYVRY010000290.1:0-3439 GCA_043775845.1 Acidobacteriota bacterium
GCGAGAAGGGCCGCCATCCCCTTGGCGAAGGCCAGGGAAAGAATGGGAGCGTCCACCGTGAGGGACTGCGACACCGGGATGCTTTGGTCCAGTCCGGAATAGGCCTGCAGCCTCGGGCCCGAGGCCGTGCAGAGTTCCGCTGGCCCCGGGGCAAAGGTGATCAGTGTGGCCGCCCTGCCCTGGAAGTCCGCCGAGAGGAATTTCGGGGTGTGGCCATCGGAAACACGTTTCAGCAGCAGGCTGTCCTGCCCCCCGCCCACGGCCAGGGACCGGGCATCCGGCGCATAGGCGAGCGCAGTGACCGGCGCATCCAGGGTCCAGGTCTGTTTAAGGGCGAACCCCGGAACGTCGCGGATCTCCACCGTGGCCCCAACGCCCATGGCCATGGTCGTGCCCAACGGGGCGAAGCGGATCGCCGTGCAGGCGGGTCCGGACGTGGACCAGAGGGTGGCTCCCGTGCGGGGGTTCAGGATCCTGGCGCCCCGGGAGGTGGCCACCGCAAGGAAATCCAGATCCGGAGACAGGCTCAGATCCTGAATAGTGGCGTCGCTCACCCAGAGCCTCCGGGGGATCTCCCCCTTGGTCACCGGCGCGGACCAGATCTCCTGTTCGGTCGCCACCAGGGCATTCCCAGCCAGGCCATCGAGGGCCTGGGCGACGATCCTGCCGGGGAAGGGGCCCATCTGCCGGATCGTCCTGCCCGACGCGAGTTCCACCGCCCGTACTGTGTTGCCCCGCTGAAGCAGGAGCGCCGCGGAACCATCTGGCGAAAGCGTCATCTGCAGGAGGGGTTCGGCCCCCTCTAGGAACCGCTCAGGAACCTTGGAGGTCAGGAGCTCCTGCGCCCCCAGGGTGGGCGGAAGGCTGAACCACAGAGCCATCGCGGCACCGCGCCGAAGGCAATCGAAGAACCGGATTCGTCCAACAAGGAACATCGAGGAGACCTGTCCAGGAAAGGTTCAGTTCATTCCGGGAGGCGGTGGGGGGGGCGGTGGGGGTTGATCCTGGGGTTGCATGCTCGAAGGCAGCCCAACGGCTGGATCCATGGGGGGAGGCACCGGCTGCGGCGGAGGCGGTGTCGCGGGCGCGGCGGCCCCGAATTCCTGTGGGGGACGCCAGCGCTGGGTAGAGAGTTCGGCGGCCCGCTGCTCCTTTTGCATCCGGTTGCCAGAGAGCCAACCGTCCATGAGCACCCGGGATCTGTCCAGAAAAGCTGCTGCGATGACCGGGATGAGGAGGGGCAGGAAGCGGTTGCTGGCGCCATCGCAAGAGGTTCCCTGCATGTATTTTTCCAGCTCCATGGACGTGGAGTTGACTTCCTGCATGAGTTTCTTGAACTTTTCCGAGGATGTCTTGTCGCCGTACTTCAGCTCCGCGATCAGCATATCCAGCAGCTGATTGGCCTTGTTCTTGAGCATGAGGTATCGGCTGTAACAGCCGTTGTATTTCACCGAGTTCGCCTGGCATTCGTTCTGGACCCGGAGCATCTGGTCCTGCCAGTACTCCCGCTTCGCATTCAGGCAAACGAAGAACTGCATTTTGTTCTTGGCGTTCGCATTCTCGGTCAGGCAGTCCGACTCCTCGGTGGGCGGAGGAATCTGGGGCGAGGCGGGAACTCCTGCTGCAAGGAGCAGCAGTAAAGGCAGGATCGAAACATGGCGGTGGACTCTCATGGGGTCTCCTTGTCCGGGCCTACTTGACTTGCTGGGAAACGGCCACCCTTGGGAGGGAACCTTGACGCCGCCAGAATGGGCTCTGGATGGGTGGTGGCAGCGTGATTCCTAGGGGCCTTGAGAACACAATATGGTCCTCCGAGGGAGCGGACCAGGGGAATCCTGCAGGTCTTTCCTTGCCGAGCTGGGAGCATCTGCAGGATCGGAGGCCCGCTCTGATTTCTGCTGGATGGTGAATTAACGTCATTTGATTTGTGCGTTCCTAATGCCCTCAAAGTTTTCAAGGGATTTTGACCTGCTTCGCTAGGCGAGGCTCAATTGTCCCCTTGACACGGCAGTCGAGGTGGAAAAAATGGACCTATCTCAATCCCCAAGCAGTCCCTCAACAACCCTTGTCCCGGCGTCGCTCCCAAGCTTGGCTTGCGCACCGGGATGCCCATGAATCCCACGGAGGTGGCAATGCAAAGGTCACGCCTTTCAAACCTCATCGCTGCGGCGGCCCTGTTGGCACCGGTCGCTGCGATGGCCCAGGTCAAGCACTTTGAGCCCATGCTCAACCTGCAGCTCAAGCAGCGCGAACTGAGCGCGCCAGCCGCCATCAAGGGCCGGCTTGAATCGATCCGCGCCGAGATCAAGACCAAGAACCTTGGCTTCGAAGTGGGCTACACCGAGGCCATGGACAAGACTCTCGAGCAGCTCACCGGCCTCAAGGTACCCGCTGACGCCGCCGCCCGGGCCCAGGCCCACATGTCGGTCGCGGCCAAGATGATGAATGACGAGGCTGCGGAGATCGCCGCCCATGTGAAAACGAACCCCGGTTTCAAGATGGTCGCACCGGCCAGCTTAGCCACGGGTGGGGTGAGTTCCTCCGTGTTCAACTGGGTCAGCCTCGGGAAAGTGACGCCGGTCAGAAACCAGGGCGGCTGCGGCAGTTGCTGGGTCTTCGGCACCATGGCGGCCTTTGAAACCAGCTGGGCCATCCGCAATAACCAGCTGATCGACACTTCTGAACAGGATGTCCTCAGCTGCAGCAAGACCATTCCCAACAACGGGAGCGGAGACTGCGGCGGCGGGTGGATGGAGTGGGTTGCCAAATACCTCCAGCTGAAGGGCACCGGCACGGATGTCTCCAAGCCCTACACGGCGACCAACGGCACCTGCACCCCCATCGCGAAGCCCTACTGGGCCTCGGCCTGGGGCTTTGTAGCCGGCACGGGCCTGCCGAGCGTGGCCCAGCTCAAGGCCGCCCTCGTCCAGCACGGCACCCTGTCCGTGGCCGTGATGGCGACTTCCTCCTTCCAGGCCTACACCGGCGGCATTTTCAATGGCACCGCCCCGGGCCTCAACCACTGCGTGGCCATCGTGGGCTGGGACGACACCAAGGGTGCCTGGCTGATCAAAAATTCCTGGGGCACCAACTGGGGCCTGGGCGGCTATATGTGGATCAAGTACGGCGCCAATGGCATCGGCCAGCACGCCGTGTGGGTTGATGCCAGGGCCATTCCGCCAGTGCCCGTGGAGGACTGCCTTCCCTTCACTCCAGCCAATCTGAAGGTGCAGCACTCCGGTGCCAACTACCTTGTGGTGGACGGTTCGCATTCCATGATCGCCTTTGGCAGCCAGAACGATGCCCAGAAGGCCATCGATACCATCCGGAAGCACGGCTTCCACAAGATCTGCTTCGTGGGCCGGCCCTTCACCCCGGGCCACGGCATGACCTACTTCCTGCCGTAGCAATCCAGCGCATAGTACCGATCACCCCGGCG
>JAYVRY010000291.1:0-3434 GCA_043775845.1 Acidobacteriota bacterium
CGCCATGAACCAGTATCGGTTCACGGCAAGAAAAAGCAATAGTTATTTTGTTACATTTCCTTAGGCAGGCGCAAAAGCTGGAGGCGATCGGCCAGCTTGCGGCTGGCATCGCCCATGAGATCAACACGCCCACCCAATTCATTGGTGACAACACCACGTTTTTACGCGATGCGTATAAAGATGCCTTCGCGTTGATCGAGCGCCTTTCGGACCGGCTCGCCACCATCGCCGCCTCCCCGGGGAAGGGAGCCGAGGAAGCCCAGGGCGCCTTGGCCGACCTGGAAGGCGCCGACCTCGGGTACCTCCGCGAGGAGATTCCCAAGGCCATCCAGCAAAGCCTTGAGGGCGTGAGCCGCATTTCGAAAATCGTCAAGGCGATGAAGGACTTTTCGCACCCCGGTGGAGATTCGAAAACACTCACGAACCTGCACCAGGCCATCGAAAGCACCATCACGGTGTCCCGGAATGAATGGAAATACGCGGCCAACCTGGTGACCGATTTTGACCCGGAGATGCCCCCGGTCCCCTGTTTCCCCAGCGAATTCAACCAGGTGATCCTCAACCTCGTCGTCAACGCGGCCCATGCCATTGAATCTGCCACGGGTGGCCGCCATTCAGGCGTTCTCGGTCAAATCACCGTACGAACCCGGGCCAGGAGGGATGAGGTGGAAATCGATGTTTCCGATACGGGAACCGGCATTTCCAAGGCGGTCCAGGCCCGCATGTTCGAACCGTTCTACACCACGAAGCCCGTGGGCAAGGGATCGGGCCAGGGATTGGCCATTGCCCATGCCGTGATCGTGGAGAAGCATCAGGGGCGCATCGAAGTCCATTCTGAAGTGGGCCAAGGCACCACCTTTACCATCTACCTTCCGCTGAAGGCCAGCGGCACGGAAAGGGGAGGCGGCTGATGGTTCACCTTCTTTCCAATCGCGATTCCGGCTGCGAGCGGGCTGCCCTCCTGGCGCTCGCGAGCAGCTTGGATGCATGTTCGGTGGTTGTGGACCATTCCGGACTGATCGTGGGAATGACTGACGCATGGCATTCCTACGCGGGGCGCAATCCGATTCTCGCGGGGCAGGCACTGGGATCGTCGTTCAGGCAGCTTTGCGAAAACCTCACGCATTCCCCGGATGGGAACATTTCCATTGTGGCACTCGGGCTGATAGGGGTCCTCGATGGGCGGATTCCCAAGCTGGTGCTGGATTTCCCCTTTCCGGACGAGAGTGGGGCTCACGACTACGCCTGCACGGCGGTATCGCTCACGCACGTGGAAAGCATCGCCGCGGTCGTCCACATCCACGACATCACGCATCGGGCCGCGCAGGAAAGGCGGATGCGGAGATCCGAACGGCTCTTCAAGGCCACGACTGACAACGCCATGGATTTCATCTGCCTTTTGGATTCGGAGGGGCGGATGGTTTACCACAATCCCGCCCTTCAGCGATTCCTTGGGAGGCCGGACAAATGGATCTCAGAACAGAAGATGGTGGACCTGGTGCATGAGGCCGATCGGGCCCAGTTCATGGGCTCACTTGCCCAGGGCGCGAAGGCTGGCTTCACGCACGCGTTCGAATATCGAATGCCGGGTGCCCAAGGGGGTTGGGCCGATGTGGAAGGGCAGATCTCTGTGGTGGAAGATCCAAGCGCGCCTGGGGATTCCCTCCTTCTGATCTCCCGCGATATTTCGCTTCGCAAGCAGATGGAACGGGACCGGGAAAGGGCCGAGATCCAGGTCCGCCATTCACAAAAGCTCGAGGCCATCGGCCAGCTGGCGGCGGGTATCGCCCATGAGATCAACACGCCCACCCAGTACATCGGGGACAACACGGCCTTCCTTCGGGATAGCTTCACCGAGTTCACGTCGCTGATCAGGACGCTCCAGGGCCATCTGCTGCGCCTCCAAGAGGGGACTGCGGCGCAGGGAGAGGTGGTCCGGCAAGCCCTGGATGCCCTGGAGGCCTCCGATGTCGACTACCTGGAGAAGGAGATCCCCAAGGCGATCCAGCAGACACTGGAAGGCGTGGCGCGGGTTTCCAAGATCGTGGGCGCCATGAAGGACTTCTCCCACCCCGGGGGCGAATCGGCCTCGAGCATCGATTTACACCGGATCATCGAAAGCACCATCACGGTATCTCGCGGCGAGTGGAAAGCCGTGGCGGACCTGAAGACCGAGTTTGCGTTGGACCTTCCCCTGGTGCCCTGCTATCCAGGGGAGATCAGCCAGGTGATCCTCAATCTGGTGGTGAACGCGGCGCATGCCATCGCCGCGAGCCAGGAATCACGGGGATGCGCGGGACCGGGTTTGATCCGGATCGGCACGTGTCTGGCCTCCGGTCATGTGGAGATCTGGGTGGCCGACGACGGGACGGGCATTCCCGAAGACATCAAGGGCCGGATTTTCGATCCCTTCTTCACCACCAAATCGGTGGGAAAAGGATCCGGACAAGGGCTTTCCATCGTCCATGCCGTCATCACGGAGAAGCACAAAGGACGGATTGAGGTGGAATCCTCGCTGGGAAAGGGAACCACCTTCCGCATTTTCCTTCCGCTAGATTCAGCCAGCCGCTGAGGGTGCCATGGCCAAACAGCAGATCCTTTTCGTGGACGACGAGCCTATGCTGCTCGAGGGCCTGCAACGCCTTCTCCGCCCCTTCCGGACGGAATGGGACATGGTCTTCGTGGAAAGCGGACAGAAAGCCCTGGAGCGCCTTTCCGAACATGCTTTCGACGTCATCGTCACCGACATGCGGATGCCGGGGATGAATGGCGCCGAGCTCCTGAAAGAAGTCATGGGCCGCTATCCCTCCATGGTCCGCATCGTGCTCTCGGGCCATGCCGATCAGGAACTGGTGGCTCAGTGCGTGGGCGCGGCGCATCAGTACATTTCCAAGCCTTGTGATCCAGATCAGCTGAAAACCATCATCCGGAACGCCTGTGCCCTTTCTGGCCGCCTGGTGGATGAGGAGGTCAGAAGGGTCATCGGTTCCATCGACCGGTTGCCAACGGTTCCTGAACTCTATATGGAATTGAAAGAGGCGTTGGAGCGGGAAGAGGTCGATTCGAAGGCCCTCGGCGACATCATCCAGAAGGACACTGGGATGACGGCCAAGATCCTCAAGCTGGTCAACAGCTCCTTCTTCGGCCTGCGCCGGATCATTTCAACGCCCAAGGAGGCGGTGAACTACCTGGGCAACGACACGATCAAAACACTGGTGCTGGGCAACAGCATCTTCGAGCAATCGAAGCCATTCCAAACCCGGTGCTTCACGATCTCGGATCTGTGGCAACACAGCATGACGGTGGCTGGCGCGGCGAAGGCCATCGCCTTGGCGGAGGGCCTAGGGAAACCCGAGGTGGAAGGGGCGTTTGTCGGTGGAATCCTGCATGATGTGGGCGTGCTCATCCTTGCCTCGAATTTTCCGGAAACCTAT
>JAYVRY010000292.1:0-11853 GCA_043775845.1 Acidobacteriota bacterium
CTGTACGACGAACTGTCGCCCCGGGACTTCCTGAACCGCATGAACGGAATATTTGCCTTCGTGCTCTACGACCCCAAGCGGGAGACCTACCTCATCGCCCGGGATCCCATTGGCGTCATCCCCCTATACGTGGGGTGGGATCGCCACGACCACCTCTATGTCGCCTCGGAGATGAAGGCCCTGGTGGGCCACTGCGAGCGCATCCGCGAGGTGCCGCCCGGCCACTTCTTCCAGGGCCACGAGCCCGAGAAGGGCTTCCAGCGCTACTACCACCCGGATTGGGCGGAGCCCGGTCATGTGCCCAGCGAGCCCTACGATCCCGTCAAGCTGCGCGAGGCCCTGGAGGCCGCCGTGAAGCGCCAGCTCATGTGCGATGTGCCATATGGGGTGCTCATCTCCGGAGGCGTGGATTCGTCCATCATTGCTTCCATCGCCGCCAAATACCGCGAGGGACGCGTGGAGGAAGGCGGTTCCTCCCCCGCATGGTGGCCCTGCATCCATTCGTTCGCCATCGGCCTCAAGGGCGCGCCTGATCTGGCCCCGGCCCGCTTGGTGGCGGACGCCATCGGCGCCATCCACCACGAGATCCACTTCACGGTGCAGGAGGGCCTGGATGCCCTTTCGGATGTGATCTACCACATTGAAAGCTTCGACGTCACCACCATCCGGGCCTCGACGCCCATGTATCTCCTCATGCGGAAGATCCGCGCCATGGGCATCAAGATGGTGTTGTCGGGTGAGGGCGCCGACGAGATCTTCGGGGGCTACCTCTACTTCCACAAGGCGCCGGATGGCGCTGAATTGCACGCCGAACTGGTACGCAAAATTCAGAAGCTCCACCTCTACGACTGCGCCCGCGCCAACAAGGCCAGCTGCGCCTGGGGCGTGGAGGCCCGGGTGCCCTTCCTGGATCGGGAGTTCCTGGATGTGGCCATGCGCATGGATCCCAACGTGAAAATGCCCCGTAACGCCGCCCGGGCCAAGCCCAT
The DNA here is from genome assembly GCA_043775845.1 of Acidobacteriota bacterium. Taxonomy (GTDB): domain Bacteria; phylum Acidobacteriota; class Holophagae; order Holophagales; family Holophagaceae; genus Geothrix. The sequence continues at coordinate 990 of JAYVRY010000292.1, forward strand.
CGAGAAATACCCCCTGCGCCAGGCCTTCGATGGCGCCATTCCCGACGAGGTGCTCTGGCGCCAGAAGGAGCAGTTCTCCGATGGCGTGGGCTACGCCTGGATCAACGCCCTCAAGGCCACGGCCGAGCGCGAGGTCAGCGATGGCATGATGGCGGGCGCCGCCGAACGCTTCCCCGTGAAGACGCCGGAAACCAAGGAGGCCTACCTCTACCGGCAGTTCTTCGAGCACCACTTCCACAGCGCCACCGCCGTGAACTGTGTGCCCTTCGAGCGCAGCGTGGCCTGCAGCACGGAAACAGCCCTGCGCTGGGACGCCTCCTTCGCGAAGATGACCGACCCCTCCGGACGGGCGGTGATGGATGTCCACGATCAGGGCTATCAGGGGGCCGGAAGCCAATGACGTCGGCGATGTTTCAATGGGGTATCATGCCCAGACCCGGATGCCACCCATGACCAAAACGCCCGAGACCAGGCAATACCAGCGTGTTCCCATCACCTACCAGGTGAAGCTGGTGGTCGAAGACCGGATCATCGCCTACCCCAAGGCCATCAACCTGAGCCTGGGCGGCATCCTGCTTGAGGGACGGGAGTTGTTGGAGGTGGGCAGCCAATGTGGCGTGGCCATCCTGCTGGCCAACGGCGATGCCGGTGGGCGCGTGGTGGCCCGGGGCACCGTGGTGCGAAACGATGGTCACGGCATGGCCATCGCCTTCTCGAAGGCCCTCGACAAGGGCAGCCTGGCCTCCCTGAAGGAACTGATCGAGTCTTTGGGGGGGAGCCATGGCTTCAACTCCGACCCGGATCTGGAAACCGGGAGTTGAGGATGCGGGAGCCCGAACTTTCCCTGGCCCGCCTCATGGACCGCATCAAGCCCGGATCGGCCCGCAAGATCCTGGAGGGCCAGGCCTGGGAGCCACCGGCCTTCGAGAGCTACGAAGACATCCGCGAATGGCTGAAAGAATCGGTCATGAGCGCCACCCTGTTCGAGCGGTTCCCCGATGGGCGCTGGACCATCCAGCTCATGCTGAAGGAACAGATTCCCACTGGCTACCGCCACATCGTGCTGTGACCGTGGGCCTCCCATGCTGAAGCTCCCGCCCTCGACCCCGCTCCGCGGTGTGTGCCTGGCGGCCCTGGCGGTCGTGGCAGCCCTGATCTCCAATGCCCTGGCCTCGCCGGCCCGGCGCCTGGCCTGGTCAGGTTCCAAGGTGCACATGCTCCCACCCGCCGCCTGGGACGGCCCCCTGGCTCCCCCGCCACCGGTTCCCCCTCCTTTGGCACCGGCCACGCCCCTGCCCCCACTGCCCGTGCAGACCCAGGCCGATTCCCTCACACCAGCTCTTCCCTTTCACCCAACCCCGGCCACACCCAACCCACCCCTGAAACCCCTCCCCCCCCAGCCGCCGGAAACACCCAACACCGCTCCTATACGCGAGATCACTTCGGAAGAAGCCTGGAAGGCCCACCAGGCCGGTGCCTCCTTCCTGGATGCCCGCCGCAGTGCCGAGTTCGCCGAAGGCCATGTCGCTGGCGCCTGGAGTGCCCCCGTGTGGGAATCAGACCTGGAGGACCGGCTGTTCGCCTTCAAGGCCGCGCGTCGCCCGGGGCCGGAAGACCCCATCGTGATCTACTGCAGCGGCGGCGACTGCAAGGACTCTCATCTGTTGGCCAACAAGCTGATCACCGAGGGCTACTTCCACCTGCTGATCTACCGTGATGGTTTTCCCGCCTGGTCGGCCCAGGGGCATCCCACGCAAAAGGGCCAGCCATGAGGCGCCTCCTTCAGCATCCATGGGTGGGCCTCTGCGCCCGGATCATCCTGGGCCTGGTCTTCATCTCGGCGGCCCTGCCCAAGATCGCGGACCCGCCTGGCTTCGCCAAGGCCATCTGGGCCTATGGACTGTTCCCCGCCTGGTGCCTGAACCCGCTGGCTCTGTGTCTGCCCTGGCTGGAGTTGCTCTGCGGCCTTGCCCTGCTTGTTGGCTGGTGGACACGGGCCACGAGCCTGTGGATGGCGGGATTGCTACTGACTTTCGTGCTGGCCCTCTCCATCAACCTGGCCAGGCACCATCCCGTGGATTGCGGCTGCTTCGGCGGTTCAGCCCCCAAGACGGAAGTGGAGAAGTTGGCCGACATGCGTTGGACCATCGCTCGGGATCTGGGCCTATTGCTCCTGGTCCTGCAGGTGCTCTGGGCTTCAGGCCGAGACAGAACTCAAACGCCCGTCTTGATCGACAAGGAATGAGCATTTAAACCGCAGATGTCGCAGATTGACGCAGATGTAAAACGGATGAACCCCATCTGCGCTATCTGCTTCATCTGCGGTTCAATGTTTTTCCCGAATCAACTCCGGCCGACGGCCAGCAGGTCAGAGGCCCAATCCAGCCATAGCCCCGCAGCGGAATCATGGCCCAGGTTGCGCGACAGCTGGTCCTTGGTCGGTTCCGGAAGGGAGAGCACCGGAATGCCGGGCATGCCGTAGGCGATGGCGCACAGCATGAACCGCGCGGCCTCCCCCAGGGTGATGATCTTGAGCCGCCCCATGGACCGGCTCCAGCAGCCCTCCACCAGGGTTTCCAGGCGGTGGATGTTCCAGGGGTGCACCACATGGTTGAAATCCACGGCCCCGTGCTCGTGCATGAAACCCGCATAGGTCATGGCCAGCCCCACGGTGCGGGGCGGAGTCTCATCCCAAAAACCGCCGCGGCCCAGGGCGAAATCCGCATCCTTCCGGTGCAACAATCCGGCACGGCCCAGGGCCTGCCACACCAGGTAGCCACCGGCGGCGTCATCTTCCCAGAAGGGCACGGTCCGACGAAGCGTCGCATCGGTGGCGAAGCCCCCCACCACGAGGATGAGGATGGGCCCCTGCTCAGGAAAGAGGGTGGGCAGGTTCAAAGGCTGAAAGGTTCTGCGTTCGCTGGGTGGGTGGAGCCCGGCCTCTGCATGCCTGCGCTCCTCGGGCGGAGCCTCCGCATGGGCCATGACCAGGCGAGAACCCGTCTCCGTGGCCTCCACCTGAAGACGACCCAATTCCAGCCTCGCCACGATCTCCTGGAAGGAATACTTCCGGGTCTCGTGCGGCGAAGGCTCGCGCTCCGGCAGCAAGGTCACGATATCTCCAAGAAAACTCAGGAAACCATGCGCCGATGACCAGCCCGAGGCAAGGGGCACTTCTGCGGGGTAGATGTCTGGAATGCCTCGAAACTGCTTCAAAAAAAGATAGATCCACAGATTCCACGGATTACACAGATAAACGCCGTGGTTCCTGGTTAACACGGCACCATCGACCGTACGGCCGTCTTTCTATCTGTGTGAATCTCTGAAATCTGTGGACCAAATTCCTATTACTGGATTCAGGAGATGACACCCAGTTCGCGGCCCACCTTGGTGAAGGCGGCAATGGCGTGATCGAGGTCGGCGCGGGTGTGGGCGGCGCTCATCTGGGTGCGGATGCGGGCCAGGCCCTTGGGCACCACGGGGAAGAAGAAGCCAATGACGTAGACGCCTTCATCCAGTAGCCGCTTGGCGAATTCCTGGGCCAGGGGCGCCTCGTAGAGCATGACGGGCACGATGGGATGCTCGCCGGGCAGCAGCTTGAAGCCCGCTTTCTCCATGCCCGCACGGAAGTATTTGGCGTTCTCGTGGACCTGTTTGATGAGGCCCTGGCTGTTCTTGAGCAACTCCAGAACCTGAAGGGTGGCGGCCACGATGGTGGGGGCCACGGAGTTGGAGAAGAGGTAGGGGCGGGCCTTCTGGCGCAGCCAATCGATGGCCACCTGTTTGCCCGCGATGTAGCCGCCGGACGCGCCGCCCAGAGCCTTGCCGAAGGTGCCGGTCATGAAATCCACCCGGCCCATGACACCACAGTGCTCGTGGGTGCCGCGCCCGTTCACACCCATGAAGCCCACGGCATGGCTGTCGTCCACCATCACCATGGCGCCGTACTTCTCGGCCAGGTCGCAGACCTCGCCCAGCTTGGCGATGTAGCCATCCATGCTGAACACGCCGTCCGTCACCACCAGCTTGAAGCGGGCTCCGGCTGCATCGGCGGCCTTGAGTTGGGCTTCCAGGTCGGCCATGTCCGAGTTGGCGTAACGGAAGCGCTTCGCCTTGCAGAGGCGGATGCCATCGATGATGGAGGCGTGATTCAACGCATCGCTGATGACCGCGTCCTCCTCACCCAGCAGTCCCTCAAAGATGGCGCCATTGGCATCGAAGCAGCTTGAATAGAGCTGGGTGTCCTCGAAGCCCAGGAAGTCGGCCAGCTTCACTTCCAGCTCCCGGTGGATGTCCTGGGTGCCGCAGATGAAGCGCACCGAGGCCATGCCGAAGCCGTGCTGGTCCATCACCGACTTGGCGGCCTGAATCACCTCGGGGTTGTTGGCCAGGCCCAGGTAGTTGTTGGCGCAGAGGCACACCACATCCATGCCGTTGGCCTTCATCTGGGGTTGCTGGGGTGAGGTGATGACGCGCTCGGTCTTGAAGAGCCCGGCCTCCTTCAGCAGCTCGATCTCGCGGGTGAGGTGGGCCAGGTAGCCAGGGTTCACGGCAGTCTCCTATTCTTCAGAACGGATAGGATACTGCGAGGTTGTGTGCTCAGCAGGCTGTTGTGTCACCATTCTTCCGATCTGACAAGGAACCCCCCATGCGCCACCTGCTCCTCCTGCCCGCCCTGTTGCTCACCCTGGCCTGCAGCTCCAAGCTGGATCGCCGGAAGGCCGAGGACCTGATCCGCAAGGATTATCCCGTGGTGATACCAGTCACGGTGCCCGACAAGGCCTCCGCCGAAAAGGGCACCCCCGCCCACCTGCGCCTGACCACCCTCAAGGAGAATCTCGACAAGAGCGGCTGGTTCGAAAGCTCCGTCAGGAGCGAAGGGAGCCAGGAGACCTTCACCTTCCGTCTAAAGCCGGACGCCCCCAAGGCCATCAAGGCCGCGCCCCAGGGCTTCTCCATGCCCGCAGCCGAGGCCGTGTTTGTCCGGGCCCTCAAAATGGAGCTCACGCGGGAAGGCGCCCGGGTGCTGTACGAAATCCGGCTTGAGAAGCCCACCGCCCAGTTTCCCCTCTTCCAGGCCCTGCACCAGGATGTGAAGGTCGGCCAGACCAAACCCCGTCATGCCACCTTTGAGCGACGCAAGGGAGCCTGGGAGCTGACCAACACCGATGAGGTCTTCCGGAAGGCCGAGTAGACCCACCGGCGGGTCTTGATCGGAGTTACAGCCTTGTGGCTTGGGAGAAAGAACGGCCTCCGGTACCTTTGAAGCCATCGAGGTTCCTCTTGGATCACAGTCCCGCCTTTCGTCTGCGCCGCTTTTTGAACTGGTTCCCCCTGGGGCTCACCTACGCGGCCATGTACATGGGCCGCTACAACTTCAACATCGTCAAAAACGACATCGGCGCCTGGTACCACCTGGACAAGGCGCAAATGGGGCTCATCGCTTCCGCGGGCTTCTGGACCTACGGCCTGGCTGTGGCTTTCAACGGCCCCATCGCCGACCGCATCGGGGGCCGCAAAGCCATCCTCATCGGCTCCATCGGCGCGGCCCTGCTGAACCTGCTCATCGGGCTCATGTTCCTGAACGGCCATGTCACGCGAATCCTGGTGAGCATGAGCCTGCTCTGGAGCCTGAACATGTACTTCCAGAGCTTCGGGGCGCTGTCCGTGGTGAAGGTGAACAGCACCTGGTTCCACGTACGGGAGCGGGGCGTCTTCGGCGGCATCTTTGGCATCATGATCAGCTCCGGCTACTTCCTGGCCACCACCATTGGCGCCTGGCTGCTGGCCAGCTTCAGCAGCTGGACCGTCATCTGGTTTGTGCCATCGGCGGCCATGGCCCTCATGTTCACCGTGGACTGGTTCCTGGTGCGCAACCGCCCCAGCCACGCGGGACAAGCAGACTTCGACACCGGGGATGGCTCCAATGCCGCCTCCATCGAGGACGCCCCCCTGCCCCTGGGCGACCTCTTCCGCAAGGTCTTCCACAACCCGGTCATCGTGGCGCTCATCTTCGCTGAGTTCTGCACGGGCTTCGTGCGGCAGGGCGTGATGCTCTACTTCACGGAATACCTTCAGGAGATTTACCACCTGGGCAAGAAGGAGCACCTCTTCTGGTGGACGGGTATCGCCTTCATGGGCGGCGGCATCCTGGGCGGGCTGCTTTGCGGTTGGATGAGCGACAAGCTCTTCCAGTCCCGCCGGCCGCCCGTGGCCTTCTTCTTTTACCTGATTCAGGTGGTCATGCTGGTCCTGCTGGGTATGACCCTGGGCCAGGGCACCACCGGTGGCCAGGTTTGGGCCGTGCTCCTGCTGGGCCTCACGGCCATGTTCATCTTTGGTGTCCACGGCATGCTGAGCGGCACCGCCAGCATGGACTTTGGGGGCCGTAAGGCTGCGGCCTCCGTGGCGGGCGCCCTCGACGGCATCCAGTACATCGGCTCGGGCCTCACAGGCTTCGGCCTGGGCTGGGTACTCAAGACGTTTGGATGGGATGGCACACTGAGCGCGCCCCTTCCACACTGGCTGGAGCGCCTTTTCATGCGGTTACACTGGGCCACATCTGTCGCGGATCCACATAGCTTCCACCCCCAAAACGCCTGGGTCTGGGTGGGCTGCATCATCCCCTTCAGCCTCATCGGCGCCTTCATCATGACCCGCATCTGGAACGCCAAGGCTGGGGTCAGCGCGCACTGAAGAACTCATTCTTTATCCACAGATTTCACAGATTCACACAGATTCCCTTTGTTTTTTGAATCTGTGCAATCTGAGGAATCTGTGGACCCGATCTTTTACTTCGCCAGCTGGTCGAACGCTGCCTTGAGGCCACTGTGGATGGCTTTCACGTCTTCGGGCTTCCACACTTTCTGGTCTTCGCGGACGAAGGTCGTGAGGTCGTTGCGGTTGTCGAAGCGGGCCACGGGCAGGTGGTAGACCTTGGTTTCATAACGGTCGCCAGCCTGGATGAGGCGCTCCACGCGGATGGTGCCGGGGCGGTCACTCTGCTCCATGAGCCAGCCCATGTCGTCGGTGCCGTACTGGCCCAGCATCACTTCCATGGGCACGCTGTGGTGCAGGATGCTGCCCTGGCCATTGGGACGGCCCCGCTCGATGTTCTTACGGCGGCTTTCCGTGGGATCCACCCAGACATAAAGCACCGAAGCCTTGTCCAGGATGGCGGGCGAGAGGGTCTGGAAGGCGGTGTCGTAGCCGTGGGGCGGGCAAAGCGGAAAGGCCGAACCATGGGCGCCGCCCCGGGCCGCTTCGATCACCAGGGTGCGGCCCGCTTTATCTTGGGCATTCTGGCGGTTGAGGACATCCAGCTCGGCTCGGCATTCGACTTCCAGGGCCTCGGCCATGCGCACACGGATGCGATGGGGAATCTCGCCCAGGGGCTGGGACAGGCCCACGCGGGCATGGGCAGCGTCCAGGCGGTCGAAGAGGTGCTGGGCGGCGCTGGGCACGAGGGTCTGGCGGCTGGCCATGAGGTCGGCGTAATCCTCGTTCAGCAGCTCGATGAGCACGGCCCAAGTCCAGTTATCCCGGAAGGGCCGGTTGGGCCCGTGGTAGTAGGCGTAGCCCAGACCGTTGGCCTTCAGTTCGTCGTCGATGCGGTGCATGAGATGAACGTACGGATAGTCGTCCAGCTGCAGCGTGGGGCCCATGTGGAAATCGTTGCGGCACTGATCCGGCGTGAGGCTGGCCAAGTAGCGGCGCACCTCCGACTTGCCCGATGCGGGCAGGCTGAAGAGCAGGATCGTGTCGAGTAGCTGGGTCATGGGGTTCACCAAACGAATCCTCAAGCATGCCATGGCACGGTCAGCCGTGCTCGTGTTATGCCTGAAGAGTGCGTGACCGCGAAATTGTCGACCGCGTCCGGGACGCGACAGATCTGCTGACCCTGGTGGGCCAGGCGGTGAAGCTGCGCAAGCAGGGCTCGGCCCATGTGGGCCTCTGCCCTTTCCACGCCGAGCGCAGCCCCAGCTTCCAAGTGGTGGCCAATCGCGGCTTCTACCACTGTTTCGGTTGCGGCAAGCACGGCGATGCCTTTGCCTGGCTCATGGAGCGGGAGGGCATGACCTTTCCCGAGGCCCTGGAGACCCTGGCCCGGTCGGCGGGCATCGACCTGCCCCAGCGCCGGGAACGCCCTTCCGCCGAAGTGGATCTGGAAACCCGCATGCGATCGGCCCTGGACGCAGCCCAGGCCTTCTTCGAGGCCCAGCTGACACGGCACTCGGGCGCCCTCGGCTACCTGCGGGAACGGGGCTACGAAGGCCCTTTCCTGGCTGAGGCGGGTTTTGGCATGGCCCCGGATGGCTGGGAAGGCCTGGTCACGCACCTGCGCGGGCTGAACTTCTCCGGCGAACTGTTGGAGCAGGCGGGCCTGGCCAGTCGTAGCGAGCGCGGCACCCAGATCGACTTCCTCCGCAACCGCCTCACCATCCCCATCCATGACGCGCGGGGTCGGATGGTGGCCTTTGGCGGGCGCATCATGGGTGAAGGCCAACCCAAGTATCTGAACACCCGCGACACGCCCCTCTTCCACAAAGGCGGCACCCTCTTCGGCTTTCATCGCGCCAAGGGCGCCATGAAGGATGGAGCCCTGGTGGTGGAAGGCTATTTCGATGTGCTGCAGCTACACCAGCACGGCATCCATCAGGCCGTGGCGCCCCTGGGCACAGCCCTCACCGAGGAACACCTGAAGGCCCTGGGTCGCTTCACCCGCCGGGTCATCCTCTGCTTCGATGGCGATTCGGCGGGCCGACGGGCCATGGAGAAGAGCCTGCGCATGGCCCTGCCGCTGGGCTTCGAAGTGCGCCTGCTGGAACTGCCCCAAGGCGAGGATCCCGACACCTGGTGCCTCAAGCTGGGCGGCGAGGCCTTCAAGGACTTGCTGCGGGCGGCTCCGGACTGGACCGCCTTCATGATCGACCGGGCCATGGAGGGCAAGGATCTACGCCGCATCACAGATCGCATGGCCGCCTTCAAGGACCTGCTGGATTTCTTGCCCTTCCTGCCCCGCACCACGGAAAGCCGCGACCTATTCTCCAGCCTGGCCCACCAGCTGCAGGTGCCCATCCAGGAGCTGGACCGAGCCGTGAAAAACCGCCATGCACCTGCGCCATCGGACGATGAACCACAAGGCATGGCTCCGGTCCTGCCCCAGCTGGATGAACTGATTCGCGGCCTCATGCTCCTTTGCACCGCAGGCCACTGGCGGCGCGTGCAAGAGGTGCCTGCCGCCTGGTGGGAAAGCCTCGACGGTGCCCCGCTGCTGCAGGCTCTGCTGGATGCGGAGGGGGATGTGGCCCTGCTGCCGGAAGGCGCCGTGGCCGTTGTCCGCCACATCGACGCCCAGGCCAGCCACAAGGACGAGGCAGGACGGGATGTGGAATCCCTGCTGGTGAAACTGGAAGGCCGCTACGTGGATCGCGAGATCCAGGCCAACAACCGCCTGCTGCAGGATCCCAGCACGGTGGTCGATGCCATGCTCATGAACCGGGTCATGACGAGGCAGAATGATCTCCTGGCCCGGCAGAAGGAACTTTCACGCCGCCGCAGAGGCCCGCGCTGACGGCATCTGGAACCTTGGCCCTTGCCTGAATCCGCAGTTTCCCTATACTGAAAAGTTCCGGATTCGGCCGGTACATTGGCCGAGATCTGTACTTCCCTCGGTCGTCCGGGCTCCCCGGTCCCCGCCGGGTCCCCCGGGCCCGATGTTCGCAGCGCTCTTTGAGGTCCGAATGGTTCCAACGCCGCAACGCGATACCTACTACTCCCTGACCAAGGCCCTGATCTCCCTCGGAAGGAAAAACGGATTCCTGCTGGTCGACCAGCTCAATGACTTCCTCCCGGACACCGCGTCCAATCCTGCGGATCTGGAGGTGGTGCTGAACCTGTTCGCCCGCCTGGGCGTGGGCGTGGGCGCCACCGAAGAAGAAGCCCAGGCGGCCCGTGAAGCCATCGAGCCTGAGTTCGTCCTGGTCGAAGGCGGCGGCAAATCCGACAAGGATCTGGAAGTCGAGATCGACAGCCCCGACAGCGACAAGTTCAACGATCCTGTCCGCATGTATCTCAAGGAGATGGGCACCGTACCCCTCCTCAAGCGCGAGGATGAAGTCGAGATCGCCAAGCGCATCGAGATCGGCGTCCGCAGCGTCATGCGCTCCCTGTCCCGGTCCCGCCTGGCCGCCAACCTGCTGATCGACATCGGCCGGATGCTGAAGGAAAACCCCGGCAAGATCCGCGAAGTGGTGGGTCTTTCCGACGAGGTGGATGACGATGAGGATGCCGAGAGCACCTCGGCCACCCAGCACGTGCACCACCAGTTCGAGAAGCTGCTGGTCTTCGATCAGGCCCTGGTGGATCTCCTCGAACTCAAGCGCCAGGTGGATGCCGGCACCAAGACCCTGCCCAAGAAGCGCAAGCTGGACCGGGAAGTGCTCCAGGCCCGGGGTCGGCTCTCGCGGCAGATCCGCAAGCTGGGCCTCAACAGCCTCGCCGTCACCCGCCTCATCGACCGCATCACCCACCAGCACAGCCAGGTGATGGCCGGCGAGCGCAAGTGCCGCGAGCTGCGCGACCGCCTGAAGAACCCCGCCTTCGCCAAGCTCAAGGACAAATACAAAGACGAGCTGGCCCATATCGAAAAAACGCTGGAAGAATTCTTCATCAAATACGAAACCACCAGCGAGCAGTTTCACAAAGACTTCAACGGCCTCAAGTCCGCAGAAAGCATCAGCCGCGGCGCCAAGGCCGAGCTGATCGAAGCCAACCTGCGCCTCGTGGTCAGCATCGCCAAGCGCTACACCAACCGTGGCCTGCAGTTCCTGGACCTCATCCAGGAAGGCAACATCGGGCTCAT
>JAYVRY010000293.1:0-3404 GCA_043775845.1 Acidobacteriota bacterium
GGAGCTGACGGAAGCGGATCCCGCGGGTGCCTTCCGCTGGGCCCAGACCCGGGGCGCCACCCTGGTGCAGGTCACGCCGCGTCACGACCGTCTGGACGAGGTGTTGCTCCGTGCCCTCCATCCTGTGGCTGCGGGAGTCTGAGTCATGCCCATCTACGCCCCCACGCTCCCACCCGCACCGGATCTCTATCAGGGCCATCCTCCGGCCCTGGTGCTCATGCGCTTCGATCTGACGCGGCTCTGGCGCCAGAAGATCGGCCGGTTCTTCGGCTTCACCTTTCTCATGCTGCTGATCTGGAAGGTGGCGCGCATCTACGTGGATCACCTGCTCCAGACCAATCAGGCCTTCAAGCCCATGCAGGATTTCGCCAAAACCATCCTCACCCAGGGCGCGGATTTCCAGGCGGACCTGCTGAACCCCACCAGCTACCTGCTCTGGTTCCTGGTGGCCCTGGTGGGCGGTGGCCTGGTGGCCCGGGACACCCTCTACCGGGTGCGGCCCCTGATGTACGCCCATCCGGTGGCGCCGAAGGACTACCTCCTGGCCAAGCTGGGGTTCGCGTCCCTGCTGCCCTTCGTCATCCTGCTGCCCTTCGCGCTCTTGCCCTGGCTCATGTCCCTGCTGCTGGCGGGAGCGAACGGCCCCGTGTGGGTCACAGCACCCCTGCGGCTCCTGCCCGCCATGGCCATCAGTTCGCTGCTCATGGGTTCCCTGGCCGTGGGCGCCTCCAGCATGGCCGCCACCCCGCGGGCCGGCATCGGCTGGGTGCTGGGCCTTGTGCTGGGCACCGGGGCCCTCGCCTCCATGATCCACGGTCTCACGGGGATCATGGCTGTGCAGGCCCTGAACCCAGTCCTCTTGGCCGAAACCTGGCCCCAGCTCCTGGTGGGCGTGCAGAAGCCGCTCTTGGGCTGGCTCCCCGCGATCTTGGGCACCGCCTCCCACATCGCCCTATGGATCTTCGTAGCCGCCCGGCGGACCCGGCCCTCCGAGACGGTGATCTGATGATGATTTCCCTGGATCGCGCCTCCCTCCGCTACGGCCCCATTCTGGGCCTCAGCCCCACCACCTTTGAGCTGCCGGACGGCGGCGGAATCACGGGCCTGCTGGGGCCCAACGGCGCCGGGAAGTCCTCCCTGCTCCAGCTGCTTTCGGGGTTGCTGCCGCCGTCCGGCGGGGAAGTCCGGGTCTTCGGCGAGGCGCCCTTCCGGAATCCGGCGGTTCTCGCCCGCCTGGGCCTGGTGCCCGAGGGTGACCGCCTGCCCACGGGCCTGCGGGCCGACCGCTGGCTGCGCATGATGGGTGAACTATCCGGCCTGTCCGGGGAAGGCCTCATGTCCGCTATGGCTCGCGCCCTCCAGACCGTGGGCATGGCCGACCGCTCCCACCTCACCTTCCACCGCATGTCGAAGGGTATGCGCCAACGCCTGCGGCTGGCCCAGGCCCTGCTGCACGAGCCCGAGCTGCTCATCCTCGACGAGCCCTTCAACGGCCTGGATCCCGAGGCGCGCCTCACCCTGATGGCCCTCCTGCGGGACTTGGCGGCCAGGGGCACACGCATCCTGGTGTCGAGCCACATCCTGGGGGAGATCGCCCAGCTGACGGACCGCATCCTCCTTCTATTCCGGGGCCGGCTGCTGGCGGAGGGCTCGGTCCCCGAGATCCGCCAGTTGTTGGACCGGCACCCGGTGGAGCTGCGCCTCACCGGCGAAGCCCAGATCCTGGCCCGCTGGGCCGTGGAACAGCCGGAGCTGGTGGCCCTGCGCCTGGAGGATGGCGCCGTGGTGCTGTCCGTGCGCTCGCCCCGGGACTTCCTCCCCCGCCTGCAGCAAGCCGCCGCCGAGGGCGGCATCCCGGTCCGCGCCCTGGATCCACTGGATCTGAATCTGGATGCGGTCTTCCAATATCTAACGAAGGATCACGCCTAATGCTGTCCGGGGGTTCCTCGCTGCGCGAATACCCCCGGGCTTGTCCCCTCCCACTGCCATTTGAGGAACCGATGAGCATAGCCATCCCCTCTCCCCTGGCCACGCTTCGCGCCACCGCGCTGGGCTATGCGCCCCGTGTCCTCCAGGGCCGCGGCTGGGTTCTGGCGGTCCTGGCCATCGTGCCTGTGGGCATCACCCTGCTGGTCTTCACGATCCTGCGCCTCAAGGGGGCAGACATCAGCCCCGGCGAACCCATCCATGTCTTCCATGAAGTCATCGTCAAGATGATGCTGCCCATCATGGCCCTGGTGGCAGCGCCCGCAGGCATCCGCGAGGACTTGGAACAGCGCACCCTACCCCTGCTGCTGGTGCGGCCCGCGCCAGTCTGGGCGCTTCCTTTGGGAAAGGGATTGCCCTGGTTCCTCTGGGGGGCGGTCTGGCTACTGCTGGCCGTCACCTGCCTGCAGTTCGCGGGCGGCAATCCCGCCCTGCTCTGGGGCCGCCTGCTGGGGGTGGTCGGCGGTTGGTGGGGCGAGCTGGCCCTGCTGACCCTCGCGGGCCTCCTGTTCAAGCGGGGCACTCTGTGGGGCGCCCTCTACTTCTTCCTGTGGGAGCCCTTCGTCAACATCTTCCCGCCCTTCCTGCAGCGGCTCACCTTCACCCATCACATCCAGAGCCTGGCCGGCAGCCGCGCCTCCACGGTAAAGGCCAACCAGATCTTCGCCCAGGAGCAGGTGGTCACCCATCCCGCCCTGGCCCTGCTGGCCCTCATCGCCTTCGGCCTGCTCTGCTGGGCCTTGGCGGGCTGGAAGCTCCAGCGCACGCCTGTGGGGTTGGCGGGAAGCGAGGCGGAGGGGTGATAGTAGTCAGAAGTCCAGATACGCGAACCCCACTCTCTCGGCATTTGCAGCACAGTCTTCCCGGTTGATGGCGCCGACGCCGAGCGGTTGCTGGTGCACACCAATCACATGATGCCCTTTGCGAAGCGCAACCATTGCGAGGCAACCACAGCCGAAGCCGGCTTGCTCGCCAGCAGTTCCGCCAAAGCAAATAGCGGTTTCGACTCGCCCCAAGAGGCTAGGGGTCTAGACGCCGATACCCTCCGGGACCAACAGCACGATTTGGGGTACCCCATCCGGACCATGTCCTAAACACACAATTTGTCCAAAATCATTGATGTTGTTGGCAAACCATAGGGTCCAGCCCGCCAGGTTGTTGACGTGGCTGTTCAGGTCGAGCATATGGCCGGCGTGATACAGGAAGGCATGCTGCACGCCAGGGGAAACATAGGTGAATCCCACCACGTCTCCACCCGTGTTGATGCTGCCCCCCTGCGTGCCTAGTGCGGTCCCCAGGTTGCCTAGGTCCGTATAACGGCCACCGCTGTAAAGAAGGGTGTACCAATAGGGCCCTCGATACGCCACCCAGAGTAGCTTGTTGCGACTTATCTGGACCAGGTGCCAGGCTTTATTGGT
>JAYVRY010000294.1:0-11758 GCA_043775845.1 Acidobacteriota bacterium
CCCGCGCCCAGTTGGAAGGAAGTGGATGGCATCTGGAACCTGGTGGATGGGGAAGGCAGGCCCCTCACCCGCACCCTGGCCGCAGCCTGGAATCCCGTCCTCACGCCCGATGGCAAGTGGATCTACTACACCCAGCTCAGCGCCTCCGGCATCCAGATCCGCAAGCTGGACGCCACGCTGCCCCCACTGGAACAGAGGCCACTGCCTGTGGACGCAACGCCGCTGGTGAATCATGTGGCGCTCCCCAAGGCCGACGAGCCCAGTCCCCTCCCGGCCCCCGTACCGGTGCCATCCCATCCCTACCGCGTGGGTGAGAGCCATTCGACCTTTTCCCTCGCGAGCCTCAGCGACACGCCCTCCGGGGTGAGCTACCAGCTGGGTGCGGGCGGAAACGATCTGCTGGGCCGCCTGAACTGGCAGGTGCTCGCGGGCATCGGCAACGGCACCGGTCCCCGTGGCGGCCAGCTGGGCGCGGCTTGGCGGGGCTGGAGCTGGGCGCCCTCCCTGCAAGTGTTCTCCTCTCTGGAGCGGCCCTCGCGCCAGGACCACCTGGCGGCCGTAGGCTTCGACCGCGAACGCCGTGGCGTGGAGCTGGCCTTCACGCATGAAGACCTGGGACGGCCTTGGTTCAGCCTCCGCCCCGTGGCGGCCTTCGAACGGATCACGCCCATCGGAGGCGATGGTTTGGGCCGTGGTCTGGCCGGTGTCGAGGCCAGCCTTGGGAACCGATGGAGTCTCGACCAGCAGGGCTTGAAGCTCGCTTCCAGGCTGACCAATTACCAAGGCAAGACTGGCGGCCAGGCCTGGACCCTGACCCGCTTCCAACTCTCGGCCGGATGGTTGAACCCATGGCTGCCCCTCACCCTCAGCGCCGAAACGGGCCGCATCGGGGGCGACCCGTCCGCCTTCGACCTCTTCCACTTAGGCGGCGTGTCCACGTCGTTGCAGCCCACGTCCCTGGAAGCCCATCGGGTGGCGCAGGCGGCCCTTCCGGCCTACACCACCTTGGGCAACCGCCTGCAGAGCCTGCACGGGGAACTCGGATTCAGCTTTTTCACGGCCTACCTGGAACACAGCGCCCTCTGGCAGCACACCAGCGTTCGCCCTTCGGCTCAACGGGTCGCGGGTTTGGAACTGAACAGTCAGACCCTGGGACTGCCCTTGGATCTCGTGCGGCGGCTCATGGGCAACCTCTCTTTCACCCTGGGTATGCATCGACCCCTGGATGGCGCGATGAAAGGCCGCACGGTGGGCACCATCAGTGTGATTGTGCGACCCTAAGCACCCACCAAGGGCCTGCATGGCGTTCCTGATCGCACTCATCCTCATTCTCCTGGTCCAGTGGTTCCACCTGCGCCTCCTGCGGCTGGAACTGCCGGATCGCACACATCGGTGGCTGCCCTGGGGCCTCGTGCTCCTGCACCTGCCCTTGATCCTGTACGGCATCCTGCGCACCACCGGCGTCCATGACCATGCCACTCTGCCGCTTCTGCGCTTCCTGGCGCGCTACGGTTTCTATTTCCAGGCCTTCACCGTGCTGCACCTGCTCTTCGCCATGGCGGCCGAAGGCACCTGGCGGATCGGCCGCCTGGGTCAACCAGAGAAACCAGACACCGAAGCAGAAGCCCCTGAAGACGCCGGACGCCGGGCATTCCTCCGCACGGCGGCCATCGCCAGCACGGGCGCCGCGGCCTCCTTCGGTGTGGTCGGGTCGCAGCAGGCCTATGGCAATCCCGAGATCACCCGCCGGGTGCTGGCCTTTCCCGATCTTCCCCAGGGGCTGGATGGCCTCCGCATCGCCCAGCTGAGCGATCTACACGCGGGGCCGCTGGTGGGCCCGGGCACGCTGCGCCGCTGGCGGGAGCTCACGGAACGTGAAGGGCCGGAACTCCTGCTCTTCACGGGCGATCTGGTGGATAGCCGACCCGAAGAACTGGGCCCCCTGCTCGAAGCCTTCGATGGCTTCCAGCCCGTCCTGGGGCGCTTTGCCGTGCTGGGCAATCATGACTTCTTTGATGATCCCCGTCCCATCTGGCGGGATCTGGAGGCCGCCGGAATCCGTTGCCTGGAAAACGCAGCCACCCTCCTTCATCGCCAAGGATCGGTGCTCGCGTTGATGGGCCTCCAGGACCCCATGGCCCGCAACGGTCGCTTCCGTCGCACGGTCTTCGGCCCCGGTCCAAGGCCCGCCGAAACCGCCCGGGATCTACCCGCCGAGGCCTTCCGCATCTGCATGAACCACCGCCCCAGCGAGTGGGAACAAGCCCTGGCCGCCGGTGCGAGACTCACCCTTTCGGGCCACACGCACGGCGGCCAGATCAACCCCATTCCCGGCTTCAACAGCGCCCGTCTCATCGGTTCGCGGACCGCAGGCCTCTACCGCCAGGGCGAGGATCTTCTCTACGTGAGCCGGGGCTTAGGCGTGGTCGGCCTTCCCATTCGCATCCTGGCAGCGCCCGAGATTGCCATCCTCACCCTGAAGCGAGGCTAACGATCCTTGCGAAGGGCGGCCTGGACATTGGCAAAGGCCTTGAGTGCGGCATCGGGCGCTTCCTTTGCAGGTGCGAGGGAGCGCTTGGCAATGCCGGGCAGAGCCTGCAATCCGTGCAACATCCCCGCGCAGACATGACAGAGCAGCAGGTGAATCCACATGCCGAGGCGCTGCCGGAACGGCAGGGTATTTTCGGTGTACTCCGTGAGGTGGGTTTGCACGTCCTGGCAAGAGGGCAGGAGCCTCATGGTCGGCCTCCCAGGACGTGAGTCCGCAATCGATTCTGCAACACCACACGGGCCCGGTGCAACCGCTGCCGCACCGTACCCGGTGCCAGCTGGAGGTGCTGGGCGATGTCATCCATCTCCCAGTCTTCCAGATCCTTCAGCACGAATACGATCCGCTGCGAATCCGGCAGTTCATCCAGGGCCTTCATGAGGCAATCCCGCAGCTGCTGCTGTTCCACCAGGTTGTGGGCCTGGGCCTCGACCTGCCATTCAGAACTGCGATCCGTTTCCGTGTGATGGCCCCGCTCGTCGAAAGGCCCAAGGGCCAGCGGCTCCTGGCGCTCCATGTCGTGGAGCCGCACCCGGCTGCGCCGGACCATCAGGGCGGCGTTCATGCAGATCTTGTAGCCCCAGCTGCTGAAGCGACTGCGTCGCTCGAACCGGGGCAGATCGCGATGGATGCTCATGAGGGCGTCCTGCAACGCATCCTGGGTGTCGGCGGTGTTGCCCAGGATGCGGTGGATCCCGTTGTGGAAGAGGGACAGGTGGGGCTGCACGAGCTCGCCGAAGGCATCCGAGTCGCCCGTAGCGGCCCTCTGAATCAATTCGGTTTCGGTGGGGGAAGAGTCCGTCATGCCGCTGCCAGTGTCGGCGGCGGCCCGGCCTCCGGCAAGCGCTACTTGTGGGCGGGGACCTTCGCCCTCTTGGTCGCAGCAGGTTTCGCCGGCACGGCGGGTTCCTCGAAGAACCCCACCAACAGGAGGTTCAGCTCCACCTGGCGCTTCAGGCTGATCTTGGCGGCCACACTTTCAGCGCCCACGCCGAAATCCAGGCGGTCCAGCGGCAGCATGGTGCGATAGGACCAGGTGTGAACATCGGCCCCGTTCCTGCCCTCGGCAGGTTCGAAAGTGAGCAGCAGATCTTTGCTCACGCCGTGCATGGTCAGGGTGCCCTGGACCCGCACCCGGTCTCCCTCCTTGCGGACATCCGTGGAGGTGAAGGTGATCTTGGAATACTTGGCCACGTCAAAGAAATCATCCGACCTCAGGTGCTCGTCCCGGCTCTTGTTGGCGGTGTTCAGCGACTTGGCATCGATCTCGATGCGCACCTTCGCGCCTTCGAGCGTGGCGGGATCGCCTTGGATGTCGGCGCTGAATTTCATAAAGCGGCCTGGCACATCGAAGAGCAGGGTGCCGGCCTTAAAGCCGAACACCGTGTGGTTTTCATCCAGCCGGAAGACCTTGGTCTGGGCCGTGAGAGGTAAGGCCAGCAGCAGGGCCGGCAGGAGGAAACGGAAGCGCATCGGGGCCTCGGGGCTAGGAAGTGGGTTGGAATCCCGCGATGGCACCATCGCGATGGAGGTCTTTCAAGAGGGTGAACAAAGGGGCCCGGTCCGGGAGCATCAACGCTTCTGCGGCTGCAGTCCACGAACCCTGCTGCGCCTGAACGAGGAAAGCCGCGGTGGCTGGCGTCAGCTCCAGCAGCTGCGCCTCGCCATCCCCATTCCGAAAGGCGATGAGGTGGGTGGGCCTGGCTTCGGGCAGGGGCGACTGTTCGCTGACCCGATGCACGGCGTGGCCATAGGACACGATCTGCGTGGCCGCATCGAGCACCACCCGATCGGTGGGCCCAGCTTCGGCATGGAGGCCCAGCGGCGGGTCGGAATCCGGGTAGCGGGCCACCAGCACCTCCAGGATTTCGGCGTGGGCCA
This sequence comes from Acidobacteriota bacterium, assembly GCA_043775845.1. Classification (GTDB taxonomy): domain Bacteria; phylum Acidobacteriota; class Holophagae; order Holophagales; family Holophagaceae; genus Geothrix. The sequence goes on from JAYVRY010000294.1 coordinate 4,430, forward strand.
ACTCCAGCAGGAAGGGCCAGCGGTCCTGGCCCCAGGCCGTGGCGGCGAGCCAGCCCAGGAAAGCGGGCGCGATGTCACGGTAATGGCCGCTGCGGATGACGCGGGCATCGAGGAATTGCTGCACGCAGCCATCCCACATTCCCGCCCCGTCGAGCAGTGCCTTCAGCACCGGGAACATGGTTTCCAAGGGTTCGATGAGGCTCATGCGGGCCAGTTCGCGGTAGGTCATGAGGGCTTCGCCCTGGCTGCGGAAGGCCTCCTGGTCGGCGCCCGAAAGGCCATAGCGGCGGGCCACGCGGCCGGGATCGGCCTCCAGGGCGGTTTCGTCCTCATCCAATATCAGCGCGGCCATGGCCTGTTGAAGGTGACAGGTACGGCTCTCAGGCATGGCGCACCCCCGAAGGCACGAAGACCTGGTCGTAGGCCGCCTGGAGACGTTCACGCTCCGCCATGAGCAGCCCCAGGTCGGGAATGTGGTTGTCCCGCTCCAGCAGCACCGGCACGGGGCGCCCCAGGCGGCCCAAGGTCCACTGCATGAGCTCGATGACAGGATCGATGACATCGGCCCCGTGGGTGTCGAGGGTGAGGTTTCCGAACTGCTTGTGGCCGGCGATGTGGATCTGGGTCACCCGGTCCAACGGCATGCGGGAGAGCCATTCTTTGGAATCGAAACCGAAGTTGAGGGCGTTCACATAGACGTTATTCACATCCAGCAGCCAGCCGGTGTCCGCGCCTTCCAGCACGGCCGTGATGAAATCGGCCTCGTCCATTTCAGCAGCGCCCAGTTCGGCGTAGTAGGTGATGTTTTCCAGCAGCAAGGGCACCGGCAGTCGAGCCTGCAGATCCTTGGCACGGGCGATGGTGTGGCGCACCGCGTCGCGGGTGAAGGGCAGGGGCAACAACTCGTGGAGGCAGTTGGCGTCCACGCTGGTGAAGCAGAGGTGCTCGGAATGCCAGGGCGTTCCCGTGCGCACCAGGAAACGGTCCAGCTCCCGCAAGTAGTCCTCGTCCCAGGCGTCAAAACCGCCCACCGACATGGTCAACCCGTGGGTGAGCACCGGGTCGCGATCGAGAATGGAAGAGGTCAAGCGAAACGGGCGACCTCCATCTCTCACCACGTTCTCAGGACAGGTTTCCCAGAAGGGCACGCCATGGGCTTCCATCCCCGCCACCCGTTCCAGGTGCGGGCGGCGAAGCCCCAGCCCCACGCCGGTGAACCTGTCCTGAGTCATAACGCTCTCCTGCGCGCTACTTCTTTTCCTTGTCCTTGCCGCAGGAACCGTCCTTGTGATCCTTGCCGCAGGAACCATCCTTGTGCGCCTTCTTGTCTTTGCCGCAGCTGCCATCCTTCTTGGCCTTCTTGTCCTTGCTGCCGCAGGAACCCTTGCCGCAGGAGCCGTCCTTGGCCTTGCCATCCTTCGCCTTGGCGGGGGCCTTGTCCTGATCCTTCGCATCCTTCGCACCGCACTCGCCAGCCTGGGTCAGAGCAGCCTCGGCACCGAAGCTGTGGACGGGAGTGGCGGCGATGGTGGTGGAGCCGCTCGCCATGAGGGAACCTGCGGTGAAGAGGGTGGCGACACCGATGAGTTTCGTGATCATGAATCCTCCGTGCGGACAGAGCCGCATCTGGAGCCGCTTGGCGGCCCCGCATGTGATGAACAGAACCGGATCCCCCGAAGCGGGTCGATCAAGCTGTTGGTGCTGTTCTATCCATGGGGTGCGGGGCCTATGGGCTTTGTGACAATTTTTTATCTCTATGGATCGAAGCGGTCGTCCACTGATTGCCCATCTCTTGAACATGTTGGGCTTGAATGTCGAATCCAAGCAATCGTGCGATAGGCCCCATCCAGAAAAAACCGTGGCATCCAAGTCAAACATCCGCCCAGGAAGCGCCAACCCGGACCCATCCGCCGCAGGAGGTGAATCAGGGCCACTGATCGCACCAGCCGATCTCCTTCTGGGGTCAACACCACCAAGCTATCTGGAAGCCCTGCCCGATCCCGCTCCGGAATCAGCCGCTGAAAGGTGGCCCCACCCAAGGGCGCGAATCGAATCGTTTCCGACGGATCCCGCCGCGCCACAAAGCGCACGGCGCCGCTGCAGAGACTGCAGTCACCATCGAAGAAGAGCCGCGTCAGCCCTTGGTCAACACCCACAGCCCCACCACGATGAAGGCGGTCCCGGCCGCCCACTTGATGGCCGCCTCAGGAATGTATTTGAACAGCACGCCGCCCACGGCCACGCCGATGGCCGTGGCGCACACCAAGGCCGCGCTGGCGGCCAGGAAGACGGTCCAGATCTGACCGCTGCGCACGGTGGCCGTCATGGCGGCGAGTTGGGTCTTGTCGCCCACTTCCGCCAGGAAGACGGTGCCGAAGGTGGTCCAGAAGAGAGAGCGGTTCATGGTGCCTCGCAGATCGTGACAAGGGTTCATGGTACCGGACTGGCATACTGACCCCATGGTGCTTGATCACTTCGACCTTCCCACGACCTATGTGGACACGCCGGAAAAGCTGCAAGAGGCCCTGCCTCAGTGGCATGCGGCGGGCGTGCTTTCCGTGGACATCGAATGCAGCCTCACGGGCGTGCACCACTGTGTGCTCGCGCTGATGCAGGTGGCCACGCACGACCAGGCCTGGCTGGTGGATCCCATTCCCCTGGGGGACCTCATGCGGCCCGCCCTGCAGGCCATGGCCCAGGTGCCCTGGATCGTCCACGACTTCTCCGGCGATGGCGTGGTCTTCAAGCGGCTTTACGACGTGGTGCCCGAAAGCATCTTCGACACCATGCTGCTTTCCCGCGCCCTGGGCTACCCCCAGCCGGGCCTCAAGACCATGGCCAAACTCAAGCTGGGCCTCGACATCCCCAAGGAAGAACAGGATTCCAACTGGATGATCCGCCCTCTCCGCGAGGCCCAGATCAGCTACGCCAGCCGGGATGCGGCCCTGCTGTTGCCCCTGCTGCGCATCCTGGCGGATGAATGCGATGCCCACCGCGAGCATCCCGAGATCGGCCCCCGCCTGGCCAGTCTGCCCAAGGAGATGCGGCACCTGCTGAAGCGGGTGCGTGCCTACGTGCCCCCCAAGCACGACCCAGTGGTAGAGAAGGTGAAGCATCTTGGCGACCTGGCCGTCGACCGGGCCATGAAGCTCACGGCCCTTCGCTGGGTTTGGGGCAACGAAGGCGATGTGGGCGCCGTCATGGAGTTGGGCAACCGCTGGCTCACGGCCCGGCTCAGCCATCCCCCCGCCACCAAGGAGGCCCTGGAGCGCACCATCTCCAACCCCCGTTTCCGCCGCAAACGGCTGGATGCCCTGTGGGCCGTCTTTGCCGAAGGAGCCGATGAAACTCAGGAAGATCCCGAATCGTCCGATGCGTTGATTTGGAACAACCCTGGACGACCATGACACCTGACCCGAATGCCCCGCGCGAATCCTCCCCTTTCTTCGATGAAGGGGTGCTCCTCACGTTTCCCAAGGGCCTGCTGGGCTTCGAGCAGCTCACGACCTATCAGCTCGTGGAGCCCCGAGATGCCTACCCGCTGAAGTTCCTCCAGTCCGTGGAAGCTGCGGAAGTGTCCTTCATCTGCATCGACCCCGTCGCCGTGAAGAAGGACTACGAGGTGCCCCTGGGCCAGGAAGAGGCCGAGGCCCTCGCCCTGGAAGCCCCCGGGGATGCCCTCATCCTCACGCTGGTGGTGGTCCCCGAGGATCCCCGGCAGATGACCACCAACCTGGCGGGTCCCCTGGTGGTGAACGTGAAGACCCGCCTGGGTTTCCAGATCATCCTCAACTCGGACAAGTTCCCGCTCCGTTTCCCGATCCTGGTTCAAGACTGAACGGCCCTGGTAACCTCCCTCTATGCTGGTCATCACCCGAAAACCGGAGCAGTCCATCGTCATCGGAGGCGAGGTCGAGGTCATCGTCCTGGGCATCTCCAAGGATGGGGTTCGCCTCGGCATCAAGGCCCCCCGGAGCGTTCAAGTGCATCGGCGCGAGGTCTTTGAGGCCATCGCCGCCGAGAATCGGGCCTCCGTGGCCGCCAACGCGCCCGTTCAGGATGCCGCCGCCCTTCTTCGGGCCGCTCAAGTCCGAAAGCCGCACATCCGATAAAGATCTGACGAGGTCTCTATGGAAGTCAGCGCTGCCAGTTCCGTCGCCATGGCTCAGGCCAATGTGCAGAGCCAAGTCGCGGTCAGCATGCTGAAGAAGACCCTCGACATCAGTGCCGAACAAGGCGCGGACCTGGCCAAGATGATGGCCGCAGGCAGTGGCGTAGGCGGGCGGGTGGATCAATACGCCTGAGGTCTACTTCAAATAGGGCGCCAAGTACTTCCCCGTGATGCTGGTTTTCCGCTTGGCCACATCTTCGGGCGTGCCCACGGCGATGATGCGGCCGCCTTCGCCACCGCCTTCGGGGCCCAGATCGAGAATCCAATCGGCCGTTTTGATCACGTCGAGGTTGTGCTCGATGACGATGATGGTGTTGCCAGTCTCAACTAGGCGCGTGATGACCTCCAGGAGCTTCTGAATGTCCTTCAGGTGCAGGCCCGTGGTGGGTTCGTCCAGGATGTAGACGGTGCGACCCGTGGCACGCTTGCTCAGTTCCTTGGCCAGCTTCACGCGCTGGGCTTCGCCGCCCGACAGCGTGGTGGCGCTCTGGCCCAGCCGGATGTAGCCCAGGCCCACGTCCATGAGGGTTTGCAGCTTGTTGGCTAGCACGGGGATGGGGGCGAAAACGGTGAGCGCTTCTTCCACCGTCATGGCCAGCACATCGGAGATGCTCTTGCCCTTGTAGTGGATTTCCATGGTTTCGCGGTTGTAGCGCTTGCCCTTGCACTGCTCGCAGGTGACATAGACATCCGGGAGGAAGTGCATTTCGATCTTGAGGACGCCATCGCCTTCGCACTTTTCGCAGCGGCCCCCCTTCACATTGAAGCTGTAGCGGCCCGGCGCATAGCCGCGGGCCTTGCTTTCGGGCAGCTGGGCGAAGAGTTCGCGCAGGGGCGTGAAGAGGCCCGTGTAGGTAGCGGGGTTGCTGCGGGGCGTGCGGCCGATGGGGGCCTGGTCGATGTCGATGACCTTGTCGATGGCCTCAAGCCCCTTGAGGGCCTTGTGCTTGCCCACGATGTGCACACCCTGGTGCAACTGGTTGGCCAGGGCCTTGTACAGGATCTCGTTCACCAGGGTGCTCTTGCCGGAACCCGACACCCCCGTCACGCAAGTCACCAGCCCGATGGGGAACTCCGCATCCACCTTCTTGAGGTTGTTCTCTTCGGCGCCGAGCACGGACAGGTAACCGCGCGAAGCCCTGCGGCGCTTGCGGGGCACAGGGATGGCATCGCGGCCGGAGAGGAAGTCGCCGGTGATGGAACCCGGTGTCTTAGATATTTCATCCGGCGTGCCTTGGGCCACGACCATGCCGCCGTGTTCGCCCGCGCCGGGGCCCATGTCCACCACGTGATCGGCAGCGAGGATGGTCTCCAGATCATGCTCCACCACCAGCACCGTGTTGCCCAGGTCGCGCATCTCTTGAAGGGTCTTGATGAGCTGCAGGTTGTCGCGCTGGTGTAGGCCGATGCTGGGTTCGTCGAGCACGTAGAGCACACCCTGGAGCTTGCTGCCGATCTGCGTGGCCAGGCGGATGCGCTGGCCTTCGCCGCCAGACAGCGTGGCGGCGCTGCGATCCAGCGTGAGGTAGCCGAGGCCCACGTCATCGAGAAAGCCCAGACGCTCGCGGATCTCCTTCAGCACCTTTTCGGCGATGATCGCGTCTTTGCCTTCGAGCGCCAAATCGGCGAACCACTTGCGGGAATCCCGTACGCTTTGGGCCACCACATCGGCGATGTGCAGGCCACCAACATAGACCGCCAGTACTTCGGGCTTCAAACGCTTTCCCCCGCAGTCCTCGCAGGGGATGATGCGCATGGATTGCTCCAGTTCCGCCTGGATCTCTTCGCTGCTGGTCTCGCGGTAGCGGCGATCCAGGTTGCCGATGATGCCTTCGAAGTGATGAACGAAGTCGTAGCGATTGCGCTTGCTTTCGTAGGTGAAGCGCATTTCCTTCTCGGTGCCGTGCAGCAGCAGCCGCCGGATGTCTGCGGGCAACTTCTTCCAAGGCATGTCGAGGCTGAATTTCAGCTTCTTGGCCAGCTGGTCCATGAGCTGGGAACGCCACCCATCTTCGCTCACACTCCGCCAGCCGCTGGCCTGGATGGCGCCTTCGGCAATGGAAAGCGAGGGATTGGGAATGATCAGCTCTTCGGCGAACTGGCGCTTGAAGCCCAGGCCATCGCAAGTGGGGCATGCGCCGTAGGGACTGTTGAAGGAGAAGGAGCGAGGCTCCAGCTCCGGCAGGCCCTGGCCGAATTTCGAACACTTGGTGTTGTTACAGGCTAGCTTGCTGGAGAAGAACTGTTCCTTGCCGTCGAGATCCACGAGGGCCGTGCCCTCCGCCAGGTTGCAGGCGATCTCCAGGCTGTCTGCCAGCCGCGACTGGATGGCGGGGCTCACCTTCAAGCGATCAATGACCACTTCCAGCGTGTGCTTCTTCTGCTTGTCGAGATCGGGGATGCCCTCGGTGAGATCGAGCATGGTGCCGTTGACGCGGGCGCGGATGTAGCCGCGCTTCATGAGGTCCTGCAGCAGCTTCTTGTACTCGCCTTTGCGGCCTCGCACCACGGGGGCCAGGAGCTGCAGCTTGGTGCCTTCGGGCTTGGCCAGGATCTGATCGGTCATCTCCTGGATGGTCTGGCTGGCGATGGCGTTGCCGCAGGCCACGCAAGTGGGTTTGCCCGTGCGGGCGTAGAGCAGGCGCAGGTAATCGTAGATCTCCGTCACCGTGGCCACGGTGGAGCGGGGGTTCTTGCTGGTGGTCTTTTGCTCGATGGAGATGGCGGGCGATAGGCCCTCGATGCTGTCCACATCGGGCTTTTCCATCTGATCAAGAAACTGCCGGGCATAGGCCGAGAGGCTTTCCACATAGCGCCGCTGGCCCTCGGCGTAGAGGGTGTCGAAGGCCAGGCTCGACTTGCCTGAGCCCGATAGCCCCGTGATCACCACCAGCTGGTTGCGCGGGAGGGAGAGGTCGAAGTTCTTGAGGTTGTGCTCGCGGGCACCCTTGATGTGAATGTGTTCCATAGGTGCTCCAGCTTACGCCAATTTTTCGCCTTTTGAAAAGCGTCTAGGTCGCTATCCAAAATTGCCCGCCATCCAGGGTGGGGAGCGACATAAGGCGCCGTAACGAACGAGCCAGAAAAGCGCTGGCTATTTCGAAACGGCCCCTAAACTTGTCTGATGCACCCAGCTGAGTTGGCGATCCTGCTTCATC
>JAYVRY010000295.1:0-44316 GCA_043775845.1 Acidobacteriota bacterium
TTGTCCGCCATCCCGGTGGTCACCGCCATCATGAATTTTGATTTCCTGGCCGCCAGCATGGGCAGTGTCGTGGGCGAGAAGCTGCGGCTCGGAGCCGAACGCGCCCTCGAAAAGCAGTGCGCCTTCATCATCGTCAGTTGCAGCGGTGGGGCCCGCATGCAGGAGGGCACCCTTTCTCTCATGCAGATGGCCAAGGTGAGCGCGGCCCTGGCCAAGCTCGACAAGGCCGGCCTGCCCTACCTCAGCCTCCTCACGGACCCCACCACCGGCGGCGTGAGCGCCAGCTATGCCATGTTGGGCGACCTGAACATCGCCGAGCCCAAGGCGCTCATCGGTTTCGCCGGGCCGCGCGTCATCGAACAGACCATCAAGCAGAGCCTGCCTGAAGGATTCCAGCGTTCAGAATTCCTCCAGGCTCACGGCATGGTGGACAAGGTCGTGACCCGCGACCACCTCAAGGACTTCATCGCCGCCTGCCTGGCGTGGATGATGCCAGCGCCCAGGGAATAGATGGCCGACGCCTTCAAGCCCGTCTTCATCCCGCGTCTGCAGGAGCGGGGACACCTTGGCATCAAGTGCGGCCTGGAGAACATCCAGGCTCTGTTGAACAGCTTGGGCCGACCGGACGAAGGCTTTCCCATCGTGCTCATCGCCGGCACCAACGGCAAGGGAAGCACAGGCGCCTTCCTGGCGCACATGCTGCGGGCCGCAGGTTTCGTGGTGGGATGGACCACCTCGCCGCATCTGGCGGATGTCACCGAGCGCATCTGGGTGGATGGCGAACCCGTTGGTGAAGGTGCTCTGGACTTGCTATTGGGCGAGGCCTTCGAGGCCGAGGCCCGGCTTGGCCTGCAGGCCACCTACTTCGAGTTGATGATCACGGCAGCTCTGTCGGCCTTCCGCATGACTGGCGTGGAAGTGGCGCTGGTGGAAGTGGGCATGGGCGGGCGCTGGGATGCCACCAACGCCACGGAACCCATCCTCACGGTGCTCACCACGGTGGGTCTCGACCACCAACAATATCTAGGTGATACCCGTGAGGCCATCGCCCGCGAAAAACTCTGTACGGCTCGCGATGGGCGTCCGCTGGTGCTGGGCCCGAGCCTGGATCCGGACTGGATCCGTGGTCTTCTGGCCTGCGCACCCACGCTGCATCCGGCCCCTGGACTGGGGCCCGCCGACATTCGCTGGGATCACTCCCGAGTGGAGGGCCGGCGGGTCGGACTCGCAGGGCTCCATCAGCTGGACAACCTGGCCACCGCCTTTGAAACCATTCGTCAGCTGCAGGCCTTGGGCTTCCCGATTCCGGAGGACCGGCTGTGGTCAGGAGTGGCCGAGGCGCGCTGGCCGGGTCGGTTGTGGCAGGTGCCGGAACTGGTGGGCGTCTGGATGGATGGTGCCCACAACGTGGATGGCGCCCGTGCCTTGGCCGACCATGCCCTGGCCTGCGGGGTGCGTCCCCATCTCTATATGGGTGCCATGGGTGACAAGGATCTGGCGGGTGTGGCCCAGGAACTGAAACGGATGCGTCCCTTGTCTGTGACCTTCGTGCAGGGGGATGCGCCCCGTTACGCCACGGCCCAGGCGCTCGGCGAGGCCTGGAATCTTGAGACCTCCATGCTCACGCTGCGGCAGGCCGCGGCTCACCTCCGGGCCCAGGCCGAAGCGCCACGCCTGGTGACGGGCTCGCTCTACCTGCTGGGGGACCTCCTCCGGGAACTGGGAATCCGGCCTTTCTAAGGCTGAAGGCCCCGGCTGGCCGATAAGGACAGCATGCGGTGGTCTCTCCTTTGCTTCGGCCTTGTCGGCGCCCTGGGCGCCCAGGATCCCCTGCACATCGTTTCGGTGGAGCGGCGCGGCCCGCCACCCTATGAGTCCGCTGATCGGATCTACTGTTTGAATGGGGGCCAGGATCGCGGTCTCCACATCGGTGATCGCTTGATCGTGCGACGGCCGGGCGAAGTCCGGGCCCTCGGGTACCTCCGGGTGACCCAGATCCGCGATGACAAGGCCGAGTCGACCTTCGAACCCAACGGCTCATCCTACCCGCTGAAGGGTGACTTGGTGTTGGTGGAAATGCTGACCTGGATGCCGGCTCTAGCACCGCTCAACGCCGATCCCTTTCCCCTGATTCCGGCACCCAGCGCCCGCATCGAAGCACCGCCCCAGGAAGGAATCATCTTCTTCCTGCCGCAGCAGGCCGAGCTCAGTCCGGCCGGCCTGAGAAAAATGGAAACCTGGGTGGAGACCTGGGGCCACGCCGGACGGTGGGCTGTGCAGGTGCCCGCCACCAAGTCCCTGTCGACCACCCTCCAGACCCAGCGGGCCGAGTCCCTCCTGGCCGCCATGCGGGCGCTGGGCATCGAACAGGTCACCCTCGAGGCAGAACCGAGAACCCTCGACAGCAAGTACGATCCGGCCTGGATTCGTCACTGGGACTGACTGCCTCAGGGCAGTTCTGACGCCCCTAGGCGGAACGTCTGTCCCAAGGTGCCGTAGTTGGGGCCAGCCACCGAGGCCAGTCGCGAAAGGGGCGTCCAGCAGCTGGCATCGGCGCAGTCGTGGTCGCTGCTCCAGATGCGTTCGGCGGCGTGGGTCACGAGGACATCCAGCAGCACCAAGGTGGAACCAGGCCCCAACTCCAGCTCACGATTCAGCCGACACTCCAAGGCCACGGGGGCCTCCACCAACCGGGGAGGGGCGACCTGCAAGGAAGGCGCCATGGCGAGCCCCAGCCGCTCCACCTCGCTGATGTCGGGCTCCACTTCTGCGGCGCTGGCATGGAGGGCCTCCAGCAAAGGCAGGTCGGCGATGTGCACCACGGCCTCGCCACGTTCCCTCAGGTTGCGGTGTGTGTCTTTCAGCGAGCCATCCCGGCGGCGCCCCAGGGTGACCGCCACCATGGGCGGTCCGAAGATGCCCATGAAGCTGCTGAAGGGCGCGAGATTGACCCGCCCCTCGCCATTCACGGTGGTGATCCAGGCGATGGGACGGGGGATCACCAGACTGGAGAGGATGCGATAGACATCGCGTTTGGGCAGGGAGGAGAGGTTGCGGGAAATCATGGTCATTCGCCAATCACCTTAATAAAGGATGCGTCGGTGGCGGAGCCCGTCGGACTGGCCTCGCCGGTGTTCATCATCATCACTGGCCTTCCTGGCGAAAGATGTCCAGTGCCGCAGGAAACGGTGTGAGCGCGCGTTCGAAAATGCCCAAAGAGTACGCGATGGTCAGTCCGTAATTGGTGAGGGGAACGTTGGCCAGGCGACTGCGGTGAATGCGGGAGAGCATCTCGCGGCGGTTCCCGGTGCAGTTCCCGCAGTGGACGATGAGCTGGTAGGGACTCAGATCCTGGGGAAAGTCGCGGCCCTGGATATGTCTGAATTCCAGTTTGGAGCCCACGTACTGGGTGAGCCAGCGGGGGATCTTCACTCGGCCGATGTCTTCGCCGATGGGGTGGTGGGCGCAGGTTTCGGCGATGAGCACCGTATCCCCGCCCTTCAACCGGTCGATGCCCAAAGTGCCGCGCACCTGTTCGACGAGGTCGCCCTGGAAACGCGCCATGAGAATCGAGAAAGAGGTCATGGGCACCTCTTTGGGGACATCCGCAGCCACCTTCAAGAAAGCCTGGGAATCCGTCACCACCAGCGCGGGTGGACGTTTCAGTGAGGCCAGTGCGTTTTTCAGTTCCCGTTCCTGGCAGACCACCACCATGGATTCGCCGTCCAGCAGATCGCGGATGGCCATGACCTGGGGCATGATCAACCGTCCTTTGGGGGCTTCCTTGTCAATGGGCACCACCAGCACAGCGACTTCACCCGGAGGAACCAGATCCGAAACCAGTCGTCGGTTGTCGAAGAAATCGCTGGGTGCCGCGCGCAACAGCGCTTCCCGCAGGTCCGGCAGCCCCGCGCCGGTCACGGAAGACACTGTTACCGGTGCGGCACCCATGCCTTCGATGTCGGCCCGCTCGGCCTCGGTGGGCCCTTGAAGATCCGCCTTGTGCAGTACGACCACCACGGGAACCTTGCGGGCTTGCAGTTCCGTCAGCAGCCGCCCTTCGAAGTCTCCCCAGCTGCCAGCTTCCGTGACGATCACGCCCAAATCCACACGGTCGAAAACGGCCTTCGTCCGAGCGATGCGCAGCTCCCCCAGGGCGCCTTCGTCATCCACCCCCGCCGTATCCACGAACAGCACGGGGCCCAAGGGCAGCAGTTCCATGGGCTTCTCCACGGGATCCGTGGTGGTGCCGGCGAACGCTGAAACGATGGACACCTGCTGCCGCGTGATGGCGTTCAGCAGCGAAGACTTGCCCACATTGCGGCGACCGAAGAGCCCGATGTGGAGGCGGAGGGATTTGGGTGTGGATTGCATGGGAGCGCCGAGGGCCTTGTGGTGTTTAGAACCTGGATCAGCAGAGAAGAAACAAGACTGGCTGGGAGAAGACACGCGGGAGGAGCTGCCTGGTCTAAGGTATCCCGGGTGAAGGAGACATCCGGGTGCCCAGCCGCCCCACGGCTTCGGGGCTGGTGAGCTCATCGAACTGTTCGGCCTTGACCCAACCCAGGGCGAGGGCGGTCTCTTTCAGTCCCCGGCCCCGTCGTTGCGTCTCGGCCACCAGTTGGCAGGTCCTTTCGTAGCCCAGCAGCGGGAGCAGGGCTGTGGCTGCGGCGGTGCCGTTCTCCACATGGCCGCGGCAGCGGGCCTCGTTGGCTTCGAGGCCTTCGATGCAATGTCGGCGCAGAAGGTCGCAGGCCCGGGCCAGGAGATCCAGGCTCTCCAGCAGGCTATGGGCCACCAGGGGCAGGAAGGCCTGCAATTCCAAACTGCCCAGGGAAATGGCGAAGCTCAGGGCCTGATCATGCGCCATGGCGAGGATCGCGGCCTGGGTCACGGCTTCGGGAATCACAGGATTCACCTTGCCGGGCATGATGCTACTACCGGCTTGGCGCGGGGGAAGTTGCAGCTCGCCCAGGCCTGCTTCGGGGCCGCTGGACAGCAACCGGAGATCGCCGCTGATCTTGATGAGGTTGGTGGCCAGGGCCTTGAGCAGGCCGGAAACTTCCACGAAGACATCCGCATTTTGCGTGGCTTCCACGAGGTTTTCAGCGCGGGCCAGGCCAAGGCCCGTGATCTCGCGCAGGTCGTCCACCACGCGGAAGATATAGTCACGAGGCGCGGCGAGACCCGTGCCGATGGCCGTGCCGCCCAGGTTGACCACCCGCAGGCGCTCTTCACATTTACCCAGGCGCCAGCGGTCGCGATTGAGGGCCTCCGCGTAGGCGCCCATCTCACGGCCCAGGGTCACCAGCACGGCATCCTGCATTTCCGTGCGGCCGACCTTCACAATGTGGGCAAAGGCCTTCTCCTTGAGCTGGAACGCTTCCTGGAGGGCCACCACCTGCCGTTCCAGCTCACGCAAGCCCCAGATGGCCGCGATGCGCAGAGCCGTGGGGAAGGTGTCGTTGGTGCTCTGGTGAAGGTTCAGATCGTCCAGGGGCGAGACGCGATCGTAGGCGCCGTGGACCTCTGCAAGGAGTTCCAGAGCGCGGTTCGCCAGCACCTCGTTGACATTCAGGTTGGTAGAGGTGCCTGCGCCACCTTGCAGGGCATCCACGAGGATTTCTGGCACCAGGGTTCCATCCAGCAACTCCTGACAGGACATCGCCATGGCCTCGGCCTTGGCCGCATCCGGGAAGTAGCCGAGAGAGCGGTTGGCGCGCAGGGCCGCCAGCTTCACGGCCCCGAAGGCCCGGGCCAACTCTGGATGCACGGCCCGGCCCAGCAGGGAAAAGTTTTCCAGGGCACGCTGGGTGTGGATGCCGTACCGAACCGACGCTGGAATGTCGCGTTCACCCAGGGAATCCCGCTCGCGGCGTACGTCGCTCATACGTTTCACAGGATACCGGGAGACAGGCCGTGAAGTCTTAACAGCAATTAACGTTCAGCGGGAATGGGCTCTCGCGGCACACTGGAAGGCCCTCCCAGGATCCACGATGTTCATTCCCGCCGCCCTCGTCTTGCTCCAGGTTTCGACGCCGGCGCCGGCGCCGGCGCTGACACAGACACCAGCGCCAGTATCAGCGCCAGCATCGGGGGCAGCAGCGGCGCCCAAGCCGGATCCCGTTCCCCCAGCCCGCATCGAACTGACCACGCCCTTTCCCGTGCATCTCGGCAGTGTGGGCCCACGGGAAGCCCGCGAGGCGGTCTATGGCATCCGCAGCATCCATGACCGGCCCTTTCGTTTCCGGCTGCTGGATCTCTCCCTGGGGCTGACCCTTGACGAGGCGCAGATCGCCGACCCTATGAAGCCCGGCGAGGTGCGGATGGTGAAGGTCAAGGTGGACCCCACGGGCCTGGAGGGGTTCATCAAGGGGGCCGTGCGTCTGGGCACCGATGACCCGGGCCAGCCCAGTTACATCCTGCGCTACGACATGGTGATCCGCCCTGAAGTGGCGGTGGATTCAGCACGCAAGAGCCTCGGCGACGTGGCCCCCCATGAAGCCCCGGAGACCCGCTTTCAGTTCAAGCGGGAAGGCGGGGAACCCCTCAAGCTGGTCCTGGTCAGCGAGCTGCCTACCTATATGGAGGCGGACCTGCTGCACGAAGGAACCACGGCGGACTTGCGCGTCATTCTCCGGCCCGGACGCCTCAAGGCTGGTACCTCAGCGGGCCTGGAAGTCATCAAGGTGGCCACCAACGGACCCAAGCAGCCCCTCTTCACGCTGTATGTGGACTGGCGCATCGCCACGCCTGTGATGGCCAGTCCTTCGCGTCTTGTGTTCAGCGATCTGATGACAACCCTGCTGGGTCTGGAGCTGACGGCCCGGGATGGCAAGGCCTTCAAGATCACCAAGGCGGAGGTGCAGGGCAAGGGTTTCGAATTGATCGATCGGCCCGGACTCGCCTCTGAACGGCATACCCTGCGCGTGCGCCGCACTGGGAAGAACGTGGAGGCCTTGTTGGTGCTCGAATGTTCCAATCAGGACACGCCCCTGAAGGTTCCCCTGCGCTTTCTCGATCCCCGGGTGCGACCGGCCAAGGCTCCAGAACTGGTGGCCCCGCCCCCCGAACAGCACGGGCATCAGCACTGACAGGGCTTCCGGGAGCCCTGTTACATCCAGGTCATGAATGCCTGTTAAGCTGACGCCCCCCCTGGAGGTGCTCTTTGATACTGATCGCCGTTCTTCTACTCGTGGTTGGTGTACTGGCCTGGCGCTGGAAGACCAAAGTTGAATTTCCCCTGTCCGCCCGATTGGCCATGCTGCAGTGGATCGGCCTCGGGCTGGGCGTGGTGGTCATGCTGGCCTCCATGGCCGTGGTAGTGCCTGCGGGCTATGCGGGTGTGCAGGAGCTGTTCGGCAAGGTGAGCGACGAGCCGCTGGCTTCGGGCCTCCACTTCATCAATCCCATGGCCCAGGTCAGGGAAATGGAAGTCCGCACCCGCAACTACACCATGTCCAACGTGGCCGATGAAGGCCAGAAGCGAGGGGATGATTCCATCTCCGTCATCAGCAGCGATGGCCTCACGGTCAAGCTGGACGCCACTGTGTTCTACGCCCTGCAACTGGCCCGGCTGCCCGAGATCTACCGCACCATCGGTCCGGACGTGGAGGACCGCATCGTGCGCAGTGAGATCCGCGCCAGCCTGCGGGATGCCGCCGCTGCCCTGTCCGCCACAGAGCTCTACACCTCCAAGCGCCAGTCCTTCGTGGACCAGGTCACCAAGACCCTGAAGGCCTCCTTCGAGAAGCGTGGCATCACCCTGGAGCAGATGCTGCTTCGCAACGTCATCCTGCCGGAGCAGATCACCAAATCCATCAATGACAAGATCAGCGCGGATCAGGACGCGCAAAAGATGGCCTTCGTGCTGCAAAAGGAAAAACAGGAAGCGGAGCGCAAGCGCATCGAGGCCGAAGGCCAGGCCAAGGCCCAGCAGATCGTGAGCCAGAGCCTCACACCCCAGATCATCGAGTACCAGCGCATTCAGGCCCTGCGTGACATCGGCGCCAAGGGCAATCTCATCATCACCCCCATGGGCGGCGCCACGCCCATGATCCAGGTGTCCGGAAAGAAGTAGGCCCTGCTTGAAACGGGATTAAATGCTGGTGGGTTGGAGTCTCTCCTTCTCACCAGCCTTTCCCTTTTTAAGGTTCAGTACGACCTTGATGATCTGGCCGTCGCGGAGCACGTCGAACACGACCTCATCCATTTTGATCCGGTTCATGGCCAGGAATTCCAGGAAGGCCATGAACTGGCCGGGGTTGTTGAGGGGTTCGCCGAGGTAGCCCAGGAGAATGTCGCCCATCACCAGGCGGCCGGAGGCATCCTTGGAGACAGGCCTCAGCCCCGCGCGCCCGGCCGGGGAATCGGGATCCACCTTGGTCACCACGAGACCGCGAGAAACACCAATGGCTTCGGTCTCATAGGCACTCAACACCTCGAAGCCCATGCGGGGCGGTTCGATCTGGCCCTTGTCAATGAGCATCGGAACCACCTGGTTCAAGGTATCCACAGGCATGGCGAAGCCGACGCCCACGGAGCCTTCCCCCCGGGTGGCCACGATGGCGGTGTTCATGCCGATGAGACGGCCACTGCTGTCCAGGAGGGGCCCCCCTGAGTTGCCGGGGTTGATGGCGGCGTCGGTCTGGATGGATTGCTTGACGCGGGTGTTGTAACCGGTGGAGATCTCCCGGCCCAACGCGGAAATGACGCCCCGGCTGAGGGAGTGGTCCAGGCCGAAGGGGTTGCCGATGGCCAGGACGGACTGCCCCACCTGCAGGCTACCGCTGTGTCCGATGGGAATGGGCCGCATGGCTTCCAGGGGGGCGAAGACCTGGATGACGGCGATGTCGTAGGCGAAGCTGGCGCCGATCACCCGCCCCTTGTAGGCCTTTCCGTTGCCCAGGGTGATTTCGACTTCCTTGGCATCCGTCAACAGCTTGCCGTCCACTTCCTTGCTGATGACGTGGTGATTGGTGACGATGTGTCCCCACTCGTCCCACACGAAGCCCGTGCCGCTGCCAGCCGGGATTCTGGTCTCGTCCTGGTTGGTGGGGTTCGGATTCTCGATGAACGCGGAGACGAACACCACGCTGGGCTTGGTCTCCTTGAAGCGCCGGATGGTGTTCCGCTCTTCGGGGCTGAGGGAGGCGGAGGCGGCCACGGGCCTTGGTCGGGCGTGGACCCGGAAGCGCTTGATGGTGTCGTCTTCGGCCTGGGGCGTGGGTTTGGGTGTGGACTTGGGTGTGGACTGCGCGACCAAGGGCAGGGCCAGAAGGACAATCAAGGTGAGGCGAAGCATGGGGACTCCCGGAACGATTATGGGGTTACTGGGCGGAGACCGTTCCAGAGAGCTGTGGACTTGGGTTACCTTGGGCCACACCCCTTTTCAGGTCGCCATGTCAGGTCGTTTCGCACCATTCATGTCACCTCGTGTCTTCCGGGCCCTGGTCTGGGGGTTGGTCGTGCTTCTGCTGGCGGGGCTGGGAGTGACTTGGCTGTGGCATCGCCGGGGGCTGGTGCGGCCGGTTCAGGTGCTGCTCATCCGGCCCCAAGGGATCACGGGAGATGGTCTGGACCCTGACTTGCGGCAAACCGTCTGGGATCTGGTGGGCTACGACCTGGAGGCTCTGGCCCCTGCCTCGCTCACCCAAGTGTCAGCCCTTCCCCCGCAGGAACTGTTGGCGCACTTGCCGGATGCCGCCGTGCTGCTAGAGGTGCTGCCCCGCAGGGTGAATTCATCGCTGGCCTTGACGGTTCGAACCACCCGCGTGGCCTCCCTGTGGTCCAAGGGGGAAGCGGCCTGGCAGAGCAGCGAGGTGTCGCCCCGCGGTCCTGCCGCCGCTTTTCAAGCCCTGAGGAGCCTTCTTCCCTTTCAGCCGAGCCAGGCCTTCGACCCAGACCGCTTGGTGCCAGAGGATCCAGAGCGCTTCTGGAAGCTGATGCAGGCCATGGCGTGGCATCGGCAGGGCTCGCGTCTGGGTGCCGCCCTTGACCTGGCCCAACAGGTCACCGAGGCGGAACCCCGCTGTGCCACCGCCTGGTTCGCGCGGGGAGACCTGTTGTACCGAAAACTGATGTTCGATCCCAAGGGGCACCCCCAGGGACAGGCGCAGGCCGGGCGCTTCCTCCGCAACGCCCTGGAGTTGGCACCCAATCACCCCCCGACGGTGTTTCTGTTGGCTCAGATGAAGACCGATGCCGGGGATCAACGGGAGGCATTCCTGGTCTTGCAGGAGGGGCTGCGGGCCCACCCGGCAAGCCCCTCCCTTTACAACGCAGTGGCCTACGCGGCGCGCTGTGCGGGCTTGCTGGACCTGGCTGATCGCGCCAGCACCCGAGAACATCAGCTGCTCCTGCCGGGCCTTGGCCCCGATCTCACGGAGAACACCTACCTCTATATGGGAGACCTGGGGCGCTTTGAAGCCAGCCTGGTGGAGCATCCGGGCGATCCCCGCAATGTCCTGGTCCGTTTCTACCGAGGCTATGTGGCCCTCCTGCGCGGAGACCGGGCCGCAGCAGGGGACTGGTTCAAGCAATGTCAGGCCATGAAGGAAGGCTTCAGCCAATTCCAGCAGTTGGCCGGCGTGTATGAGGCGGTGGTGGCGGGGCGGCGGGATCTCGCGGCGCAGCGGATGAAACACCTGGATGATGAGCGGATCGGACTCCGGGTGCCCGATGGGGAATTCACCTTCAAGATGGCCGAAGCCTGCGCCCTGATGGGGGACCCCAACCAGGCCATGGTGCAGGCAGGACGGGCCTTCAGCCAGGGCTTTGGTTGCACGCGCTGGTACCTGGGGAGTCCCTTTCTGGAGCCCATTCGGGGCATGGCGCGCTGGAAAGCCCTTCGCCAGCACCTGGAGGCAAGACAGGAGATGCTCCAGCTCCGCTTCACGCCAAACCAGTTCGGACTCTAAGGTAGTAGGAATGCCCGCGCCCGTTTCCCGACCCCGCTCTGCGGCCCTCTTCCTGGGGGCGGCCTTTCTTGCGCTTCTGATCGGGGGTGGCATCCTGGCTTGGCTGATGGCCAAACAGGGCGTTCGGGCGCCCTTGCGCGTGCTCCTCATCGCCCCTGCCCCAGCAGCCGATTCGGGAATGGAGGTGGCGGAGGGACGCGCCCTTAACGCCCTGATCCAGGATTTGTTGGAGCACCAAGGAGGTTTCGCCGTCACCAGCGTGATGGAACTGCCCACGGACTTGGAACCCTTTCGGACCCAGTCGCGCACCCTGCTCCTGCAGCCCGCCCCGCGTCGCAAAGGGGACCAGCTGCAGCTCTCCTATCGCCATGTCTGGGGGAGGCAGATCTCCAAAGGGGCCCCGGTACCATCGGTACCATGGGTCGAGCATCGGGTGGACGCGCTTCCACCGGCGAAGGCCGTGGCCGCGTTTCTGGCCTCCTTCCCCCAGGCCATGTCCGGATCCCCCGGGAATCTCGTGCCGAAGGCGGACAAAGTGTTCTGGTGCCTGGCGCAAGCCGGTGCCTGGCGCTTGCAGAATCATCACCTCGATCAGGCGCTGGCCCTGGCGGAGCAGGCCACCCTGCAGGAGCCGGATTGTGCCACCGCCTGGCTCTTGCTCGGCAACCTTCGGTACCGCCGTCTGCTCAACAACTCCGCGGCCTCCCGACGGGAACACGCTGAAACGGAAGCGGCTCTTCACCGGGGGCTGGCGCTGGCGCCGAATCACCCGCGTGGGGCCCTGCTGTTGTCCCTACTGAAATCGGACATCGGCGACCAGGGAGAAGCCCTGGGGCTGTTGTTGAAGGCCCGGCGGAAACAACCCTTCAACCCCTCCCTGCTCACCGGCATCGGTTACGCGGCTCGGAATGCGGGACTGCTGCCCCTGGCGCGGCGGGCCATGGACATCCGGGACAACCTGGCTTTTGCTCAATTACAGCCCCAGGCCGTGGACATCACCTGCCTCTACACAGGCGAAATCTCACGTTTTGAAGGCAATCTCCAGGAACAGCCGGGACACTTGCGCAGTGCCTCCGGCGTGCTGCCCTTCTACCGGGGTTACCTGGCCCTCATCCAGGGCCATCCCAAGCAGGCGCAACGGGAGTTTCAGGCCGTGGCCCACCTGGAAAACGGTTACCCGAACATCCTCCGTCTGAGCGAGATCTACGACCTGATTCTCGAGGGGCGTAAGAAGGAGGCCTGGAAGAAGCTGCAGGCCTATGATCGGGAACGCACCGGGATGCGGGAACCGGATGGCGAATTCACCATCCGCCTCGCGGAGGCCTATGCCCTGATGGGGGACCGGGCCAGCGCCATGGACATGGCCTTGCGGGCCTTCGCCCGTGGCTTTGGCTGCACCGCCTGGTACGAACGGAGCCCCATGCTGGAGCCCCTCCGGGGCCTGCCCAAATGGAAGGCGCTGCTGCAGCATCTGAAGGAGCGGCAGGCCCTGATGGAAGAGCGGTTCCCCGTGGGCCTGCTGGAAGAGAACTGAGTTCTCCGGCTGCCTGGGAAGGGCCGCTAGACTGAGCTTTCGCCCGAACGGGGGTTCCATGTCTATACACACTGCGCCTGCATCCGCTTTGCACCCCGCCGAGGGCTACCAGCCCCGGCACAAGGTGCGTTTCGTGACAGCCGCCAGCCTCTTCGATGGCCACGACGCCAGCATCAACATCATGCGGCGCATCCTCCAGGCCACGGGCTGCGAGGTGATCCACCTGGGCCACAACCGGGCCGTGCAGGACATCGTGGAAACCGCCATTCAGGAAGACGCCCAGGGCATTGCCCTCTCCAGTTATCAAGGCGGCCACGTTGAATACCTGAAGTACATGGTGGACCTTCTGCGGGAGCGGGGCGCCGGGCACATCCAGGTCTTCGCCGGTGGGGGCGGCGTCATCTCACCGGATGAAATTCGTGAGCTGGAAGCCTACGGCGTGGCCCGCATCTTCAGCCCCGAGGACGGCCGCCACATGGGCCTGCAGGGCATGATCGACGAAATGGTCGACCGCTGCGATTTCGATCCACGAACCAGGCCCGCAGCGCAACCGTTGGCTCGGACCATCACAGAAATTGAGTTGGGCGCCGTGGGCCGGGTTGAAGAACCCGCCGAGAAGGTGCCCGTCCTCGGCATCACTGGCACCGGTGGAGCGGGCAAATCCTCCCTCATCGATGAACTCCTCCGCCGCTTCCTCGTGGATTTCCCTGATAAGCGCGTCGCGGTGCTCAGCGTGGATCCCACCAAGCGCAAGACCGGCGGTGCCCTGCTGGGCGACCGCATCCGCATGAACTCGCTCTACCATCCCGAGCTGCGCGACCGCGTCTTCATGCGCAGCCTGGCCACCCGCAGCGCCGCCCACCGCGCCACCAGCGAGGCCCTCGTGGCCAGCATCGCCGCCGCCAAGGCCGAGGGCTTCGATCTCGTGATCGTGGAAACGGCGGGCATTGGCCAAAGCGATAGCGAAATCGCCGACATGGTGGATCTGGCCATGTACGTGATGACGCCCGAATATGGCGCCGCCAGCCAGCTCGAGAAGATCGACATGCTGGATTTCGCCGACGTGGTGGTGCTGAACAAGGCCGACAAGCGCGGGGCCGAGGATGCCCTGCGCGATGTGCGCAAGCAGTACCAGCGGGCCCACAAGCGCTTCGCGGAAGCCACTGAGGACATGCCGGTCTACGCCACCTGCGCCAGCCAATTCAACGACCCCGCCACCAACTGGCTCTTCGTGAACCTGGTGAAGGCCATCGCCACCAAGACCGGATTGGGCTGGGCGCCCAAGCTGGAAGCCGAGGCAGTGAACCCCCGTCGGGCCGCCATCATTCCGCCGGAGCGGGTGCGCTACCTGGCCGAGATCGCGGACACGGTTCAGAGCTACAAGACCTGGGCGAAGCGGCAGGCCGAGACCGCCGAGTTGTCCCACGCCTTCTGGACCAGCCTGCGGGCCCTGGGTGACAAGGTGCCCCCGGCGGGCGCCTTCTACGACAGCCTCCACCTCACGGAAGCGGTGGAGGGCGAGCAGGGCGCGGCCATCCTCCTGCTCCGCCAGCGCTACCAGGAACACCTGGGCGAACTGCACAACGAAAGCCGCCGCCTCATCCACGACTGGGCCGAGTTGAAGCGCAGCTACACGGAGCCCGAGAATGTCTACGTGGTGCGCGGGCGCGAGATCCGCACCGAGAATTACACGATCTCCCTCAGTGGCACCCTGATCCCCAAGGTGGCCATGCCGGGCCATTCGGGCTGGGGCGAGCTGCTGAGCTGGCAGCTGCTGGAAAACCTGCCGGGCCGCTTCCCCTTCACGGCGGGCGTTTTCGAATACAAGCGCGTGGGCGAGGATCCCACCCGCATGTTCGCGGGCGAAGGCACGCCGGAGCGCACCAACAAGCGCTTCCACTACGTGAGCCAGGGACAGCCCGCCGTGCGCCTCAGCACGGCCTTCGATAGCGTCACGCTCTACGGCGAGGATCCCCACATCCGCCCCGACATCTACGGCAAGGTGGGCAACAGCGGCGTGTCGGTTTGCACCGTGGACGATGCCAAGAAGCTCTACTCCGGCTTCGACCTGCTCTGCCCCACCACCAGCGTGAGCATGACCATCAACGGTCCCGCGCCCACCATGCTGGCCTTCTTCCTCAACGCCGCCATCGATCAGCGGGCCGAGCACTGGCTGAAGGAACATGGCCAGATGGAAGTCGCGCAGGCCCGGATCGATGCGCTATATGCGGCCAAGGGGCTGCGTCGGCCCCGCTATGAAGGTGGGCTGCCGGAAGGGAATGATGGCCTGGGTCTCGCGCTGCTGGGTGTGACCTCCGATGAGCTGCTACCGCCGGAGGTCTACGCCAAGCTGCGCGCCGAAGCGCTGCAGACCGTGCGTGGCACGGTGCAGGCCGACATCCTGAAAGAAGACCAGGCGCAAAACACCTGCATCTTCAGCACGGAGTTCAGCCTCAAGGTCATGGGTGATATCCAGGCCACCTTCATCGAAGAAAAGGTGCGCAACTTCTACTCCGTGAGCATCAGCGGCTACCACATCGCCGAGGCGGGCGCGAACCCCATCAGCCAGCTGGCCTTCACCCTGGCCAACGGCTTCACCTTCGTGGAGTACTACCTGTCGCGGGGGATGCACATCGATGACTTCGCCCCGAACCTCAGCTTCTTCTTCAGCAATGGCCTCGATCCCGAATACAGCGTCATCGGCCGGGTGGCCCGTCGCATCTGGGCCGTGGCCATGAAGGAAAAGTACGGGGCCAATGACCGTAGCCAGAAGCTGAAGTACCACATCCAGACCAGCGGGCGTTCACTGCATGCGCAAGAGATCGACTTCAACGACATCCGCACCACGCTGCAGGCGCTGTACGCCATCTACGACAACTGCAACAGCCTGCACACCAACGCCTACGACGAGGCCATCACCACGCCCACAGAGGAGAGCGTGCGTCGCGCCATCGCCGTGCAGCTCATCATCAACCGCGAACTGGGCCAGGCCAAAAACGAAAACCCCCTGCAGGGAGCCTTCCTCATTGAGCAGATGACGGAGTTGGTGGAAGAGGCCGTGCTGTTGGAGTTCCGCCGTATCGCCGACCGCGGCGGCGTGCTGGGCGCCATGGAGACGATGTACCAGCGGGGCAAGATCCAGGAAGAATCCATGACCTACGAGCACCTCAAGCACAACGGCGAGCTGCCCATCATCGGTGTGAACACCTTCCTCAGCGCCCACCCCGCCGAACACGGCGCGCCCGAGCTGATCCGCAGCACCGAGTCCGAAAAGCAGCAGCAGATCCTGAACCTGGAAGCTTTCCACGCCCGGAATGCCCACCAGTCGCCTGCGGCCCTCGACCGGCTGAAGGAAGTCTCCCGCGCCAACGGCAACCTCTTCGAAGCCCTGCTGGACGCCGCCAAGGTGTGCAGCCTCGGCCAGATCAGCCAGGCCCTTTATGAAGTCGGCGGGCAGTATCGGCGGAACATGTAAGCGACCCGGCAACGTCCGAGCCGGGGCCCAATGACCCCGGCTCTGACGTTACTTTCGTCCTACTTCTTGAGTTTTGCCAGTTCCGCAAGGAAGGCCTTCGGGCCACCTTCCATATAGCCCAGTTTACCGACCGGCATGCCGCTGCCCTCCAACACGAAGATGGTCGGGTAGCCCTTGATGCCGTATTTCGCGGCCAAGGCCTTGTTCGTGGCCTTCAGTTCGGTGCTCATCTCCTTCTTGCGAGGGAAGTCGATCTCCACGAGCACGAGGTTCTTGGCGGCGTAGGCCTCGAATTCCGGGGTGTTGAAGACTTCCTGTTTGAGCCTGATGCACCAGCCGCACCAGTCCGAACCAGTGAAGTCGAGTATGACGAGCTTGTTTTCGGCCTTGGCCTTGGCGACCGCCTTGGGCACGTCCGTGCCCCATTCGGCCGCGTGAGCTGTACTGAGGGTGGAAAGGATGATCACGGCCGTCGCGAGCAAGGACTTCATGGACTTCCTCCTGTGGGGGGCTTCCCGGCATCGGGTGCGGCGGGGATCTTATTACAGCATCCCATGCCCTAATATTCCTACTGGCCGACCTATCCTCCGTCAGGGTTTGGAGGGTCTGTCCCCCGATCCGTCCTGAGGCCTTATCATGAAGCCCAGATGCTGCGACGCCTGCTGATCCTCCCCGCCGCCTTGGCCCTGGTTGCCGGGTCGCCGAAGGCCTCGCGGGGTTCCATGCGTCCCGGTATCACCTACCTCTACACCTACTACGACAAGCAGGGCCGGCTGATCATCAACAACCTGCCGCCCAGCTACATGAAGGGCCAGGGCTTGGTCCTGAAGCATGTGGGTGTCGGCAAGGTGCGGCTGGCCATCACTCCGGCGGAAATGGCCAAGGCCCTCAAGAGCCCCGAGCTCATCGCCCTGGTGGATGAGATCGCCCAGGTCGAGGGGGTGGATACCCACCTGGCCCGCGCCATCATCCAGGCCGAGAGCGCCTTCAACTACAAGGCCCGCTCCAAGGCGGGCGCCCTGGGGCTCATGCAGCTCATGCCTTCTACGGCGGAGCGGTTTGGGGTGGTGGATCCTTTCGACCCCCGCCAGAACATCAGCGGCGGTGTGAAATACCTGAAGTGGCTCCATGACTATTATTCCGGCGACCTCATCCGCGTGGTGGCGGCCTACAACGCCGGGGAAGGCGCCGTGAACCGACACAAGGGCATCCCGCCCTTCCGCGAGACGCAGGCCTACGTGCCCAGGGTCCTCGACCTGTACCACCGCAAGGCCGTGCAGGCGGATCCCAAACTGGCGGGCAGCATGGCCCTGCTTCAGAAGGGCCGGGGCGGCTTCAGCGTGGAAGAGCAGAAAACAGTCCCCGAGCCCACGCCCCAGCAACGCGCTGCCACGCGCATCTACCAGTGGACCGATGCCAACGGCCGCATCCAGATCAGCGACCAACCGCCGCCCAAGGGTGCCAACGGCGTCAAGCCGTTCGGGGCGCCCTGAAGCTATTGTTTTTGCAGCTTGTTCACGTAGGCCTCCAGGGCCGCCAGCGAGGCCTGGAACAGGCTTTCCAGCCGCTGGGCCAGGTCTGGACCCACCTCCACTGAGCCATCGCGTCCCAGGTGTTCAAGGTCGGCGGCGAGGTTGCGTAGGCCGTTCACACCCAGAGCCCCCGAGCCACCCTTGAGGGCGTGGCCCGCACGGGACAGGTCCAGGGCATCTCGATTCTCAGCCGCATGCACGATGTCGCGGATTCGGCGGGGCGTGTCATCGCGGAAGATCTCGATCATTTCAGACAGGAGTCCCGTGCCGCCGTCATCCAGCTCCACCAGATTCTGGAGGGTCACCAGGTCCAGAAGATCGTGGGAATGATTCTGAGGTGCGGGGTGCGCATCGGGCGGTGGGCACATGGCGGCCTCCTGGCCCCCATGCTGGATCAGTTCAGCCCGTTCGTCCAACAGGCAGGGCGCCCATTCGGCCCCACGGGCAGGACAACGGTGATTCTTCCACCGTATTGACGCGCCAGGCTGGATCCCTGCGGTACGCTGGAAGCATGACTGAAACCCTTCCCCTGACCCCGGCGGAGACCGCCCTCTCCCTGCTGTTTCGCAAGCTCCATCCCCACCTGGAAGATGCGGCCCACGCCCTCTCCCGGGGCGCCACGCGGCGGGAGCTGGAGCGCCTCCACCTGAAGCTCATCGCGGCCCGCCTGAAGACCGTGATGCTGTTGGAGGCCGAAGCTGAAAAGCTGCCGGAAGACGGCCCCCTCACCGAAGTAATGGAGACCCTGGCCGCCAACCTGACTCCGGTCGGAGAAAGCTATCGCCAGGGGCTGATCCTCACCCAGCTCTGTCTGGAGGAAGCCCCTGCGGAGTTGCTGCCCCACGCGCCGGAAGGCTGCGTGGCCACGTCCTCCTGGGGCCCCCGCATGACGGACTTCCTGGCCAAGCTGAGAGATCCCGCCTACCAGGCCCATGACCGCTGGGAAGCCATCGAGGAAGACATCGGCGAGACAGAAGAGGGCGAGTAAAGGCCCTACCATTCGACCCCCTGGCCCTGTCATTGAGGTCCGGAAATCTGCAATCGAGGGCGGGGAGCTCCACCTTCTGCGCGGGAAGCGCATCGTTTGGTGTGGACGGATGACCCGCCCCACCCGGACATGGAGCTTCCCATGCACCTCCCATCCCTTCGCACCGCAGCCTTCGCCGCGGCTTTGCTGGCCATCGGCACGTCGCTGTCCGCCCAGGGCGGCGGCCCAGGAGCCGGTCCCGGTCAGGATCATGGTCCAGCCCACGGAGGCCGGGGCTTCAAAGGCCTGAACCTCACCGAGGCTCAGCGAACCCAGATGAAGGCCATCCATGACAAGCACCAGGCCACCCTCCAGGCCAAGATGGAGGCGGCCGCTGCGGCCAGGAAGGCCATGCATGCGGCCATGGCGGATGCCAACAGCGACACCAAGACCTTGAAGGTCCTGCATGATCAGGTGTCGGCCGCCCAGTTCGATCTGATGCTCGAACACCGGGCGATCCGCCAGGAGATCCTGCCGCTGCTGACCGCTGAACAAAAGGTCCAGTTCGAGAAACATCCCATGGGCCCTGAAGGTGGTCGTGGCATGCGCCGTGGTCCCGGTCATGGCTTCGGCCCCCACCATGACAAAGGGGCCGACAACGCCCCGGTGAAGCCGTCCTGATGACTTCCACCTCGCTATCCTGAGGGAGCATGCGCGCTTCAGCGGTCCTTCAGGCCACCTGGCAACGGACACGGCGCCCCCGAACCTGGGGCGCCGCGCTGCTGTTCGGCCTGGTGTGGAACGGCACCCGCGGCTTGATGGGGCTGCCCTGGCAAGGCCTCGGGGAAGTCCTGGTTCCATTTGTCTGGGTGACGCTCTTCCTGGTGCTGGCCCCGCTGCCCTGGCAGTGGACGGGGAACGACGCACCCATGGCCGCCACGCCACGGGGCGCCATCCAGGCCCTGCCTTGGATGGCCATGCTCACCCTGGGCTTGCTGCTGTTCCTGGGTGCGACGGGGGGCGGGCCCACCCGGGGACGGGCCCCCATACCTCCACCGGGCATGGGCATGGCGGCGCATGGAGGGCCGCGCCATGGCCCGGGGCATCGGGAAGAGGCAGGGTGGATCCCCATCCATCCCCGGCTATGGATCCTGGGTGTGGCGCATCTGTCCTTCGGGTTGCTGCTGGGCTGGATCCTGGCGGACCGTGAGCGCGCCGAGCTCCAGGAGGCCGCGGCACGCCGGGCTGCGAACGAGGCCCAGGCCCGGGCTCTCCAGGGTCAGATGAACCCCCACGTGCTGTTCAACGCCATCAGTGGCCTGACCGAGTTGGTGCGCGAAGATCCCGTGGCGGCCGAGGGTGCCCTCGTGAACCTGTCGGATCTTCTGCGGGCGCTCATGGACCAGGGCTCGAAATTGAAGGCCCCCCTTGGCGAGGAACGTCGCCTGGTGGAACTGCACCTCTCGCTCGAACGCCTGCGGTTGGGCAAACGCCTGCGGGAAAGCTGGGATTGGCCTGAAGCGCTCGACGCCCTGGAGATCCCGCCGCTCATGATCCAACCCCTGGTGGAAAATGCCCTGAAGCATGGCGTCTCCGTGGCGGTGGGCGGGGGCGAGTTGGTGGTGACGGTGAGCCGCGAAGAGGGTTGCCTGCTGGTGCGCGTCGCCAACACGGGCCCAGTACCCACTGAAGGCACGGGGCAGGGCCTGGGGTTGCGCAACCTGCGGGAGCGCCTCGGTCTGCTCGGCGCACCTGCGGAAGCCTTTCAGCTGCGGCGGGACGGCGAGTGGACGGTGGCCCTGTTGAAACTGGCGATCACCCCATGACCCAGCCCCTGCGCGTGCTCGTGGCCGAAGACGAGCCCTTCAATTTGCGCCGCATGACACGCCTGCTTCGGGAAGCCGGCTGCGAGGTGGTGGCGGAACTGGAGGATGGTCCCTCGGTGCTCGATTGGCTGGCCCAAGGCGAGGGCGTCGATGCGCTATTCCTGGACATCCAGATGCCGGGCCTCACAGGCCTGGATGTGGTGGCCGAGTTGCCCCGGCCCTTCCCGGTCGTGTTTGTGACGGCCTATGCGGAGCATGCCGTGCGCGCCTTCGAGCAGGCCGCCACGGACTACCTGCTCAAGCCCGTGACGGCGGAGCGTCTGGCGGCCACCCTCCAACGCCTGCGCACCCTCATCGGACGGGAGGCCGGCGCCCGGCCTGCGGGACTGACCCGATTCCCCGTGAAGGCCGGCGAAGGCGTGGTGCTGGTGGAACTCACCCGGACCACCCATTTCCTGTTCGAAGACGATAGTGTGTGGGCCTTCGCGGGCGAACGGCTGCGCACCATTTGGAAGACCCTGGCCGAAGCCGAGCTGGCCCTGGGCGCCCGCGTGGTTCGTGGCCACCGTCACCTGCTGATCCGCCCTGAAGCCGTGGTGGGCGTGAAGACTGGCGACTCCGGCCGCCTCCACGTGCGCCTCGCCGGAGGCACCGAATTGGAAGTGAGCCGGGGCGCCGCGCCAGGTCTCAAGGCGAGGCTGGGCTTGGGCTAGGATAGAAAACCAACCACGAAGACAGGGCGACCACAAAGAACGAGAACGTTTGTCTCCGTGGTCTTCCTGTCTTCGTGGTGAATTTAAACTTCCGCGATCAGCTCGATCTCGACCTTCGCACCCCGTGGCAGCGCCGCCACCTGCACGGTGCTGCGTGCGGGCTTGGCGGTGCCGAGGGCTTTTTCGTAGACGGCATTGAAGGCGGCGAAATCGGCCATGTCCGCGAGGAAGACCGTGGTCTTCACCACGCGATCCCAGCCGGTGTTGGCGGCGGCGAGCACGGCATTGAGGTTCTTTAATACCTGCTCGGCCTGGGCTTCGATGGGGCCGGTGACCATCTCCATGGTTTCGGGCACAAGGGGAATCTGGCCGGAGGTGTAGAGGTGATTGCCCGAGATTTGGGCCTGGCTGTAGGGACCGATGGCGGCGGGGGCGTTGGAGGTGGAGATGGTGCGCATGAAGGCTCCTTTAGTGGTCAAAGCATCCGTCTAGAAATCGTGAAATGCGGTCAGTAAGGGTGGCCGTGTGATTAAGATGACATGCCCAGATGGTCATTACATGCCAATCTAGACGTCGCAATCGACGGTTGGTTCGACTGTCCCGGGCTCGATTTCCTTCGATTTTAGTCGTCCAGAATTCGGTGTTTGTTTTTGGACGACGAATGCCGTCTTTGCAGGAATGCCCATGCCAAAAACACCCCTGGACGAAGATGACGCTTGGATAATGGGATGGTTCACTCCTCTACCTGCTCCCTGTATGTCAGCGGCTCTTCCATCACCAAATCGGGTGCGTCCCCGGTGGCGAGGTATGTTGTGATTTCGGCGATCCACTCCTCTTTGAATTTCTGATTTGGACTAAGCGCGCGTTTGATTACCCAGGGCCGACCTGGATGCACCGTGTCCCACCGCGAGGTGATACCTTTCATCCGTTTTCCACCGGGATCGTGATTTCCGAATCCATCGAGGAGCACGTTCCATACTGGTCTGTACCTGCGGATCAACAGCGATTCCCCTAATGGAATCCAAATGTCATCCACGACAAGATGACGACAAAGAAAATTGCTCCGCCCCAGCCCAACCTGATCCAAAGATTCAGCATGCTCCCTCAGCCGTTGGAACAGGCTATCCCCGGTGGCGCTTTCCAAAGCCAAGTGGCCCTTCCTCGCGCCCTTTGGCACGGCCTTACCCACATAAATCGGGTGGGTTGGCGAATCAGGATGGGCGATCTGACCATAGGCCGAGAAAGAACCCCTGTAGTAAATGGCGTACACACCCGAGCCTTTAAATGGATCGGGTGGAAGAGGGCTCAAAACTGCATCGAGCAAGGCATTTGCCACGCTCTCCCCCAGTTTTTCTTTGTCTAATGGATTGTAAGGGGGAATGGCTGGACCGCGATTCATGCCGACGCCTCAATGCCCTTCGACGTGATCTCGAGGTGTTTTCTGACGCTCATGGCGAGATCGCGGGCAAGCAGAACCGGGACGGCGTTTCCGAGTTGGCGCATGCTTTCTCCCCAGGAACCCGTGAACGTGTACTCGTCAGGGAAGGTCTGGAGGCGGGCGCTCTCACGAACCGTGAAGTAGCGGACGCTGCCGTCCGACATGGCGAGCATGTTCTCACCTCCGGGGACGCCATGGCCTCCGGCTTTGAGTGTTTTCGCCGGATTGTCTAAGGGGCTTCCGGTGTGCCCGGGATAAATTCTGGCCCCGGGGTTGAGCACATGATTGGTGGCACCTGTCATCTTGATTTTATTCGATGGGTTTGGGAGGTCGTGAATGGCGTCTCGGACGGTTTTCCAGGCATCTTCAGTTGGTGGCCCTTCTGATCTCATTCGATCAACGCGTTTGCTGACCTCAGGGGTTGGAGTTGGCCGACCCTTCCGACTCACGCGGTGACGTTCCCAGTACGCGCCAGAGCCCCACTGATCCCATAGCAGGCGAGACTCGCTATGAGTGCTTTCAGGGAAGGACCAACCTTCGTTCTGGTCAGATCGAAAACCCACGATCACCACGCGTTCGCGTTTTTGGGGGACGCCGTGATTCGCGGCGTTTAAGAGGCGGTAAACGACACGGTAATGAAGGCCTTCTTCCCGGTGGCAGCTGGTGTGATGCTCTTCAAGCCTTGAGAGATGGCGTTCCCATGTTTCATTTGGACGCTGAACGATCTCGGGAAAGGAGAGTCGGAGGATGATGTAATTGAAATAACTCGCGAAGGATTGTCTCAACAACCCCTTCACGTTTTCCACGATGAAGGCCCTGGGCTTCAATTCTCGGACAGCGCGGGCCATTTCCGGGAACATGTCCCGGTCATCACGAAACGCTCCGTGTTTGCCGCCTAAGGAGAAGGGCTGGCAAGGCGGGCCCCCGGCGATCAGATCGATGCCTGATTGATAGGGAGAATAGTCAAAGGCCCTAACATCGCACTCATGGAGTGGCCAGCCTTGAACCACGGGAACTCCCGCCATTTGATTGAACCGGATCGTTCTGCAGGCGTCCTTGTTCCATTCAACGACCGCTTCATGCTGAAACCCAGCAAGCGAGCTGCCGATACCGAGGCCGCCTGCCCCCCCAAATAGCTCAATGGCTTTCATTCCGCGCTCCGGAGGCTATTCCACGCCGAATGATCCCACATCACCATCTGCTTCTGGAAGGTGGCTGATTGGGCCATCCTTATTGTCCGCCTTTTTTGCCCCAGCGCCGCTTCTTGTGACGCCAGTTGCGGTTGGGTTTGGGGGCGGGCTGGAGGGGGGCGTCGAAGGGTGAGGCCGGTTGTTCGTGTTCGGGTTCCTCTTCACCATCCTCGAGGCGGCGGGGACCATCCTCGATCTGCTGCTGCACCCACTGGGCGGTGCGGTGCATGAGGGCGGCGAGGCAAAGGCTGGTCTCGATGCGGGCGTGGGGAAGGGGGCCCAGCTGCGTGAACACCGAAGGATCCGGCGGGATCACGCGAGGAATGGCGATCTCGGGAAGGGGCATGGGCAGGGCGTCGTAGGCTTCTTCCGGCAGCCGTCGCCAGGGCTCGGGTTCAGCCAACTCTTGGCGCAGCATGTCCGCCACGGTCAGTTTCTTTTTCGGGGGCCGTCCGCGCTTCTTGGGAGCGGCCACGGCGGCGGCATCGAGGGCCGACTGGAGGGCCTTCAGCACCTCGTCGCGGCTCTTGCCACGGAGGTCGAAGAGCAGCCATGGGTCACGGTCGAGGGCTTCGGCCATCACGTAGCAGACGGCGGCCACATGCTTGCAGGGGTTTGCCCAGTCTGGGCAGTCGCAGTGGGTCTGCAACTCTTTTGGCACGCGCGGATAGAGGCTGGCGCCGGCTTCACGGAACGTTTCGTCGAGTCCCTGGGGCATCTCGCCCGCCAGCAGGGAGGCCACGAAGCGGCTTTCCAGGGCGATGCGGTCGAGGGCCTTTTCCCACTGCGCCGAGGTGAGCGCGGGCAGGCCCAGGGTCACGTTGTAGGTCTTGCGGCCGTGGACGCGGGCTTGGATTTCGCCAGGCTGCACGCCGAAGTGCGAGACGTGGCCGTCCTCCGCGTACTTCTTGCCGCGGGGCAGGCGATTTTCGTAATCGTCTCCCAGCTTTTCGAGGCCGTTGATCCAAAGGCGACCCCACCAGGTGGCGCCGAAGCGGTCGGCGTGGCTGATCATGGCGCCACCTCCTTGGCCTTTCGGCGCCCCAGCTTGGCCTCGGCCTTCGGCGCGGGCTCCTCGCCGTTGGCCTCATCAGGATCCAGCAGTTCCGCATCGGGATCGAGGGCCACCAAGCGGCGCAGGGCCTCGTCATCGAGTTCCGTGAGCCAGCCTTCGCCGCTGCCCACCACGCGATCCGCGAGGTCGCGTTTGGATTCCAACAGGGCGTCGATCTTTTCTTCCAGGGTGCCGATGGTGACGAGTTTGTGGACCTGCACGTTCTTGGTTTGGCCGATGCGGTAGGTGCGGTCCGTGGCCTGGTCCTCCACCGCCGGGTTCCACCAGCGGTCGAAGTGGAAGACATGGGTGGCGGCCGTGAGATTGAGGCCCACGCCACCGGCCTTGAGGCTGAGCAGCAACACGGGGGGGGAATGCGGGTCTTCCTGGAAGCTGCGCACCAGTTCGTCGCGGCCTTCGCGGGTGGTGCCGCCATGCAGGAAGGGAGGCTCGAAACCGAGTGCATCCTTGAGGTGAATCTGCAGGCGGTCGCCCATCTCCTTGAATTGCGTGAAGACCAGGGCCCGTTCACCGGCCTCGACCACTTCCTCCAGCATTTCCGTGAGGCGATCCAGCTTGCCGCTGCGCCCACGGTAGGGCCCCTGCGCCTTGAGGAACTGGCTGGGATGGTTGCAGATCTGCTTGAGGTGGGTGAGCAGGGCCAGGATGCGGCCGCGGCGCTCGATGCCCGACGACGCGGCATCCAGTTCCTCATTCATCTTCTCGACGCGGTACTGGTAGAGCTCTGCCTGCTCGCGGCTCAGCGTGGTGAAGACCTTCATTTCGTTCTTCTCGGGCAGGTCCTGGATGATGCTCTTGTCGCTCTTGAGGCGGCGCAGGATGAAGGGGCCGATGCGTTGGCGCAGCTCGCCTGCGGCATCCGGATCGCGGTACTTTTCGATGGGGTTGGCGAAGCGTTCCTTGAACTGGGATTCACTGCCCAGGTAGCCGGGCAGGCCCGCGTTCATGATGGCCCACAGCTCCGTGAGGCGGTTCTCGATGGGCGTGCCCGTGAGGGCCAGGCGGAAGGCGCCGTGCAGCTTGCGAATGGCCTTGGCCTGGGCTGAGCTCGCGTTCTTGATGGCCTGGGCTTCATCCACCACCACCATGCCCCAGGGGCGCTTGGAGAAGGTGTCCTCCTCGCGGCGCACCACGCCGTACGTGGTGAGCACCAGGGTATGGGGCTTGAAGGTGTTGGGCAGGAGATCGCGGTTGTTTCCGTGATGCACGAATACCGGCAGGCTGGGCGCGAACTTGGCCAGCTCGCGTTCCCAGTTGCCCAGCAGCGAGGTGGGGCAGACCAGCAGGGTGGCGGGGCCGAACTGGGGGCTGTGGGTCTGGCGATGCAGCAGCAGGGCCAACACCTGGATGGTCTTGCCCAGGCCCATGTCGTCCGCCAGGATGCCGCCCAGGCCCAGGCGCGACAGGCCTTCCAGCCAGGCGAGGCCGCGCAGCTGGTAGGGACGCAACTGGCCTTGGAAGCTGGCGGGCTGGGCGATGGGTTTGTCGGGCAGGATCTTGAGATCCTCCAGGGCGGCGCCGAAATCGCCCGCCGCTTCCACTTCGATGGCTTCGCTGACACCGGGAATGCGGGCCGTGCCGGTGAGGGCGGCGGCCAGGGCCTCGCCCTTGGTCATGCTTTCGAAACCCGCGCCACGGCTGGCCTGGATGACCGTCGAGATCTGCTTGAGGGTTTCGGGATCCAGGGCCACCCACTTGCCCTTCCAGGCCACCAGCGGATGCTTGAGGCTCGCGATCTGGGCGAAGTCCTCCACGCTCAAGGCATCATCGCCCAGCATCAGCGACCAGTCGGCGCTGACACTGCCTTCCAAACCCGCCTGGGCCATGGGCCCGGAGTCGATCACGTTGCGGGCGCCGAGGCGGACCTTGGCGCGCAGCCGCTTGGCGCCGCCGAAGTCGGCCAGCGCTTCAGGGATGTGGACCTGGAAGCCAGCTTCTTTCAGCTGAGCCGCGCCGCGGGTGAGGAAGCCCCAAGCCTCGGTGGGCCGCAGCACCAGGTCTTCAGGTTTCTGACCAGAGAGCGCCCGTTCGAGCGCTGGGAAGAAGGGCACCGCGCGGGCCAGGCCGCGCAACAGCACCTGGCGGGCCTGCAGCACGTCAGCTTCCGTGGAGGGTTCCCAAAGCTTGGCCACGCCGATCTCGGCACCGGTTTCGGTTTCCAGGCCCACCTTGAGGATCCACCCCTCTTCGGCCAGGCGGTCGGCGTCTTGCACTTCCTGGGTGGTGGTGGGCACATCGGGGGCTTCCAGGCGCAGGCTGGGGCGCAGCCACTGGGGCCGCGCGCCTTCGCTCCACTGGGCCAGCTGTTCGCCCAGGGTGCGCTCGGTGATGCCCGTGGTGGGGAATTCTGGCAGCTGGTGGGACAGGGCCACCATGATGCGTTCATCCCAGGGCAGGCGGTCCCGCTTGTGGCCGCGCAGACGATGGATGAGGCTCAGGCGCGGGTCATCGCCCGCGCGGAGGCCGCCGGACACGAAGCGCATGATGAAGTCGGCGCCGTCTTCCAAGAAGGCGGTGAGGATGGCGTCCGAGGCCGGGGGCATGGCCAAGTCATCTTCGATATCGAAGGCATCCAGCTCGCCCAGGGGCACGGTCTTGGTGAAGGCCCAGGTATCGTTTTCGGGAAAGGCCATGGCGGCAGGCGGCATGGCCTCGGCCAGCTGGCGCAGGGCCGCGCGATCCGAGGGACTGGTGAGGCTGACGCCCCAGCGGGCCTTCCAGGGATTGCCCTTCGTGTCGAGCTGGGGCAGCATGGCGCCGCGCACCACCAGCGACTGCAGCAGGCGCAGGGCCATGGCCCAGTAGCGCAGGGTTGGCCCGGCGTTGTCGGGCCTCAGGGCCAGCGAGGAGAGCCAGGGATAGGCCCGTTGCCAGCGCAGGGGCAGGGCATGCATCTCGACCAGGGAGCCATCGGGCAGGAAGATCTGGGCCTTGGCGGGGGTCAGGCGGTCGCGACCCTGCAACTCGCCAGGAAGGGTGCGAAGGGCGCGGACCCACTCACTGGGCTCCACCGCCTCGGGCATGCAGAGGAGGAAGCCCCGGTCTTGGGGACGGTATTGGAGGAAGGGATTCAGCATGCGATCAGAGTGCCTAACAAAACCCCGACGCGGCCGCGAGAAAGCCGGGTGGGATGCACCGCAAGGAAGGGCCCGCAGGGCGATGCGGGACATCGTTCAAGGGCCGTGACGCCGCGGGGCGCACACCCGGCTTTCTCCCTCCGGGCGAGGGTCGGCGGGTGTCGCAATGCTGCGTCACGCTCGTCGCGCGTAGTACCCGCTACGCTTTGACTCGCGTTCCTGGCCTCGCTCGCCCGGCGC
Source organism: Acidobacteriota bacterium (assembly GCA_043775845.1). Taxonomy (GTDB): domain Bacteria; phylum Acidobacteriota; class Holophagae; order Holophagales; family Holophagaceae; genus Geothrix. Next base: position 27,987 of record JAYVRY010000295.1, read on the forward strand.
CCCTCGCGCGACCCCGTGGGGGTTTCGTTAGGCACTCTCAGGCCCGTCGCTTGGCGGTAGGATGCAGGGCAGGGGGAAGAGTGATGAAGCTCGGTTTCGCAAGCGATCATGCGGGGTTCGACCTGAAGGAAAGGCTCAAGGCTTGGGCGCTGGAGCAGGGTCACGAGGTGGTGGACTTCGGTACGGATGGAATGGCCTCGGTGGATTACCCGGATTTCGCGCACCGGGCGGCGGAAGGCATGGATCAGTGGGAGCGCCTGGTGCTGGTCTGCGGATCTGGCATCGGCATCAGCATTGCGGCCAACCGCCATGCCGGCATCCGCTGCGCGCTGGTGACCTCCCCCGAGCACGCAGCACTGGCTCGACAGCACAATGACGCGAACGCCATCGCTTTCGGCCAGCGGCTGACGGATCCACTCCAGGCAGAATCCTACCTTAAAACGTTTCTGGCAACACCATTCGAAGGTGGCCGACACCAGGGGCGGGTCGACAAGATTGAAATCCGGGGTTGTTAGACCGGACTGGAGAGGAAGGCCCAAAGCCTTGATTGGCGGCGATTTTTTCAATCCAGTAGGTTTGATGGGTCTTCGGAATCCTCCACCTTCCTGGAAGATCGGCCTGGTGCCGCCGGAACCTGAAGCCCCTCCGATGGACCATGCTGCGCACAGCCAACTCGGGCAAGGTATCCTTACCTCTGATCCGAGCCATGATCCAACTGCGCCTTTCGGGTGAAACGCTGTCGGCCATCCCAGGCCCCCCAGACCCATTAGGGTGAACGATGCCGAACTTCGCTTCTCTTGAAATCTGCGCTGGGGCTGGCGGGCAAGCGCTTGGCTTGGAGTCGGCAGGCTTCAGCCATGACGCACTGATAGAAATTGATCGGGATGCTTGTTCAACGCTCCGCCTGAACCGGCCCGGCTGGGGGGTTTTTCAACAGGATCTGCGCGAATTCTCCGGGGCGGGCCACAAAGGCATCGACCTTCTCGCGGGTGGAGTGCCCTGCCCTCCGTTCTCTGTCGCGAGCAAGCAGCTGGGCGAGGATGACGACCGCAACCTGTTTCCCGAGGCGATCAGACTGGTGGACGAGACACGGCCTCAGGCCGTGATGCTGGAGAATGTGCGGGGCCTTCTGGATGCGGTATTTGAAGACTACCGGAAGCATATTGCCAACCAGCTCGCGGCGCTCGGGTACGTCACAGATTGGCGCCTGTTGAATGCATCGGACTTTGGCGTGCCCCAGTTGCGTCCGAGGGTCGTGTTCGTGGCTGTGCGGCGGCATTTTTCCGAATACTTTGAATGGCCATCTCCATCCCTGATGCCGCCTCCGACCGTCGGCGAGACCCTGGCGGATTTGATGTCCGCAGGCGGATGGGAGGGCGCGGAGGGCTGGGCGCTTAAGGCGGACATGATCGCCCCCACCCTGGTGGGCGGATCGAAAAAACATGGAGGCCCTGACCTTGGGCCGACCCGGTCCCGCAAGGCCTGGGAATCCCTTTGTGTGGATGGGAAGGGGCTTGCGGACGGGCCTCCGCAACCAGGCTTCCTTGGCATGCCGCGCCTCACTGTCCGCATGGCTGCCAGGATCCAGGGGTTCCCCGATGAATGGCGCCTGGTGGGGGGGAAGACGTCCTCCTACAGGCAGGTGGGGAATGCCTTCCCGCCGCCGGTGGCCCGGGCGGTGGGAGAGCGGATCGCTGCCTGTTTCGAGGCCGCCAGCAGGCGCCAAGTCGCGGTGGCGGGCCTATGAACCGTGCGAAGAAGGGAACACCGCTGCCTTTACTGGCGGAGGCGAGGCGCACGTTCCACCTCGCGCTCCTGTCAAGCGTGCTTACCGAGAAGGAGGGCGTTCCCTCCAATGCTGACAAATCCAATGGCCCGAGCGTGGCCATCGCGAAGGCGGTCATGTCCATGCTAGGTGCAGGCCGCGAATCGGCTAAAGCCGCGGGACAGACTTCGGGGAACGTATTCGAGTTCCAATGCAAGGAATTCCTCGGCGCGACCTTTTCCCGCCTTGGCCATCTCCGCCCCGGGAAGTGGGAGATCCTTCATGGCGAGGGAAAATCCATGGCCATTGAAGGCTATGAGCAATTCGCCCACTTGGGGGATCTGGAGAGGTTGGCCGACATCCACCCAGAGCTGAGGGCCTTCCTGGGCAATGACTACACCATCAAGCCCGACATCCTGGTGGTCAGGCATCCAGAAGCAGATGAGGCGATCAACCAGTTTGGCGATGTGGTCGATGGCGGAACGGCCTTAAGAGCCAGCCTCCGCAAGAGCAATAAGGGCCTCCCCATCCTCCATGCGAGCATCAGCTGCAAGTGGACCATGCGCAGCGACCGCGCCCAGAACGCAAGGACCGAGGCCTTGAACCTGATCAGGAACCGGAAGGGCCGGCTGCCCCACATTGTGGTGGTGACGGCGGAACCGGCGCCGTCCCGCCTCGCGTCGATCGCCTTGGGGACGGGTGACATCGATTGCGTATACCACTTCGCACTTCATGAGCTGATATCTGCGGTCGCCGATACCGCTTCTGCCGAATCCAACGATCTGCTTCACACGATGGTCGAGGGAAAACGGCTAAGGGACATCTCGGATCTTCCAATCGATCTCGCCACCTAAATCATTTTGCGAACATCTTCCGGAGATCCCTTGCGTCAGAACCATGATTTGCGAGCCCTTTCCTTTGAAACGGGCGTCCAGCTCCACGCCGCCGGCTCCTGCCTGATCAAGGTCGGACGGACCCACGTCCTCTGTTCCGCCAGCCTGGAGGCCAAGGTGCCTGGCTGGATGAAGGGGCGGGGCACGGGCTGGCTCACGGCGGAATACGGCATGCTCCCCGCGGCCACCCACACCCGCTCGGATCGCGAGGCGGCCCGTGGCAAGCAGCAGGGCCGTACGGTGGAAATCCAACGGCTCATCGGCCGCAGTCTGAGGCAGGCCGTGGATCTGGCGGCCCTGGGTGAGCGCACCCTGGCGGTGGATTGCGATGTGCTGAACGCCGATGGGGGCACGCGCTGCGCGGCCATCACGGGCGCCTGGGTGGCGGTGGCCCTGGCCCTGCGGAGCCAGGCCCTATCCTCGGCCCTGGTCCGCCAGGTGGCCGCCACGAGCGCGGGCATCGTGGAAACGGGCGAAGGGCGCCGGGGGCTGGTGCTGGACCTGGAATATGAAGAGGATCACCTGGCCGCCGTGGACTGCAACCTGGTGGCGGCGCGGCCGACCGTGCTGGGAGTGGGCGGCGGCGACTTGGAGCTGGTGGAGCTGCAGGGCACGGGCGAAGGCCGCTCCTTCAGTCGCCAGGAAGCCACGGCGCTCCTGGACCTGGGCCTGGCTGGCTGCGAAGCCCTCATGGCCGCCCAGATCGCCGCGCTGGCCTGAGACCATTGCCGTGAAGGCCCTCTTCCTTCTGGTGCTTCCAGCCCTCCTGGGCGCCCAGGGGGTGGAGGCTTCGGCCCAGAAGGCCCCGCGTCGCATTGAGGTGACGGTCCAGCCTGCGGACATGGTCTTCCGCTTCACGCCGCGCGTGAGCATTCCCGGCATGCCCCGGGTGGCCCTGGCCCTCAGTGGGGGGGGCGCCCGGGGCCTGGCCCACATCGGCGTCCTTCAGCGCTTCGAGGAAGTGGGCTACCCCCTGGACAGCGTCACGGGCACCAGTGCGGGTGCCATGGTGGGCGCGCTCTATGCCAGCGGCTTTTCCGGGATCGAGATCGAGGACCTGTTCAACCGGCTGGATCTCACCCGGGCTTTTCTGGAACCCCTGCTGCGGAACCCGGGGGAGACCCTGGGCGAGCAGGAGGACCGCAACGACACCTTTCTGTCGGTGGAACGCCACCATGGCCGCCTCTCCCTGGCCCAGGGCCTGCGCAGCGGCGTGGAAATCCAGCACACGCTCCAGGGCCTGTTGGCGCGAGGCGCCTACTTCTCCGGGGGCAACTTCGACCGGCTCCAACGCCCTCTGCGGCTGGTGGCCACCAACCTGGAGACAGGGCAGGGGCGGGTCTTCGGGAAGGGCGACCTGGTGGAGGCGGTGCGGGCTTCCATGTCCATCCCCGGCGGGTTTCGGCCGGTGGTCATCGAGGGCCAGCAGTACGTGGATGGCGCCCTCGTGGAAAACCTGCCGGTGTCCACGGCGCGGGAGGCCTTCCACCCCGACTTGGTCGTGGCGGTGGATATCAGCGCTCCGATGGAGAACCGTCCGTCCACCAGCATCCTGTCGGTGGCGGCCCGCAGCCTCGATCTGGTGGTGGAACGCCGCCAGTGGGAAAGCCGCGCTGCGGCGGATTTCCTCATCCGCCCCGATATCCACGACGTGCCTTTCCTGGAATACGGCTCCGAGGGGGCCAAGCTGGTGAAGCAAGGTCGAGAGGGTTTCGATGCCCGCCGGGAGGCCATGAACACCCTGCTCCGCAGCCACCTGAGCCAGGAACCCCTGGACGTGGTGCGCGTGGCCTTTGAAGGTCCTGGCGCCCTCAGCCCGGCCTTGGCTGGCCTGCTGGCGGAGAGCCTGAAACCTCACGAGGTGGGCATCCTCGTCCAGGATGCTCAGATCCTCCTGCAGCAGATCCTCGTGCATGGGCTGGCCCGGGAGGCCTGGGCCACAGTGGATCCAGAGCGCGTCCTCACCATCCACTTCCGCCCTTATCCGGCCATCCAGACCCTCGAGATCATCGCGCCGCCGGCCTGGAAAGCCGCTGTCCGGGCGGCCGTGGCCGACACCATCAAGCTGGGCGAACCCTTCAACCCCCAGGTGTTCGGCCGCATGATGGGCCATCTGGTCTACCGCTTCCTCATGGAGGGCGGGCCCCTGGTGGATGCCCGGGAGTCGGCCTTCGAGGCCCAGACCGGCCACCTGCGCATCTGCATCAGGGAGCCCCTCATCACCCGGGTGGAGGCCCGGCGCGCGGCGGATGGCATGGTGGATGAAGCCCATCTGCTGCGCCTGCTGGGCGAACTGAAGGGGCGCCCCTTCCGGCCGGTCCAGCTGCAGACCCGCATTGCCCTGGCCGAGCACCGGCTGCACCTGGCGGAGCTGCGCTACCAGGTCCGCCCCGATGAGCAGGGCGGCGCCACCCTCACGGTCATCCCCGTGCCCCAGCAGCGAGAGCGTCTGGACATTTCGCTGGGCTTTGAAACCACCCTGGGCGGGCAGGTGGGCCTGGCCTACCGGGCCCTGAACCTGGGTTTCAAGGGCACGGAGGTGGAGCTCAGCGCGGCCCGCAACCGGCTGCAGGAGCAGGCGGCCCTCACCCTGCGGAGCCCCTTCGGCTTCTCCCCCGGCGCGGGCATGGAGCTGGTGGCCAACTACTGGCAACAACGGTTGGAGATCCCCCTGCCATGGCAGGCCCCGGAACTGCCGGGGAATGGCGAGGATGCGCGGATCAGCGCCTCGGACCTGATGGTGAAGACCTACTTCCGCTTCAGCAACCTGGGGACGGGCAAGGCCAGCCTGGATCTGGGCCGGCGCAACGCGGCCTTCCGGGAGTTCGGCCAGCGCCTCACGCAAAGCCAGGACGCGGCCTTTCTCTCGGGCGAGTGGGACAACTTCGATCGCTATACCTTGCCGCGAGAAGGCCTGTTGGTCCGGGCCCGCTTCGGCTTGGGCCAGGCTCATGCGGGAAGCCTGGCCGCAGCCTCCTTCCAGCAGAGCTACCTGCGGACCCGGGGCGTGGCGCCCCTGGGGGAACACGTGGGGCTCGATCTGGACCTGGAGTGGGGTCAGGGCCGCCACCTGCCCCTGGACCGGTGGTGGGTGCTGGGCGGGCCCTCCTTTGTCATCGGTTCCCGATCCTTGGGCTTCATGGCGCCCAACTTCGCGGCCCTGCGTTTCGGGATTCCCCTGCGGCTCTACATGGGCCTGGGGCTCACGGTGGAAGTGACCCCCCGCTTCGACCTGGCCCGCGTGGCTCAGGAGGCTTCGTCACTGACGAACAGCGGCGTGTCGCCCCGGGCCCAGGGCCTGGGTCTCATGCTGCGGACGACCCTATCCAACTTCTACGTGGAAGCCTCGTACGGATTCCTCAAGACCCAGTCGCCCCAGAATTCCGGGAAACCCGTAGGCAATTTCAACGTGCTGATCGGCACCCAACCCTTCGACCTCTGGAAGCGGCATTGAGTATCCTCCGGGGGAACCGCGCTTTCACGGCCATCTTCCAGTCGCTTCGAACCCAGGCTGAACGTCGGTGGCGGCTGCTGACAGCGGGCATGCAATCCCACGCTCCGGGGCGATGGACCGCGCTCGGGATGGCGCTCTGCCTGGGGGCTGTCTATTACCTTGGGATTCTGCTGGTACTGCGCGCCACACCCATCCGGCGAGCCCTCCGGGCCCGCGCGGTCGCCGCGCTGGCCGCTCGGATCCCAGGCGCCCGCCTGGAGGGAACGGTCGGCGTGGATGCCCTTTTTCGACCCGTGATGGACACGCTGGTACTGCCTGCATCCGGGGAAGGTGGGCCGCTCCTGGTGGTGGATCGGATCACGGTGCAGCCCCGCCCGTGGCGCCTCTTCACCGGTCACCTGGAGGTGGGCGAGCTCATCCTGAACGGTGTGCACATCCATGGGGGCCCGAAAGGGCAGCGCCTCCCGGAGCTCGCACGCGCCCTCCGCTTTGGACAGGTTCGGGCTGCCCTTGGGGGACCAAGCCATGTCGGGCCGACGCCTCCGGTGCTGGTGTTTTCGGGGCTGGAGCTTCGCCTGGAGGACCCCACAGCCACGCGGTCTCCCATTATCCTGGGCCCGCTGAGCGGACACCTCCGTTTGAACCGGACGGGCGACCGCACCCAGGCCTTCCTGACGGCCCTGGGCCCCGGGCCCATGGAGGGCGCCCTGGAGGCCACCTGGGGCGGCGGCCCCGGCGCCTTGCGGGCGCACCTCCACGGGCTGGGCGCGGAGACCCTCCCGGAAGTCCTGCGCCGAAGGCTACCCTTTGCGATTCGCGACGGCGCCATCGACCTTTCCCTGGAGGCGCCGAACCTGGGCTCCTTCGCCCGTGGCGAGGGCCAGCTTAAGCTCGCCACTCGCAACCTGAGCCTGTTCGCAGGTCGCCTCGATCCCGAGCCCGTGGGCCCGCTCCCGCTTCGGATGACCGGGCGGGTGCGTTGGGATACGGAGGCCCGAACGGCGGCCCTGGAGGACGCGACGGTGGCCCTGGACGAGGCGGGCCGGGCTGCGTTGAAGGTCACGCTTCTGATCGGGGGGCGCCCCGAGCCTCACTTCAGCGTCGCGCTGCGCGTGACCGGCATGGACTGGACGGCCCTGGCCGCCTCGCTGCCCCCGCCGCTCGCCCCTCCGCCCGGAGCTCCACGGCTTGCAGGCTTGCTGGCCGGCAGCCTCACCGTCGCAGGTCCGTTGCATGAACCAGCGGACTGGAAGGTCGAGGGCGCGGTGGACCTGAGTCGCCTCGCGCCCGCCCCGACCGCCAGCGCAGCGAATCTGGCCCGACCCTTCGTCCATGAGGCGCGGCTCGTGGGGGGGCGCTCGCGGCGGGTGATCATCGGCCCGGGGAACCCCGCCTTCGTGCCGCTGGCTGAGCTACCCAACCACCTGGTGCGCGCGGTGCTCGAAAGCGAGGATGCGGGCTTCTACGGACACCAGGGCTTCGACCTTTCCGAGGTCCAGGAAGCCCTGGCCAGCGAGGGCCGACTGCGGGGGGCTTCCACCCTCACCCAGCAGCTGGCCAAAAACCTCTTCCTGTCGCGGGAACGCACCCTCTCCCGCAAGGTCCGCGAGGCGCTCGCGACCCTTGCCCTCGAGGTGGCCGTGGGGAAGCGCCGGATCCTGGAGATCTACCTGAACCTGGTGGAGTGGGGGGATGGGGTCTATGGGATCGGCGAGGCCGCCCGGCACTGGTTCGGCAAGGATGCGCGCGCCCTGAGCCCCAAGGAGGCGGTCATGCTCGCCACCGTGATCCCGAATCCGGTGCGCTATGACATGTACCGGAGGCGGGGGGCGCTCACGCCAGCCTGGGAGGCCCGGGTGGCCGACCTGCTCGCGAAACTCCACACCACCGGGGTGCTCGACGACGAGGCCCTGCGCGCGGCGGAGGCGGAGACGCTCACCTTCAACGTGGGGTCTGCCTCGGACCGGAGCCCATCGGACAAAGACCCTGAAACCGAGGATTGAGGAAGAAAACCGGGCCGTTTTACCTTCGCGCCCATTCGCGTTATTCGCGGTTCAAGCTTCTAGGAGTCCTTTCGCGATGGCGGTCTGTGCCGGTGTGGTCTGTGACCCATTGCATATGGGGGTTTGGGTGGGTGCCTGATAACCTGGAGCGTTGATATTTCAACTGCTCTTTGTCGAGGCCGCCATGCGCTACCTGCCCTCTTCCCCTGTCGAGGATCAAGCCCTCCTGGACACCATCGGCGTTGCGAACGCCGAGGCCCTGTTGGCTGGCATCCCAGAGCCGCTGCGCCTCCGCCGGGAACTGGACCTGCCCACGACTGGCTCCGAGCAGGAAGTGGCCTGGCAGATGATGGGCTTGGCCAACAAGAACATGCGCTTTTGCGCCCAGTTCCTGGGTGCGGGCGCCTACGACCACTTCGTGCCCTCGGCCATCGACGCCATGATCAGCCGGCAGGAGTGGTTCACGGCCTACACGCCCTACCAGCCCGAGATCAGCCAGGGCACCCTGCAGCACATCTTCGAGTACCAGACGCTCATCTGCGATCTGACCGGCCTCGAAGTCACCAACGCCAGCCTCTACGATGGCGGCACGGCCTGCGTGGAAGCGGCCCTCATGGCCGTGCGCGTGGCCAAGAAGCGCAACACCGTGCTCATCAGCCGGGGCCTGCACCCCATGTATCGCGACGTGCTCAAGACCAACTTCGCGCCGCATGACGGCCTGAAGCTGGTGGAAGTGGACCTAAAGGACGGCGTGACGGACCTGGCCGACCTGCAGGCCAAGCTCAACGGCGATGTGGCTGCCGTCTTGGTGGGCTACCCCAACTTCCTGGGCGCGGCCGAGGACCTCACGGCCCTGGCCGCTCCCATTCATGCCGTCGGCGCCCTGCTGGTGAGTGTCACCCAGGAGATCTTCTCCTTCGGCTGGTTCGAGTCCCCCGGCAAGGCCGGCGCGGACATGGCCTGCGGCGAGGCCATGAGCCTGGGCAACAAGCCCAACTACGGCGGCCCCTTCCTGGGCTTCCTGGCCGTGAAGGATGCCCACAAGCGCGAAATCCCCGGTCGTGTGGTGGGCCAGGCCAAGGATCTGGAAGGCCGCACCGGTTACGTGCTCACGCTGACCGCCCGCGAGCAGCACATCCGCCGCGACAAGGCCACTTCCAACATCTGCTCGAACCAGGGTCTCGTGGCGCTTCGCGCCAACATCTTCATGCAGCTGGCGGGCCCCGAGGGTTTCCGCGGGCTGGCCGAACAGAACGCCGCCAAGGCCCAGTATTTGAGGGCGCGCCTGCTAGAACTGCCGGACATGCAGCCCGTGGATGATGTGCCTTTCTTCAACGAGTTCGTGCTGCGCTACACCGGCGACTACGCGGCGCTGGAGGCGGCCTGCTTGAAGGAGAGCCTCCTGCCGGGTCTGGACCTGGGCCGCTTCTACCCTGAATACGCGGGCTGCATCCTCTGGTGCGCCACCGAACTCCACACCCGCCAGATGATCGAGAGCCTTGTCGAGATCCTGGCCCGCGTCCCCGCCGCCGTCTGAGGAGATGGACATGTTCTTACGTCAGCGCGAACCCCTCGTCTTTGAACGTTCCGTCCCCGGCAAGCGGGGCATGGACCTCCCGAAACTCGACGTGCCCACCGCCCAGGACACCCGCCCCGCCCACCTGAAGCGCAGCGGCTTCGACGCCCTGCCCGAGCTGAGCGAAGTGGAAGTCATCCGCCACTTCACCCGCCTCTCCAAGTGGAACTACGGTGTGGATGACGGCATGTATCCGCTGGGTTCCTGCACCATGAAGCACAATCCCCGGCTGAACGAAAAGGTCGCCGGCATGCCGGGCTTCACGGACAGCCATCCCATGGCGCCCGATGCCCTCGTGCAGGGCAACCTGGAGATGCTCTACACCCTGCAGGAATGGTTGAAGGAAATCACCGGCCTGCCCGGCGTCACCCTGCAGCCCAGCGCCGGGGCCGCCGGCGAGCTCACGGGTGTGATGCTCATCCGCGCCTACCACCTGAGCCATGGCCGCAAGCGCCGCGTCATCCTCATCCCCGACAGCGGTCACGGCACCAACCCCGCCACGGCCGCCATGGCGGGTTACGAAGTGGTGGAACTGCCCTCGCGCCCCGATGGCACCATCAGCTTCGAGGATGTGACCGATCCCGTGAACGGCAAGGTCCGCAAGGGCCTGCAGACCCTTGTGGCGGAACTCGGCACCGAGATCGCCGGCGCCATGATCACGAACCCCAACACGGTGGGCGTCTTCGAGTACCGCTTCAAGGAGATCAGCGACCTGCTGCATAGCGTGGACGCCCTGGTCTACATGGATGGCGCCAACATGAACGCGCTCGTCGGTGTGGCCCGCCCCGGCGACTTCGGCGTGGACGTCATGCACCTGAACCTGCACAAGACCATGTCGACGCCCCACGGCGGCGGCGGCCCCGGTGCGGGTCCCGTGTGCTGCGTGGAAAGCCTCATGCCCTTCCTGCCCGTGCCCGTGGTCGTGCGCGACACGGTGAAGGTGGGCGAGGGTGAGGTGCCCAAGCACAGCTACCGCATGGACTGGAACCGCCCTCAGAGCATCGGCAAGGTGCACACCTTCTATGGCAACTTCGGGATCCTGGTGCGCGCCCTCACCTACTGCCTGAGCCACGGCTCCGACGGCCTCAAGAACGCCACCCTGCGTGCCATCGTGAACGCCAACTACATTCGCGCGCGCCTGAAGGGTGCCTACGCCCTGCACATCGATTCGCCGAGCCTGCACGAGGTGGTCTTCAGCGACACGCTCCAGGCCAAGCATGACGTGCACACGCTGGACATCGCCAAGCGGCTCATCGACCACGGCTACCACCCGCCCACGATCTACTTCCCCCTGATCGTGCCCGGCGCGCTGATGATCGAGCCCACGGAAAGCGAAGGCAAGGACGAGCTGGACGCCTTCTGCGACACCATGCTCCAGATCGCCAAAGAAGCCGAGGAAAACCCGGACCTGCTGCATCAGGCCCCCGTGCTCGCTCCGCTGCGCCGCCTCGACGAGACCACCGCGGCCCGCAAGCCGGTGTTGCGGTGGACCAAGTCGGTCTAGACGCCGCCCCACGAAAAGGCCCCAGCCGCCCAGGCGGATGGGGCCTTTTCGCGTACCCAATTTAAGAATCGCGATCGGGAGCATTTCCACCGATGCTGAAAGGTGGAACCCCCATCTCTGTAATCCAAAGTGAGGAGTCGACCCTTGCCCTTCCTCCACCAACGGTCCATCGCGGCGCAGGTTCGAATGGCCTTGGGCCTCCTCGCCCTGCTGATGACGCTTTGCTCGGTGGGGATGCTGATGCTGGCCCGCCGCGCCACCCGCCAGGCCAGTGATGTCTACCAGGATCACCTGCAGCCCATGATGCGGCTCATGGATGTCTCGGAAGCCTATTCGGTGGACATCACCATTTCCTTCCGCATGGTGCGCGCGGGTCGCATGAGCTCCGAGGAAGGGCTGCATAGGCTCAAGGAGGGAGAGGCCAAGGCCAGGCAGAACTGGGCCGCCTTCAAGGCCAAGCGGGCCATGACGCCAGCCATCCAGGAAACGGAAGCAGGGCTCGCGCGGCTTCAGGCCCTGGGCCAAAGGCTTGCGGAGATGCTCCCCGATGGCCGTAGCGAAGCTCTGGGCATCTACGGGGACAATCAGTGGCTGCCGGAGGTGCTAAACTGCTCGCACATCCTGGAGCGCCTGAGGACCGAGGAAGATCTCCGGGCCGAAACCACCATCCGGGCCCTGGAACGCAGTTCCCAAAGGATCATGCTGGCGGGACTCTCCCTGATGCTGGGCTCCCTGCTGCTGGCCCTTTGGCTTGGCCGGGGCTTCGCCGCGCATTTGCGGAGGGGCGTGGATTCCCTGCTGACCCGGCTTCGGCAGGTGGCCGATGGGAACCTGGAACAGGCCCCCGTGGCGCCGGGGGGCGGTGAGCTGGCCAGCGCGGAGCGGGAATTGAACCGCACCGTGGCTCAGCTGCGTCGGCTCATGGCGGATCTGGAAGCGCAGAAGGCCCTGGAACTGGCCATCCTCGAGGGCGCCCACGCCATGATCATCGGGCTCGACCTGCAGGGCCGGGTGAATCTCTGGAACCGGGGGGCGGAGTTGATGCTGGGGTACCGCCCCGAGGAGGTGCTGGGCCAGGCCACGCCCCTGCTTTGGCGCCTGCCCGAGGAATTGGCCTCCCTGGCGGCGGCGGTCAGTGAGCGGTTGGGAAGGGGGGTGGCACCGGGAATCGAAGTGCTGCAGGTGGCCGCTTCCATTCCGGGTTTCGCCACGGAGTGCCGCTACCGCGCGCGGGATGGATCGTTGATCCCGGTGTTCCTGACCATCTCCCAGGTGCGCAACCCCGCAGGGGAACTCCTCGGCAGCATGGGGGTGGCGGTGGACCTGCGGGACGTGGCGCGCCTGAGGGAGGCCTTGGAGGCCAGCGAGGCCCGCTACCGACGCCTGGCGGAGCGCCTGCCCGGGTTGGTCTACCAGACCCAGGTCTGGCCGGATGGCCGCCGTACCTGGCCCTTCATCAGTCCACAGTTCGAGGATCTCTTCGGAGCGCCGCCCACCACCTGGATGCTGAACCCGGACTATGCCATCAGCCGGATCCATCCCGATGACCTTCCCGGCTACCTCCGGCTGAACCAGGAAGCCACCCGGGAGCAGCGCTCCCTGACCTGGGAAGGCCGGATATCGACCGAAAGGCCCGGAGAACTGAAGTGGATCCGTGCCCGCAGCAATCCCACGGCCCAGCCCGACGGCAGCGTGCTATGGGACGGCCTCATGGAGGACGTGACCGAACTGAGGCTGGGAGAACAGGCGCTGCGCCGCAGCGAGGCCCAGGCCCAGGATGCCTCGCGGGCGAAGAGTGCCTTCCTGGCGAGCATGAGCCACGAACTGCGGACCCCGCTGTCGGCGATCCTCGGCTACTCGCGGCTGATGGCCCGGGATCCGTTGCGCAATGAAGAAGATCGCATCCAGCTCGAGCACATCCTCAAGGCCGGCGAGCACTTGCTGTCGCTGATCAACGATGTGCTGTCGCTCTCCAAGATCGAGGCCGGGCGGATGGATGTGAAACGGGTGGCCTTCGACCCCGCCGTCCTGGTGCGAGAGCTGGAATCGCTCTTCCGGCTGACGGCGCTGGGGAAGGGGCTGGCCTTCGAGGTCGAGACCCAGGGCCTGCCAGCCCAGGTGGAGGGGGATCCCGCCAAGCTTCGGCAGGTGCTGGTGAACCTGCTGGGGAACGCCCTGAAATTCACGTTCCGGGGCTCGGTTTACCTGCGCTCGACCTGGTCCGAAGACACCTTCACGGCATCCGTGGAGGACACGGGGCCAGGCATTCCCGCGGAGGATCAGGAGGCCTTGTTCGGGGCCTTCAACCAGGCCTCGCTGGGTTCCTCCGCAGGTGGTACCGGACTCGGGCTTCACATCAGCCAGGCCCTGGTGAAGCTCATGGGCGGCACCATCGGTGTATCTTCCGTCGTGGGCGAGGGCTCGCGCTTCCACTTCAGCCTCCCCCTGCCGGAGCCCGAAGTGCCAGCACTTCTCTCCTCGCATGGCCGGGTGCTGCAGGTGGCCGGGGGGGAGGCGCCACGGGAGCTGCTGGTGGTGGACGATCGGCCGGAGAACCGCGACATCCTGGATCGACTGCTGCGCCTGGTTGGCTTCCATTGCAGCCTGGCCGAACATGGCCTGGCGGCCCTGGAGCAGTGGCGGGAGCGGCGCCCGGACCTCATCCTCATGGATCTCCGCATGCCCGTCATGGATGGCTTTGAGGCTGTGAGGCAGTTGCGGGACCAGGAGCGGGAGGCCGGTCTGTCCCGGACGCCCGTGATCGCCATCAGCGCCAGTGTGTACGACGTGAGTACCGCGGACCTCCTCCGCCTGGGTTTCGATGCCTTTCTCACCAAGCCCATTGATGAGGAGCAGCTGTTCTCCGTCCTGGAGGAGCAGCTGGGCCTGGGCTTCGAACGGGCGGAGACGGTCCCCGCACCCGGGAAGGCCCTGGGCCTGGAGGCCCTCGCCAGGCAGGATCCGGACTGGCGGGAACGTTTCCTTGAAGAGGTCCTCACGGGCGATCTGGAGGCGGCCGAGGGGCTGCTGACAGAAATGCGCGATACCGGGCTTGCTGAAGCCATCCGTCAGCGCCTTCGGGCCTATCATCTGGAGGATCTCCTCCAACACCTTCGCTGAGGCTCCCATGCTTGTGCCGCCGGCCGACATTCTCCTCGTGGATGACAACCCCATGAACCTCGACGTGTTGTCGAGGGTGCTGCGGCATCAGAACCACCGGGTGCGCACCGTGACCAGCGGAGCCATGGCCCTGGAAGCCATGCGCCGCCAGCCGCCTGAAGTCGTGCTGCTGGATGTGGCCATGCCGGAGATGGACGGCTACGACACCTGCAAGGCCATGATGCAGGAGCCGCACCTCGCCACGATTCCGGTGATCTTCATCAGCGCCATGGACAGCCCCCTGGACAAGGTCAAGGCCTTCCAGAGCGGCGGCCGCGACTACGTGACCAAGCCCTTCTCCTCTGAAGAAGTCCTGGCCCGCGTGGAGCACCAGGTGAACCTGGGGCGCATGCAGAAGAGCCTCGAGCAGCAGAACCAGTCCCTGCTGGATGCCAACTTGAAACTCAAAGAGATTCACGTCCTCAAGGCGAATTTCACAGCCATGCTGGTTCACGACATCCGGTCGCCGCTCACGAGCGTGGGCTTGGTGCTCGATGCCGTCCAGGAGGGGCACACCCTGCGTCCCAGCGCCCTGGACCAGGCGGTCAATAGTTTCGCCCGAGTGCAGAGCCTCCTGGACGAGATGCTGGATCTGCATCGCAGCGAATACGGCCAGATTCCGTTGGAAACGGAACCTTTCGATACCTTGCACTGGCTGCAGGGCATCGCCGACCAGTTCGTCCTCCGGGCCCAGCAGGCGGGCATTCAGCTCCAGACCCAGTGGCCCGACAACCTGCCCCAGCTCCGGGCGGATCGGGGCAAGCTGGACCGGGTGCTCCACAACCTCTTGGGCAATGCCATCAAGTTCACCCCCCGGGGCGGGGCCGTGAAGCTGGAGGCTTCCCTCGAATTCGGGGCCGGCGTGGAGGCGGGGCTCCGGTTCCTGCGGCTGAGCATCATCGATACTGGGCGCGGCATCCCCGCCGAGCAGCTGCCCTTTATTTTCGATCCTTTCCGGCAGTCTGAGCCCGGAGATGCCGACCGGGGCTTTGGGCTGGGCCTGGCCATCGTGCAGCGCCTGGTGGCCGCGCACCAGGGTCAGATCCGCGCCCAGAGCCAGCCGGGCTTCGGCACCAGCTTCACCGTGCTGCTCCCGCTCTGAGGGTTACTAAAACCCCGCCCTGGCTTCAGAATGAAGGGTTCCCTGGAGCTTCCATGCGCCTTCTTCCAGCCCTGATCCTCGGCCTGCCCCTCATGGCCCAGATGACTTCTCCCATGCAGGAGCGGGCCGACCGCTTTCTGAAGCTGGTGAATGCCGGTTACCAGTCGCTCTACTATGTGTCTCAGGAGGCTACCTGGGCCGCCTCGACCGACGTGAAACCCGAGCATGACGCTGGGGCCGAGTGGTCGGGCAAGGCCTTCGCGGCCTTCAACGGCAATCCCATGGTCATCACCGAGGCCAAGGAGCTGCTGAAGCACCGCGGTGAGCTGAATGAAAAGACCGTGCGCCAGCTGGACCGCGTGCTGCTCATGCCTTACGGCGCTGAAGGCCCCATGACCCAGCCCAAGCTGGTGGCCGATCGCATCGAGGCCGAAACCAAGCAGCTCTCCATCATGAACAGCTTCCAGTTCAAGGTGGATGGCAAGCCCGTGAGCGCCAACGACATCGACGGCAAGCTGACATCCAGCGACAACCTGGCGGAGCGCCTGAAGTGGTGGGAGGCCAGCAAGGAGAATGGCGTCGCCCTCAAGGATGGCCTCATGCGCCTGCGGGACCTGCGCAACGGCGTGGCCAAGGAACTGGGTTATCCCGACTACTTCTCGCTGCAGGTGAAGCGCTACGACCTCACCCGCGAGGAGATGCTGGCCTACAACCGGAAGTTCATGGCCGAGCTGAAGCCGCTCTATCTGCAGCTGCACACCTGGGTGAAGTACGAGATGGCGAAGAAGTACGGCCAGCCCGTGCCCAAGGCCATCCCCGCCCACTGGATCAACAACCGCTGGAGCCAGAACTGGACCGGCTTCGTGAAGGCCGT
>JAYVRY010000296.1:0-3378 GCA_043775845.1 Acidobacteriota bacterium
CGCCAATGCTCCCCGGGAATTCCTTCGGGCATGTCTGGCCCGTGAACCCAGCCTCGAAAGGCCCCACCGGGCAGCTGCTGGCTTGCCTCGGCTCCCAGATGAAGGCTAAGTCGGGGGATGGCGGTGATGGCCTCCCACCAACCTTGACGGGATTCAGCAGGGAGGGCCTGCATCCAGGTGGGGGGGTGGTCCCAGATGAGGCCGAACCCCCCCGGCAGAAGGGTGGCCACATTCATCAAGCGGGCCAGGGCCCTTCCGGGTGCCGCATGCACCGAGGCCAGGCCCTCTTCGAGGAATCGGGAGCCGGCCCAACCAGCCCAGGGACCGTCGGGTGCCGCACGCAGGATGAAGCCCCGTCCCTCGGCTCCGGTCACGGTGTCTCCTGAAGGGCTGGCAGGGGGGCGAACATGGCCCGCCCGACGCCGCCTGGGGAGAAGGCGAGGTCCCAGCGGTCCCGCAACCGGCGCGCGGATTCCTGGGCTGCCTGGCGGTCATCGCGGCCCAGCAGGCGCAAACCCAGCCAGGTGGCAGAGAGGAGGCAGCCCGTTCCCCGGCGTTCGCCTGGGAGTCTCGGTGCCAGCTCCAGTGGTTGCTGGCCTTCCCGGGTGATCCAGACATCCTGCACCTGGTGGCCCGGGGCATGGCCAGCCTTGAGCCAGACGGCTACCGCCCCGGCTTCCAGCCAGGGGGATGACAGAGCCTCCACGGAAGCACTTTGAATCGCTTCAGGAGAGAGCCCGGCAAAGGCGGCGGCCTCACCCCGGTTGGGACTCACCACCCAGCCCCCCATGGGCAGGAGGTCAGCGGCCATGCGGCGGAGGTCCTCGCCATCATGGAGACCCACGCCTGCGCTGGGGGCGAGGATGGGGTCCCAGATGCGGATGGGGGGCGCCAGATGCCGCAAGGTGGCCGCGAGCCGACGGAAGTCCCAGGCCGTGAGGGCACAGAGGCTCAGTTTCACGCCCCATCTTCCACTGAGGTGTGGGGCGAGGGTCTCCAGGCGCTGGACGGCGTCGAGGCTGGGCGTTTCGATGCGGGTACAGGCCAACCCGTTCTGCAAGGTCTCAGCCAGGCTAATGGCCATGGGCTGGCAGCCCAGTTCCGACAAGGCCGAAGCATCGCGC
Source organism: Acidobacteriota bacterium (assembly GCA_043775845.1). Classification (GTDB taxonomy): domain Bacteria; phylum Acidobacteriota; class Holophagae; order Holophagales; family Holophagaceae; genus Geothrix. The sequence continues at coordinate 1,125 of JAYVRY010000296.1, forward strand.
AGGATGCCTGCGCCAGCAGACGGATCCATGCCACCCAGGCATAGGGCGAGCGGCGGGGCGCTGAAACGGGTGACATCCATGGAACTCCCAGGATGCCATAGGTTTCGTATTAGACCTTCCGGTCGGAGTCCACGATCTCGGTGACGCGAAGGCCCAGGCTGTCCTCCAGGACGGTCACCTCACCCCGGATGAGGACACGCTGCTTGCAGAGCACATCCATGGGTTCGCCTGCACTCTTTTTAAGCTCCACAAGGGAGCCCGGTTCCAGATCCAGCAGGTCGCGGATGGTCATGCGGGCCTGACCCAGCTGGATCTCCAGCCTGAGGGGCGTGTCAATGAAGGGCATGACCTCGGCCACCACCTGCTCGAAGCTGAGCACGCGGTCGCTCTCGATGCGATCCCCCCGTTTGATGGCCATGTCCCTCCCGCTGGTCCTGTCAAAGCATGGACCCAGGCACCCCACACCGCAACGGCCGTGCCAGGGAGCCCGGATTGCGATGCATCACTGTTGGATGGCCCAGTCCACGATGAGCACACTCTTGATGGTTTTTTTGGGCTTCTTGTGCTTGGAATCTTCCTTCTCCCCGAGTTTGGGTGGATGCGGCTTGAACTGCTCGTTCAGTTTGTCCCGCATCTCCTTGCGCAGGGCCTCGCGGGATTCGGCGTCGGTGGCTTCCTCCACGCTCTTGCCCGAGAGGGTGCCCAGCACGATGGACTGGATGAGGCTCTTCTCGGGCGAAGGTTTTTCTCCGGAGACGAGCTTGCCCAGTTCGTTGTCGCAGAAGAGGATGTTCAACTCACAGCGCAGGAAGGCATTCCGACGGGGGCCGGTCAGGTTCACGGTGCGGGTGAGGACCATGACGGGAGCGGCCTCAGGGCCCCCGTGACCACCGCCTTCCTTCTTCTCCCCGGTCTCTTCGCAATCCTCGGAGTCTTCCCCCCCATGGGTGGATGACTCAGGGGTGCCCTCCTCCTGCGGTTTGGCCTCCTGTTCCTTGGCCTTGGCCAGAGCAGCGGCCTTGGTGGCTGCTCGCTTTTTCATGAACAGCATGATTCCAGTTCCACCACCGCCAAGGACCGTCAGGGCGGCCACGATGATAATGATGAGCTTCAAGGGGCTTTTCTTGGGGCCGGCTTCGTCGGACATGGGGACCTCTGTCTATGCCTGTGTCATCGGACCACATGCCACGGAGCCTGAATTGCGGACCGAGGCCCAATTTTTCACGTCAAACCCAGCACCCAAGAGGTTTTCGGGCAGGACCATCCCGTAGATTGGCTTTGGGAGATCCTCTCGGTGTTTCGTGGCGAGCCTGAACCTAGTTGTTAAAAAAGTCGTGATGACAAAGCACGGGACCTGTTGGAACAGGCCCCGTTTCCCGTGCATTTTGATCCGATTCCAATCGATTAAAACCTACTTGCGCTTCTTGCCACCCTTGCCGTTGACCTCATCAGCCAGCTTCTTACCGGGCTTGAACTTGGCAACCTTTTTGGCCGCGATCTTGATGGGCTTGTTGTCGCGGGGATTGCGACCCGTGCGGGCGCCGCGGCTGGCCACCGAGAAGGTGCCGAAGCCCACCAGGGTGACCTTGTCGCCCGTGCGCAGGGCATTTGACACACTCAAGAGAACCTGATCCAGGGCCGCAGCGGCCTGGGCCTTGGTGATGCCCGCCTTTTCGGCGACGGCGCTGACCAATTCAGCCTTGTTCATGAAAACCTCCGAAAATGGGGAGTTGTATCCCCTGGTTATGAAGAACAGCATCGCCCTCGAGGGAAGACGACCGTCTTTGTTGGGTTTTCGAATATCACGAACCCCAAGAGGCTCATGAAACCTGTATTTTCTAAACTGCCAAGAACCTACGCTGCAGATGTAGCGTGGTCAAGGCTTTTCTTTATCAAAAAACGGGAGATGGCCGCCAATGGGGAATCTGGCAAACCATGGAACAACGAAGTGGCCGGAAATACGTGTGTGTAAGTCCCATGGATGACGCAGATCCCTGTAGAACGGGCGATTGGCCCTTGCCCCGCCAGCTCAAGCGCGTCCAGGCCTATGATGTAGCCATGTCCCAACCCTTCTTCCTCACCGTGGCTTATGTCGGGGCCGGATTTCATGGCTGGCAGATCCAGACGTCCCTGCGCAGTGGTCAAGGCGAATTGTGGAAGGCCCTGCGGGCCTTCGATCCGGGAGCACCGATGCCACAGGGTACTGGCCGCACGGATGCGGGTGTGCACGCCCGGGCACAGGGGGTGCTCATTC
>JAYVRY010000297.1:0-11642 GCA_043775845.1 Acidobacteriota bacterium
TGCTGGAGGAGCCATCGTCAAAGAGGCTGATGGGAGTGCCGGTCTGGTAGGCCCAGTTGATGCCAAAGGTGAAGATGCCGGGGCCCAGATCCCAGTTCCGCGAAGCGAAGAGTTTGAGGATGTGGGTGCGGTCCAAAGGCAGGGGGCCGTAGCCCACATAAGGCCATTCATCGAAGGAGGCGGTGATGCTGGAATCAGCTTGGCCGCTGCTGGAGTTGACCAGTCCCTCGTAATTGCCTTCGGAGCGGCTCCAGGTGTAACTGAAGCTTAGGTAGGAGCGCTTGGTCTGCTTCACGAGGGTGAAGTCCACCGAGTCGTAAATGTTTCGGGCGGGATCGAAGTAGGTGTTGACGTTCGAATAGCGCTTACCATCCTGATCGGTCCAGGACACGGTCCTGCCTGGGTTCCAGAGAATGGCCCGTTCCTGTAAATCGTAGGCGTAATTGGTTCCGGGGTCGCCTTGGGGGCCACGGATGGTGCTGTCCTCGAGGATGTTGTCCATGGTGCGGTGTTTGCCATGGATGCCCACCGTCAGGCCTTCCTGGATGGTCTGCTCGAAGCCCAGCGTGTACTCGGTGCGGCGGGGCAGCTTGGTGCCTTCAGCCAGGGGATCCCGTGAATAGGGGGTGGCGAAGTCGGTGATGCCGGTTGGGGGGCCGATGATGGTGCCAATACCTGTGGCTGAGTAGATGAAGATCGGAGGGGCTGGTGCCGCTGGATTTGTCCAGCGGTTGCGCATGTAGACTTCGTTGCCGTAAACGCGGGCCGCCAGACGCTGGGGGACCTGTTCGAAGTAGCGGGCGAAGCTGCCGCTGACCTTGGTCTTGCCATCCTTGTTCGGATCCCAGGTGAAGCCGATGCGGGGTTGGGTGTAATCCGAGAGGCTGTCGAACTTCATGAAGGTGGTTCCGTTGGGATCCTTCTGGACCTGGGTCTCGTAGCGCAGGCCGTAGAAGATCTTCAGGTTGGGCGTGAGGTCCCAGGTGTCCTGCACATAGTACTGGGTGAACTCGGCCTTCACGGTGGAGTCGTCCGTCTGCCAGCGTTTGTCGATGCGGCCGCCGGCGGCCCGGAGGATATACCAGCCGCCGCCCGAGGTGGCGGCCGTGCGGTGGTATTCAGAGCCAAGCGTCGCGATGCCGAACTTGAGGCTATGGCTGCCCAGGATCCAGCTCAGGTCCGCCTTCATCTGGGTGGTCTTGCCGCCCTCATCAGGGTTATAGCGGCCGAAGCCGCCGCGCATATAGGGGACGATCTGCTGGACGGCGTCGCCGGTGCCACCGCCGCCGCCGTGGTACCAGAAGTTATCCTGAATGGAGCTGAGGTTGGGATTGCCCAGCGACACCGTGTCGTGGATCTTGGCGAGGCCACCCTTGAGGCTCAGCACCAGATTGCTCTGGATGGTCCAGTCGTAGATGAGGCTGTAGTTGTTGGAGGTGATGGTGTGCTTGAAGGAGTAGTCCGCATTGCCGTACTGACCGGGATGGTCGTTGGGGGCATCGTCGGTGACGGTGTTGCCGAAGTAGCTGAAGGTCAGCTGCTGGTCCGTGTTCAGGAAGTAGTTCACCTTGGTGGTGACGCTGGTGTCGTTTTCCTTGCGCGCGCCCACTTCCACATCCGTGAAGTTCCGGAAGGGATCCGACTTGCTGCCGATGGAATTGATGCCCACGAAGTAGAAGAGCTTGTCCTTGATGAAGGCGCCGCCAACGGTGGCGCCGATCTCGGTGCGTTCCCGGGCGCCGCTGTCACCATTGTTCACGGGGTCACGCACGGGCGGTCCGGCGAACAGAGTGGCCTGGTTGAAGTAGACGCTCTTCTTGTTCACGGCCTGCTGACTCAAAGGCTCCAGGCTCAGCCAGGCGGAGCCGCGGAAGTCGTTGGAGCCGGACTTGGTGACCACGCTGAACACACCGCCCAGGGCGCTGAATTCAGGCTTGTAGCCGCCGGTTTGAACATCCACGGAATCGATGAATTCCGTGGGCAGGTTGGTGGCTGTGCCGCCATAGCGGAAATCGTTGGTGATCAGACCATCGACGATGAAGGAATTCTCGGCGCCGGACGCGCCGTTGATGGAGATGCCTAGGCCAGGCGCGCTGCTGCCGAAGGTGGTGCCGCCGCTGGCGACGCCGGGGGACAGGAACACCAGCTCGTTGGCCGTGCGGCCCGCAGGAATGCTGGAGAGTTCATCCATGCTGATGTTCAGGCCCGTGGAGGTGCTGTTCGTGTCCACGATCGAGGCCGTGCCGATGACCTCAACAGTCGCGGTGCCTTCCTTGGGCAGCTTGAAGTTCAGGACCCTGGATTCGTTGATGCCCAGGATGACACTCTGGCTGCCGGGGGTGTAGCCCGCCTTGTTGACGGTGATCTGCCAGGTGCCCGAGTTCATGAGGCCGGCCTGGAACTTGCCATCGGCGCCAGTGGTCGCCGTCCTTGTGATCTGGAAGGAGGTCATGCGGACCACAGCTCCGGCCAGAGGCGCACCGGTGTTGTCGCTCACGAAACCCTGGAAGGCGCCCGTGGTGGCCGTCTGGGCAAAGGAGATGGTCGCGCCACTGGCCAAAAGGATGGCCACTGCCGTCAGCCTGGAGGGGGTTAACTTCATCTTTGCTCTCCTGTGTGGGCGCAGCGGGGGCCGCGCAAGTGAAAGCTGTGGCTCGCATCTACCCGGGGCAGGGGTCTGCCTGAGGGGAATGCGACATGAATCCCTTCAATGACGGCCATGGGCCTCCGAGGGGAATTTAGGGGGGAACAGGGGGAATTGGTGAGTGATTAAATCACAGTTCCAACAGGTGTGTGAATTTTTTGAGACCTACTCTCGACGCGAGGCACACGACCTCTTTGTCGTGATACAGCGATATGCCTTGCCAAAGACGCGGGCATGGCTTGCCACGAAAGGTCTGGCATTATTCCGCTATTGTCTTCTGATCATTGCGTTCAGCTTTAATCGCCTTTGCGGCTTACCGTAGCGCGGATGAAGGCCATGAACAGGTCCCGTGCGGCGTCCCCGGCGGGGCCTTTCATATACACGAGGTTCTCGGGGTGCCATTGCACGCCGAAGACCCAGCGGTTGGGATCGGTGGCTTCCAGCGCTTCGATGAGGGGGCCCGTTTCGGGATGGGTCGTGTCCAGGTGCCAGCCCACGGATACCAAGGGCGGCGCCACGCGCTTCACGGCCTGATGGTGGCGGCTGTTCACCAGGAAGACATCCTCGCCCAGCAGGGCCCGCAGGCGTGAGCCGGGGGCCAGTTGCACCCGGTGATGCATGTCCGGCACATCGGAGGTGCCGTGCTGGTGGCGCGTGGATTCGCAGCCGTAGTGCTCCGGCACATCCTGGATCATGCTGCCGCCCAGGGCCACGTTGAGGATCTGCTCGCCGCGGCAGATGCCGAGGATGGGCAGGTTCAAGTCCCAGGCTGCGCGGATGAGGGGAATTTCGAAGGCATCGCGGTCGCCGTCCACTTCAGCCAGGGGATGCACTGGTTCATGGGCATCCCAGTGGCGGGGGTGGATGTCGAAGCCCCCTGTGAGCAGCAGGCCCGAAAGGGTGTTCAGGTCTGGAATGGCGTCGCCCGGTCCCACCAGATCGATGGGATCCGTCCATCCAGCCAGGCGGAGCGCGGGAAGGTAATGCTTCTCCGCACCGGACTTGTTTTTACAGCTCAGGAGGAGCTTTGAGTTGCCGCTTGACATGGCTTTCCCTCGGCGGAATCCTCAACACCCTACCACCCCCTCAGATGGTCTGAGTCGACGGTAAGGCGGAGAGCTCCGCCAACAGGAGGACACATGTCCGGATCCTTGAACAAAGTCATGCTGATCGGCAACCTGGGGCGTGACCCCGAGTTGAAGTCCACTCCCTCGGGCCAAACGGTGGCGCGGTTCTCTGTGGCCACCACGGAAACCTGGAAGGGCCAGGACGGCACCAAGCAAAGCAAGACCGAGTGGCACAACATCGTGGTCTGGGGCAAGCAGGCCGAGATCGCCGAGAAGTATTTGCGGAAGGGCAAGCAGATCCTGGTCGAGGGCCGCATCCAGTACCGCGAATACACCACGCAGGATGGCGTGAAGAAGACCGCCTGCGACATCCGCTGCGACAACTTCGTCATGCTGGGCCGGATGGATGAGGGCGGCGGCGGTGGTGGACGTGACAGCGGCAGCTACGGCGGCAAGGCCACGGGCGGCGGTTCCCAGGACTTCGAGGATCACGGCGCCCCCAGCCCGGCTGGCAGCGGCGGCGGCAGCTTCCCGGATGACGACATTCCGTTCTGATGGGTGTTGTTCCGCCGATGGTTTCGGCAGGCTGAAAAACGGCGCCCAGGCGGGCGCCGTTTTTCAGATTGGAAAGGATTTGTCCGGCGGCGAAGCCGCCTATCTCCAAACGGGGCCCGGCGGGTGCCGTTTGGAGCAGGAGCGAGTTTGGGGGAAGTATCTACGGAAACATCCGTTGACAACCTACGGATGAAGACGTAGGTTTGTGGAACCCCGGAGTTCCCATGCCCGAACTGCCCCGTCCTTCTGATTTCGAACTGGCCATCCTCCGCGTGCTCTGGCGCCTGGGGGAGGGCACCGTGCGCCAGGTCCACGGGGCGCTACAGGCTGAGCGCCAGCAGGGTTACACCACGGTGCTGAAGACCATGCAGATCATGGCGGAGAAGGGATTGCTACACCGCGATGAAAGCGCCAAGAGCCACGTCTACCGCCCGGCGGAAGCCCCCCAGGCCACGCGGAAGGGCATGGTGCGGGATCTGGTGGACAAGGCCTTCGAGGGCTCCGCTCTCCAGCTGCTGGCCCACGCGCTGCACGCCAAGAAACCCAGCAGCTCGGAGCTGGATCAGATCCAGGCCCTCATCGATGAGGCCCGCGCGAACCGGAGGCGGAAATGACCTGGATCGATCCGGCCTGGGCGATGCGTTGCGGGTGGACGCTCATCCACTTCCTATGGCAAGGCACAGCCTTGGCGGGAACCCTGGGCCTGACCTTGTGGCTTTCCAAGGGGTGCTCATCCCGACTTCGTTATGGATTGGCCTGCCTGGCGTTGGCAGGCATGGCAGTGGCTCCGGTGGTGACCTGGTTCCAGCTGGGGAAGCCTTTGGGGGCCAGGCCTGGTTCCGTGTCCTCGCAGGTGGAGTCGACCACTGAATGGCGCATCTTGGCGCCCATGGGTCGCATCTTTCCCGCGAACAAAACGGTGCCTTCGAACCACCGGTGGGAGGGCAAGCTTCCGCTGGGTGTGGAACTGTGGCTTCTGGGGGTGGCGGTGATGAGTCTGCGCCTCTCCAGTGGATGGATTTGGCTCCAATGGATTCGCCGCCGACCTGAAACAGTGGCAGCTTCGGACGATATCCAGCTTCGCTTGTTGCGGCTCTGCCAGCGCATGAATCTGGCTAGCAACATCCGCATCCTGCTCTGTGAAAAGGTGCCTGGCCCCACGGTGATGGGCTGGCTGCGGCCTGTGATTCTGCTGCCGCCCGCGGCCCTGATGGGCATGCCCGCAGATCAACTGGAGCTGGTGCTGGTCCATGAGCTGGCCCACATCCTGCGTCATGATTTCGCCATCAACTTGATTCAGTCTTGCGTCGAAGTGCTGCTCTTCTACCATCCGGCCGTGTGGTGGGTCTCCGCGAAGATCCGACAGGAACGGGAGTTGTGCTGCGACGACCTGGCGGTGCGAACGACGGGGGACGCCCTGGATTACGCCGCCGCGCTCACCCGGCTGGAGGCCCTGTGCCGCCCGCCGGATCCCCCACGACATACGGCCCAGGCCCTCGCCCTGAGCGCCACCGGAGGCTCCTTTATGCACCGCATTCGACGACTCATTTCACCCACCTCATCCACCCCTTTGGCACCCCGGGCGGGTCTGGTCCTCTTACTTCTGATGGGGATGTCCTTCGCACTCCATGCCGCGCGGCCCGCCCAAGATGCCCCTCCAAAAGAAGCATTCATGCTACTGCGCCGCTTCAACGAACCCAGCCCGGATGGCCTTGCCAAAGCAGGTGATGTCTCCCTTCTCGCACGCGAGCTCTCACCTGTTTTGGGATTGACGGCCCTTGACCAACTGGCTGCGCTTCCCGTGAAGGGGCCTGTGACAGAACTTCGGTTGCCGATTTCTCCCGGAGGAGACGCCGTTCAGAGTGATTCCAACTTCAATTTCCCCGCGGTGGATCCGGCCTTTCTTCGGCTGGTGTTCCAGGACCTGATTCGAGAGCAACCCTTGACCCAGGAATCCTGCCCGCCCCATGGCGTGATCATCCGCAGAAGAAATGCCGGAACTCAGCGGTTGAGCCCCATTCCTGAACTGGCTCGCCTTTCGGTGGTGGCCATGGACGCCGATATCGATCTCATCAAGGCTGCCCTGGCTGAAATCGATGCGATGAAGCCCACGCCCAACCTTCATCAGCGTGTGACGAAGGTTGGAGAAGGCCCCGTGGCCAAGGGTAGAACCCTGACATTCAGTCTGACTGATGCAGAACCCAGTGACCTTAGGATCATTCTTGACGATGAGCTGACGCGCCAAATGACCACGAAATAGGAAAGGACTGAACCTCGGCGCAGCCGCCTATCTCCAAACGGAGCCCGCAGGGCGCCGTTTGGAGCAGGCCAACACCGGAGAACGGGTCCTCGGAGATACCCGGCCGCTGGGTTACAATGATCAGTTCGGGAGTCTCCATGCTTGCAGTTCAAAACGTCACCATGCGCTACGGTTCGAAGATCCTGTTCGAGGATGTCACGACCACCTTCAACCCGGGCCGCCGCTATGGCCTGACCGGACCGAACGGATCGGGCAAGTCCACGTTCATGAAGATCCTTTCGGGCGAACTCGAGCAGCAGATGGGGAACGTCATCCGTCCCCGCAAGATGGGCATCCTGCGCCAGGATCAGTTCGCCTTCGATGCGTTCCGCGTCATCGATACGGTGATCATGGGCAATGCGGGGCTCTGGAAGGCCCTGCAGGAGCGCGACGCCATCTACGAGAAGGCCGAGATGACCGATGAAGACGGCATGCGCGTGGCCGAACTCGAAGGCGTGGTGGCTGATGAGGATGGCTACACGGCCGAAGCCGATGCCGCGGTGTTGCTGGATGGCCTGGGCATTCCCGAAGAGCTGCACGACCGCAAGATGAGCGAGCTGCAGGGCGGCCAGAAGGTGCGTGTGCTGTTGTCGCAGGCTCTGTTTGGCAATCCTCAGTCATTGCTCCTGGACGAGCCCACCAACCACTTGGATCTGGACTCCATCCATTGGCTGGAGGAATTCCTCAGCCGTTACAAGGGCACCGTGGTGGTGATCTCGCATGACCGCCACTTCCTGAATAACGTTTGCACCCACATCGCCGACATCGACTACCAGACGATCATCCAGTACACCGGTGGCTACGATGACATGGTGATGGCCAAGATCCAGGTGCGGTCGCGCATCGAATCGGACAATGCCCAGCGCGAAAAGAAGATCGATCAGCTGAATGAGTTCATCCAGCGCTTCGCTGCGGGCACCCGCAGCAGCCAGGTGAACAGCCGCCGCAAGGAAGTGGAGCGCCTCCAGCCCAGCGACCTGGCGCGCAGCAACATCCAGCGCCCCTTCATCAAGTTCAACCAGGCCAAGCCCGGTGGCCGCTACGCCCTGGAATTTGAAGGCGTGAAGAAGGGCTACGACTCGGACAAGTCTGGCAAGGGCGGCCGCATGGAAGTCATCAAGGGCTTTTCGGCCATGGTGCAGCGCGGCGAGAAGATCGCGCTCATGGGCCGCAACGGCATCGGCAAGACCACCCTCTTGAACGCCCTACTGGCCAACGCGCCGCAGGTCACGGAGCTGAACCTGAAGCTGGATGGCGGCGAGGTGAAGTGGGGCCATGAAGCCAACGTGGGCTACTTCTCGCAGGATTTCGCCGAAAGCATTCCCAAGGGCTATGAATTGGTGACTTGGCTGCACCAGTTCGACCCCGAGGCCACCAAGGAGCAGATCCGCGGGGTCATGGGCCAGATGCTCTTCCGGGGCGAAGAAGGCAACAAGATGACGGACGTGCTGAGCGGCGGCGAGTCCTGCCGCCTGCTGTTCTGCAAGCTCATGCTGCAGAAGCCCAACATTCTGGTGCTGGACGAACCCACCAACCACCTGGATCTGGAAGCCGTCATCGCCCTGAACGACGCCCTGCAGCGCTACGAGGGCACCATCCTCTTCGTGACGCACGACGAGGACATCATCGACGAAGTGGCCACCCGCATCTGGCACCTCACGGACGATGGCATTGAGGATTTCCAGGGAAACTACGCGGAATACAACGCGCCTACGGGACGGTGATCCTGCTCTGTAGGCGCGTTGCGATTTCGGAGTGAAGGAAATATGGCTTTGATATGTATTGATTTGATTGTTGCTTAAAAATAGATTCAATTTTTTGAATGAATGGCCGATGGGTATTGAGTCTGAGTCCATGCTGGCTCAGACTCAGATCCGGAGAACCTCCCATGACCTTTCGGCAGGATGGTGGGAACGACTCGCAGGATGAACCCTGCGAACTGACTGCCATCGGAACCTATCCGGCCCGGCCATCGAGGGCCATGGGCGATTTGCAGGATTTCAAGCGGGCGCTGGATGAGCACTCCATCGTGGCCGTCACGGATGCCCGTGGCCGTATCACCTATGTGAACGACAAGTTCTGCGCCATCTCGAAGTATTCCCGGGAGGAACTCCTGGGGCAGGATCACCGGATCATCAACTCCGGCCACCATTCCAAGGCCTTCATGACCGAGCTCTGGGAGACGATTCTGGCCGGCGGGGTCTGGAAGGGCGAGATCAAGAACCGGGCCAAGGATGGCACCTTCTACTGGGTCGAGACCACCATCGTTCCCTTCATGACGGAGGACAACCGGCCCTGGCAGTTCATGTCCATCCGGACCGACGTGACCCACCGGAAGGAGACCGAAGAATCCCTTCGCCAATCCCAGAAACTGGAAAGCCTGGGCGTGCTGTCGGGGGGCATCGCCCACGATTTCAACAACCTGCTCACCAGCATCCTGGGCAACACGAACCTCGGGACCATGCACCTGGCACCCGAGAGCCCGGCCCGGCCCTACCTCGAGCAGATCGAAAAGGCCACCCTCAGGGCTGCCGACCTTACCCGCCAGCTGCTGTCCTATGCGGGGAAGGGGCTTCTCCAGGTCATCGATGTGGATCTGAACCGGCTGGTGGTGGAGATGACGCAGCTCCTTTCGGTGTCCATCTCCCGAAAGGCCGTGGTGCGGTTCGACCTCGCGTCGAATCTGCCGGCCATTTCCGGGGATCCCTCCCAGATGCAGCAGCTGGTCATGAACCTGGTCACCAATGCCTCGGAAGCCATCGGCCCCGATGTCAGCGGGTTGATCACGGTGCGCACGGGCGTCCAGATGGTCGACGAAACCACCAATGCCGGGTTATTGTCCGCCCTGCCGCTGGCTCCGGGCAGGTACGTGACGTTGGAAGTTAGCGACACGGGTTGCGGGATGACGCTGGAGGTCAAAGAGCGCATCTTCGATCCCTTCTTCACCACCAAGTTCACGGGGCGCGGCCTGGGGCTGTCGGCCATGCTGGGCATCCTCCGCAGCCATCACGGCAGCCTGAAGGTCTACAGCGAGCTGGGCCGCGGATCAGTCTTCAAGCTCTTCCTTCCCACCGTCACCCGGGAGGCCGAAGAACCGGTGTCACGGCACCCCATGGGCGATTGGCGAGGTGAGGGGACCTTGTTGGTGGTGGATGACGAACCCGGCGCAAGGTCCGTGGCCAGGGGTCTGGCCGAAGCCCTGGGCTTCCAGGTTCTGGAGGCGGCAGACGGCCTGGAGGCCGTGGCTCTGTTCAAACTGCGCCATGCCGAAATCTGCGGAGTCCTCATGGACCTGACCATGCCCCATCTGGACGGGCGCCAAGCCTTCCTGCAGATGCAGGAGGTGGATCACCAGGTTCCAGTCGTGTTGACCAGCGGCTACAGCGAGGAGGACGTGCTCACGGATTTCCTGGGCAAGGGACTGGCAGGCTTCCTTCCGAAACCCTATCTCAGTTCGCAGTTCCGAGCCGTTCTTCAGGAGGCGCTGGGAAAAGCCTAGGCATCCCCAGGACCTGGTTCAGGTGGCGCTGACCGGACTGGCTCCGAGTCAGGGCTGGCGGGCACGGCCAGCAGCATCCTCAGCACCTCTTCCGCCACCTTCAATCCCACGATGGCGGGCATGTACGAGATGGTGCCCACGGGCCTGCGCTGGCGGCCGGGGCCACGGTGGGGCTCAATGTCCACCGGGTTGGCGGGGCGCTTGTTGTCGGCGGGCTCCAGTGAATAGACACAGCGGATGCCCCGGCTGATGCCGGCCTTCCGCAGCTCCTTGCGGACCCGGGCGGCCAGGGGACAGTTGCGGGTATGGCTGAGGTCGCCCACGAAGAGCTGGCTGCTGTCCGTGCGCCCCCCGGCGCCCATGGCCGAGATGATGGGGATGCCCTGTTCGTGCGCGGTGCGCATGAGGGCCACCTTGCAGGTCATGGAATCGATGGCATCAATCATGGCGTCGGGCCGGGGCGTCAGCAGGACTGGCAACGTATCCGTATGGATGAAGGTCTGCCGGGGATCCACATCGCAATCCGGATTGATGTCGCGCACGCGGGCTGCGGCCACTTCGGCCTTGGGCAGGCCGAGGGTGGAGCGTAAGGCGAACAATTGCCGGTTGAGGTTGCTGGGGCCTACCACATCGTGATCCACCAGGCGCAGGTGGCCCACGCCCGCCCGGGCCAGGGCCTCCACGGCGAAGGAACCCACGCCGCCCAGCCCGAACACCGTCACCCGCGACGCGCGCAGCTGCTCCAGCGCTGCTTCTCCGAGCAGCAGTTCACTCCGGGAAAACCACCTCATGCCACCAGCTCCTTGAAGCACCGCATCCCATTCTCCCAGGTCTTCCGGGCCAGGTCGTCCACGGAGGCGCCCCGGATGTCGGCGGCCACCTCCAGGATGGGGGTCAGGTCCGAGGCGCCATCCGTTTCGAAGAGCAGCAGCTCCGGATCCGCAGCCCGCAAGGCATCGCGGAGTTTTTGCCGTTCCGGCTGCAAAAGGGCGCCGGAGAAGGACAGGTAGATGCCCCTGTCCTGGAGTGTGCGGGCCATCTCGGCACTGCCTGAGTAGCCGTGGATCATGGCGCCCGCTGAAGGTACGCCGACTTCCAGAAGCAACTCCACCAAGGCGCCCCAGGCCTGCACGGCATGCATGGCGATGGGGCGGCTCAGGTCGTGGGCCAGCCTGAGTTGAAGCCTGAAGGCGGCCAGCTGCCCAGATCGGTCGGCGTTCCGGCGGGAAAAATCGAGACCACATTCCCCGATCCCGGCGCGATGCGAGCGCAACTGTGCCTCTAGATGGAGGGCCCAATTCGGCGAGGCCTCGCCCACGAACCATGGGTGCAGACCCAGCATCGGCATGACACGGGCATCGGCGGCCGCGTGGGACAACACCGCAGCCCAGTCCGCTTCGCGGGTTCCACAGATGACCCGATCCTGCCCAGGACTCGGCGCATCCGAATCGGGAAGGTGGCTGTGGGCGTCGAAGAGGGGGATCATGAGCCGCCTGTGGAATCCAGGATAGGCCATTCTCCCGAGCAGGAGCACAGCACAGCACAGCGCGGTGCGCTGCAGTGTGCTGTGCGATCCGG
>JAYVRY010000298.1:0-11569 GCA_043775845.1 Acidobacteriota bacterium
CAGACGAGTTCGCTCCCGCCCCGGAAGAGGTGGATGCGGCTCCTGCCTTCGCGGTGGCTGAAGACTGAGGCAACACACCCATGACAAGGCCCCTGCTGAAAGGCAGGGGCCTTGTTCGTTTGCTGAATCTCTTCGGGGTTCCATGTCCGGTCCACTTCGTGATCTTGGTCGAAGCTGCCCAGGCCCTTCTGGGCGTTAGACTCGAGCCTGTTCGACCCATGGAACTCCGCCCTCGATGGAAGCCGCCACCACCTTTGGAACCTATCGCCTCCTGGAGCCCCTCGGCGAGGGTGGGCAGGGGCGAGTCTGGAAGGCCCTGGACCTGCATCTGGAACGGGTGGTGGCCCTGAAGCTTCTGAAGGTCGTCGATCCGGATCAGCGACGCGTCCTGTTGGCAGAAGCGAAAACGGCCTGCCAGCTCCACCATCCGCATATCGCCGTGGTCTACGAGGCCGGGGAGGTGGAGGGGGTGCCCTACATCGCCATGGAATTCGCCTCGGGCGAAACGCTTCGGTCCCGCCTGGGGCAACCCCAAACGGAAGCCTTCCTCCGCAAGCTCCTGACCCAGGCTGCCTCGGCCCTGGCCCATGCGCATCAGAAAGGAATCGTCCACCGCGACATCAAGCCCGACAACCTGGTGATCACGACCCAGGGGGATCTGAAGCTCTTGGATTTTGGCGTGGCCAAGCGCAGTCTGCCCAACCTTGATGGCACCCGGAGCGACCATTTCACGGTCACCGGTGAGACACAGCAGGGCTTCTCGCAGGGCACGCCCGGTTACATGAGCCCGGAACAGGCCAATGGGTGGCCGGTGGGCCCGGCCAGCGACCAGTTCAGCCTGGGGCTTTCGCTTTTTGAATTGGCCAGCGGCTTTCATCCTTTTCGGACTCCCACCCTGTTGGGAACCCTCCATGCCATTACCCATGATCCCGCGCCAGAGCTCACCCTGCTGAGGAAGGACCTCTCGCCTGGGTTCGCGAGAACCCTCCACCGCATGCTGGAAAAACGCCCGGAGGATCGTTTTCCCTCTGCAGAAAGCCTGCTCGTGGCCTTGTCGGGGGCACCTGGTGGCTTGCCGGCGGAGACCCCCAAACACGCAGTGGGCTGGCACCGTCCAAGCGCGCTGTGGCTGATCGCCGGACTGGTCGGCATGGCCCTGCTGTCGCTCCCGCTGAGCTGGTGGTTTATGAGGAAGGATGCGGGCCCGAGTGCACCGGGAACCGAGTCGGGGCGCCGGGCGGTGGCCATCCTTCCACTGGAACTACAGGGCATTCCCGCCGACAAACGCTGGCTCGGCGACAGTTTCCAGGATGCCATGGCCATGGGGCTCCTCCGCCGTGGCGATCTCCTGGTAATGGATCGCACGCGCGTGGCTGAAACCCTGGCCGAGGCGAGGGCGGGCCACGCCACGCCTGGCCCCAAGCAGGTGAGCTCGGCGCTGGGTGCAGATCTCCTGCTCACGGGCACCCTTCAGGCCGTGGGGGAACGGCTGCGACTTTCGCTCCGGCTCATTCGTGGGCAGAAGGGGGAAGTCATCGATCAGATCCTCTTCGAGGGGAAACTCGCGGACTCGCTCCCGCTGGAAGATGACCTGGGGAAGAGGGTTCCGGCCCTCTTCGGCACGACCTCAGGCGCGGCCCCGGCCGGGAGCAACCAGGCCCGCCTGGTGCGAACGCGCGAGTGCTACATCCGCGGTCTGGAGCTGGTGGAAAATGCCAGCGCGGCAACCTGCAAGGAAGGTGTGGCGGCCTTCGAAGAAGCCATCCTCAGTGAACCGGACTATGCTCCCGCCCATGCCGGGCTGGCCTGGGCGCTGGGCGGGTTGCATGCCCAGGAAGTCCACCTGGGGAAGGAGCAATCCAACGCCCTGTTGGATCGATCCATCCAGGAGGCCCGCCGGGCTCTGGCGCTGGATGCCCGCCTGCCCATGGCCCACCGGGTGCTGGGGTCGGACCTCGATCGCCTGGGGGATCACGTGGGCGCCCGTCAGGCACTCCAGAAAGCCGTGGAGCTGGATCCGGCCGACTACCGCGCCCTGGCTACCCTGGGGGACAGTTACGCGTACCAAGACGACCCCGAGAGCCGCGCGCAGGCCCGGTCTCAGCTGAAGCGGGCTCTGGAGCTGCATCCCCGATACTGGTGGGCAAACTACCGTATGGCGGTGCTCTTGCTGAACGATGGCGACTTGAAGGGTGCCCTCTTCCACGCAGACCGGGCCCGCCAGCTGGAACCCACCGCGGATTACGCCCACCTGGTGTCTGCCCTCAGCCTGCTGTGGCTGGGCGACCCATCGGCCTCGGCCCAACGGCTGGAAGAGGGCCTTCACCAGGTGCCCAGCTCAGGGCTCCTGCAGTTGACCCGGGCCCTCTGTGATTTCACCCGCAATGACGTGGCGGCATTCCGGAACCACACCCGGAACCTGTCCGGCAGCTGGGCTGAGCCCCACCCCATCGGCGTGCTGCTCCTGGGACTCGAAGACGGGCTGGCCGGCCATGTCCCCGCCATGAAGAACCGATTCCTGGCCTTTGCGGACAAGCACAGCAAGCGTGAGCTCACCGCCATCCCCACGGGTGAGCGCCGCATCATCTCCGTGAATGCCTACCACATGGCCCGGGCCCTGGCAGAGACCGGACAGCCCGCTGCCGCCCGCACCCTGCTTGTGGTGGCTGAACGAATGCAGGCGGGGAAGGCCAGGGTGGCAACCCAGGATCCACTCCTGATGAAGCTTTCCTCCTGACAAGTAACCTTCGGCCACGAGTGGTTTGGTCCAGGGGAGGTTGAGTGGAGACAGGCTTCCAGTCTGGACCATGGGTTGTGTCAAATGTAATTGCCGGGCTCCGCCATCACGATAGAGGTGGACATGGGGCGTGACCGCCCCTGGCAGCGCCACAGGAGTCCGGATTACATGCCCAGCCAGCCCTTCCATGCAGGAGCCCAGCCTGGCCTTCGGGCCGTCCACCTAGAGGCTCAGGGGCGGAGCGGTCTCGTGACCGAGGACGACGGCCTTGCCTGAGGGGACGCAACCGCCCAAGCTTCCCTTTCTGGGTGGTGGCGCCCAGGGGGACTCTCTGAAAGGAGCTGACCTGACGGTGGCCCTGGCCGAGATGGCCGAGCGCAGGGCCTTCCTGATGGTCGCCACGCCCTATCTCTCGTTCCCCGGCCGGGTCTTGGAGCGCCGAGGGGGCGAGCTGCTCATCCGGGTGACCATGTCCCGGGAATTCCTGCTGAAGACCCTGGGGGACCAGGGTTTTCGCCTCCGCATCCCCTGGGGTCTGGGCATGGCTGCGGCACCCACGCGGCTGCTGGGCCTCGAAGACATCGATGGCAAGCGGGTGCTCCGGGTGCCGGTGCCGGAACGCTTCGTGGAGGATGAGCCCCGGCGCGCCTTCCGGGTGGCGTCGGTGGGTCATTCGAGGGCGGTCATCAACGTCAGTGGGGATCGGCTGTTGAAGGCCACCTTGGACAATCTCAGCGTCCACGGTGCGAGCCTCTTCGTGTCCGAATCCCTGCCCGCTGAAGGCCTCATCGTCAACCGGCCCCTCCAGCTGTCCCTGGTGCTGGAGCAGGGCCCTTCGCTGGACCTGGAGGGCCGTCTCATCCAACAGGATGGCCAACTCCTGGGTGTGGCCTTCGAGCCTCCGCCACCGCCCCCGGCGCAGCACCTCCTCGATGCCTGGCTGCAGCCCCGGGTGGACGAGGCCCGGCGCCAATGGCAGAACCGCGCAGCCCTGCGGGCCATGGCCGACCAGGCCGCCCGCCCCAAGGCCCAACCCGAGGGCGTTTTGCTCCTCTCTCGTGATGCCGGGTTGTTGGCGCAAATGAGCGAAGCGCTCGGCGAGCGCCTGGCCCTGAGGTCCTGCGGCCTGGCCTTAGCCCCCTTGAAGGAGGCCCTGGAGACGCCACCCCAGGCCATCGTCGTGCCATGGGCAGGAGGAGGCATTCAGGCGCGCCATACCCTTCGGAATCTGGCCGAATCGTTTCCCGCTGGCACCCCGGTGGTGGTGCTCGGGCTGGAGGCGGATTACGGGGGCCGGGAACTGGCCCTGGAACTGAAACATGCCACCTACGTGGCTCGTACCACCGTTCAGGGGGTCTTCTTCATCCGGCTGCTGGAGGGCCTGATCCGCAAGGTCTGGGGTAGCTAACCGCTGTTCCGCAAACCCGCCGCGATGCCATTGATGGAGAGCAGGATGCCCCGCTCGATGCGGTCATCGCTGTCGCCGACCCGGTAGCGGCGCAGCAGTTCCACCTGCAGGTGGTTCAGCGGATCCAGGTAGGGGAAGCGGTGCTGGATGGAGCGCTTGAGGATGGGGTTGCCATCCAGCAATTCCCCTTGGCCCGTGATGGCCTTCAGGGACTGGATGGTGTCCTCGCACTCGGCTTGGATGCGGCCGAAGATGGCCTCCCTCAGGGCCGGATCGCCCACCAGATCCGCGTAGCGGGAGGCGACGGCCAGGTCCACCTTGGCCAGCACCATGTCCATGTTGGACAGCAGGCTTTGGAAGGTGGGCCAGTGGGCATGCATCTCCTGGAGCAGGGCAAGGCCGGCTGCCCCGCGTTCCCGTTGGAAGGCCTTCACAGCGGAACCGAATCCATACCAGCCCGGCAGCATCACGCGGCATTGGCTCCAACTGAACACCCAGGGAATGGCGCGCAAATCCGTGATGGCGCGTCCGGCCTTCCGGCTGGCGGGCCTTGAACCGATGTTGAGCTGGGCGATCTCGGCGATGGGCGTGGATTCCCAGAAATAGCGTTCGAAGTCCGGCGTGTCATAGACGAGGCCGCGAAAAGCGCGACAGGCTTCTCCGGAGAGCGTATCCATGGCTGCGGCAAAGCGTGGATCTTCGCCAGGACCCTCATGGGTCGGCAGGCTGGCTTCCAGGGTGGCGGCCACCAGGACTTCCAGGTTGCGGCGCCCCACGGCGGGATGGCCGTACTTGGCGGCGATGACTTCGCCTTGTTCGGTGAGCCGGATCTGGCCGTTCACGGCGCCCGGGGGTTGGGCGAGGATGGCCTCGTAGCTGGGTCCGCCACCGCGGCCCACCGAACCACCCCGGCCGTGGAAGAGGCGCAGCCGGACGCCATGTCGTTGGGCCACGGCCACCAGGTTCTGCTCGGCCTTGTAGAGCTCCCAGCGGGAGGTGAGGAAGCCGCCATCCTTGTTGCTGTCCGAGTAGCCCAGCATCACTTCCTGGATGTGGTGGCGGCTCTCCAGGAGCCGGCGGTAGAGCGGCACGCGGAAGAGCGCGTCCATGATGTCGCCGGAGCGCTGGAGATCCTCGATGGTTTCGAAAAGCGGAATGAGGTTGATGTCCAGGCGGCCTTCCTGCGGGCGCAGGAGCCCCGCTTCGCGCAGCATCACGGCGGCCTCAAGCAGATCCGACACCCCTTCCGTGTGGCTGATGATGCAGCTGGGCAGGGCCTCGGTTCCCAAGCGTGTCTGCAGGTCTGCGGCGGTTCGGAAGAGGGCCAGTTCCTGAAGGCTTTCTTCGCTATAGGCCAGGAAGGGACTGGCGAGGGGGCGGGGGCTTTCCAGTTCGGTGGTGAGGGCCTCGATACGGGCTGCTTCATCGAGAGACAGGTAGGCGAAGCCGGGACGCAGGGCCTGCATCAGTTCAGCCACCACGCGACCATGGACATCCGAATTCTGGCGGAGATCCACGGGAGCGAGATGGAAGCCGAACACGGACACGGCGCGCCGCAGGTCCCGCAGCCGCCCCCGGGCCAGGCGCCGCCCACCATGGGTTCGCAAGGAGCGGTCCAGGGCATCCAGATCAGCCTGTAGTTCCGCTGGCGCCAGGTATGGCGCTGTCGTGGCGGGGCCTGAGTTCCTGGTTTCCAGCAGGCTGTGGCGTGTCGCTGACAGCCGCTGGAAGATCAGGATCAAGGCACGGCGATAGGCCTCGTCCATGCGTTGCGGAGCCTGGTCGAGTGAGCGCTCCGCCATGGCCAGCACCTCCGGCGTGGCCCGCGACACCTGCAGACTCAGGGACAGCTCTTCCCCGAGGGACTGGATCTCCTTCAGCAGGAAATCCAGGATGGTGCGGGCCTGCATCAGCAGCGCCCGTTCCAGCACGTCGGCAGTGACAAAGGGATTGCCGTCCCGGTCGCCACCGATCCAGCTGCCCAGCTGAAAGAAGGGCGGAAGTTCCGCGTCCCCCCAGGCTGGATCGAGGCCCAGCCGGTCTTCCAGGTCCGCGTAGAGGGAGGGGATCTGCTGCAGGAAGGTGCGCTCGAAATAGGAGAGGGCGCTGGCCACTTCGTCCGCGACCTCGGGTCGCTGGGGGCGCAGCATGCGGGTCTGCCACAGGAGCAGCACCTGGCGCTGCAGGTGTTCGTCCCGCAGGGCGGTCTCGCGGGGCGTGGAGGCGCTCCGATCCCGTTCATCCAGCAGCCGCGCGATTTCCATCTGGGCGTTGAGGATGCTCTTGCGCTGCACTTCCGTGGGATGGGCCGTGAGCACGGGGCGGACCTGGGCCCCGGCGAAGAAGGCCTTGAGGCCATCCGCGCCCAGACCCGCGTCGGCCGCCTGGGCCAGGGCGTGGCCCAACGAGCTGGGCCGGGCATGGGAGTGGATCATGCGGTGGGCCCGGGAACGCCGGATGTGGTGCTGATCTTCGGCCAGGTTGGCGAGCTGGGAGAAGTAGCTGAAGGCTCGCACCACCAGGATGGAACGGCCCGGACTGAGGCCTTTTAGCATGCCCTTGAGTTCGGCCTCCGCCCCCGGATCGAGGGCCCGCCGGAAACGCACGGCACTCTGCCGGATGCGTTCGATGAGCTGGAAGGTGTCATCGCCCTCCTGCTCCCGTACCGTGTCCCCCAATAACCGGCCCAACAGCCGGATGTCCTCCTTGAGGGGCAGATCCTTGTCGTCGTGGGCGAGGTCCATGGGCGATTCCCTGAGGTGGCAGTCAAAGGACAGTCCAGCACCCAGAGTAAGGGAATCCGGCCCTTCGCATGACCTGGATGTTGGGACAAACAGTGCGTAAGGTGAGGATATGTCCGAATCCAATCCGCCCTCCCGCAACCCTGGCATCGACCTGCTGCGGGGGCTGGCCATCCTGCTGGTGGTGATCCATCACGTGGGTCTGCGCATTCCGCTCAAGCAGGGCGTGCTGGCCACCTTCCTGCCGAAGTGGGTGCTCAGTGCCTTGATCTACAACGGCTATGAAGCGGTCTTCGTGTTCTTTGTGATTTCGGGGTTCCTCATCACGTCAAACACACTGGCCCGGTGGGGCAGCTTGGGCGCCCTGGATGTCCGCACGTTCTACAGGCGCCGGGCCGCCCGCATCCTCCCCTGCCTCCTGATCCTGGTGGCGGTGCTCAGCGCCCTGCATCTGGCCGGAGCCGTGGACTATGTCATCCACCATGCGAACCAGAGCCTGCCGCGGGCCATCTTTTCGGCCTTGGGCCTGCACCTGAATTGGTACGAAGGGGTGACGGGCTACCTGCCCGGCAACTGGGATGTGCTCTGGTCCCTGTCCATCGAGGAGGTCTTCTACCTGGGTTTTCCGCTGCTTTGTCTGGGGCTGCGGCGGACCTGGATTCTGGTTCCTGTCCTGATTCTGCTGGCCCTTTCGCTGCCCGCTTCCCGGGCGGCCCTGGCGGGCAACGACATCTGGCAGGAGAAAGCCTACCTGCCGGGTATGGCAGCCATCGCCACGGGCGTGCTGGGTGCCCTTCTCGCCGCACACTTGCGGCCCCAATCCCGCTGGTCCCTGGGGCTGCTGTACGGCTTTGGCGGCGTGGGACTGTTCTCGGTGTTCTGCTTCGAGGGCAAGCTGTGGCATCTCCTCGGGAACGGGACGATGCTCGTGCTCACGCTCTCGGCCCTCATGCTGATCCTGGCCTTCCACCTCCAGGCCCGGGACCGCTCGCTGAGGCCCATTCCTGGCACCGGGTGGTTGCGCTCCTTCGGGCGCCTGAGCTATGAAATCTACCTCACGCACATGTTCCTGGTGTGGCCGGTGCTCCATGTCTTCAAGGCGCGGGGCGGGCACCTGTGGTGGGGCATCCTGTGGTACCTGCCCGTGGTGGCCGCCTCCTGGCTGTTGGGCTGGCTGGTGGCGCGGTTCCTCTCCATTCCCAGTGAACGGGTGCTGCGCGGCAGCTTCAAGACGCAAACGACACCAGAGATCAACTGGGCTGCGCCCTCTGGGCAGGTGGAAACCGGAGGATGAACCGGCTACCTTTTCCCAGTTCGCTTTCCATGTCGATATCAGCGCCATGGGCCCTGGCGATGCCCTGAACCATGGCCAGTCCGAGGCCGGAACCCTGGTCGGCCGACTTGGTGGTGAAGAAGGGCATGAAGAGTTGCTCCCTCAGTTCGGGTGGGATGCCCTGACCGTCATCGGCCACGGCCAGATAAGGGCGGCCATCGGGCCCACAGCCGGCCTCCAAGGAGAGCACGCCACCTCTGGGCATGGCATCCCGGCCATTCACGGCCAGGTTTAACAGCACCTGTTCCAACTGGAGGCGGTCGCCATGGATCCAAAGTGGTTCGGCAGGCGCCTGGACCTTCAGTGAAACCAGGGCGCCCAACAGGGGTCCAAGCAACGTGCCGGATTCGCGCAGCAGGTCTCCTTCCGGGATGGCCGCCAGCAGTTCCCAGTCCAGACCGCCGTCCAGGTGGAGCCTGCGCCGTTGCACCAGGTAGGTTTCCCCACCCACGTTCACCCGGGGCCAGCGCCCAGCCTGATCCGCATCCCTGGTGAGGTGGATGGCGGCTGGAATGGGATGGAGCGCGGGGTTCAAGGGCTCCGGTTTCAGAACTCGACTCCGTTCACCGGGCGTTTCCTCCTGGTCGGGTGGCACCAACAGGCGCCCGTCGCTCCCCAGAATGGCCAGTCGGGTGCCTTCGGTGGGTTTCGCCTGGTGCAGCCAGGGCTGAATGTCGCCCAGCACCAGATCCACTCCCAACACACCGAGGGGCTTTCCACCCTGGGTCACGGGAATGGTGTAGGTGAGGCCAAAGCCCACTTTGCCGAGAAACTGGTAGGGGGGCGTCCAGCTGCCATGCCCTTCCTGCAGCCCTTGGATGACTCAGGGCCGCAGTCTCCAGTCCGGAGGTGCCGCCGGATCGGGGGCCGATCGCACCAGTCGGTGGTTCGATCGGTGGTTCGCTTCCCACAGGTGGAGGATCCGCTGTGGGGTTCCCTGCTCGATATGCGTTCCGCGGGTGAGCCACAGGTTTTGGTAATCAGCCTCGGGGGCGTTGGCAGCGGAGGCTTGGCCATCGGGCATCACAAAGGTGAGGTTCGACAGGCTAGGGCGGCTGCAGCGTTCGGCCAGCAGCTGCTGTTCTCCAGCCAGGGTATTCATGGGCGCCAGCTGGCCCAACCGCCCCAGCTGGGCCAGGGCTTCACCGGTCCTCACCGCTTCTTCCAGGCTGGCCTTCACTCGCCGTTCCACTTCCTTGAGGCCCGCTTCAGCCCTGGCCTTGGCCTGGGTGATCATGATGGCCCGGGCGCCCCACCAGCCCGCCCCGGCCAGCCCAAGGCCACCCAGGCCCACCACCAGCAGGCTTTCTCGGAGGAGCAAACGGCGGAGGGGAAGGTGGGTCATGGCAACCCTCCTTCATTCGGCAGCTGGGGGAAGGGTGTTGAGGATCGCATGCCACTGTCGGCGCCCTGTCCAGATCTGTCCGTGGGGTGCGCCGGGCGCTATGATGGATATCCTGACCAACCTGGTCGGGATTGTGGGGCACCCATGAAAGTCATCGTCGCCAAGACCGCTGGGTTCTGCTGGGGCGTGAAGCGCGCCATGGACGCGGTGCTGGAGGCCTCCGTCCGAAACGATGGCCGCACCGTGCAGACCCTGGGCCCGCTCATCCACAATCCCCAGGCCCTGGATCTCATCGGGAAGCGGGGCGTGGCCGTGGCGGAGTCGCCGGAGAAGGTGGAGAACGGCACCGTGGTGATCCGCGCCCATGGCATTCCCATCCAGGATCTGCGGGGCCTGAAGGAACGCCAAGCCAAGGGCGAATTGACCATCGTGAATGCCACCTGTCCCGAGGTGGCCAAGGTCCACAACAAGATCAAGAAGTGGAGCCCCAAGGGCTATTTCACGGTGATCCTGGGCAGCCACGGACACGCCGAGAGCGTGGCCCATCGCAGCTTCGCGGAGCATGGCTCGGTCATCGTGTCGACCATGGCGGAAGCCGAAGCGCTCCCCGATGATCAGCTCAAGAAGGTGCTGGTGGTGGCCCAGACCACGTTCACGGTGAAGGACTACCACCTGATCACGGACTACCTCCGCACCCGTGCCGACGACGCAGTCTTCGAGAACACCATTTGCGAAGACACCTGGATGCGCCAAGACGAGGCCCGGAACCTGGCCCAGGTCGTGGACACGGTGATCGTGGTGGGTGGCAAGGCCTCCAGCAACACCAAGCACCTGGCCGAACTGGCCACGCACTACGGCAAGCCCGTGCAGTACGTGGAAACGGCTGCGGAGCTGGACCTCGCTGGTTTCACCGGCAAGGAAACGGTGGGCGTGCTGGCCGGCGCTTCCACCCCCACCTGGCTGGTGGATGAAGTGGTGGATGTGCTCGAGCAGCTGGGCGATGGCCCCTCCCGCTGGCGCAGCTTCCTGCAGGCGGCCTTCGGCAGTTCTTCACTGATGGCCGTGGGGGCGGGGCTGATGACCCTGGGCGTCCACAAGTGGCTGGGCCTGCCGCTGGGCTGGCGGTACCCGCTGCTCACGGCGAGCTACGTGCTGGCCATGTACCTGCTGAGCCCCTTCCTGGATCCCATGGGCCTGGGCACCAAGGGACCTGCCCGCGCCCGGTTTCTGGAGCGCAACCGCCGGGTCCTGCTGGCCAGCGCCATGGTGGCCCTGCTGGTCACCCTGGGACTCGCCGCCAGCCTGGGCGGCAAGGTCCTGGGCATCGTCATCGGGGCCTCCCTGGTGGGAGCTTCCTACAAGCGGCGCTTCCATGCCGCTGGCCGGGAGTGGGCCCTGCGGAACATCCCGGGTTCCAAGGATGTGGTCGTGGCCCTGGCCCTGGCCACCGTGGTCGTCATCACCCCGGTCTGGCAGGAGGGCAGGGTCTGGGACATGCGCACCTTCGCGGCCATCTTCCTGGTGGGCGTCCTGGCCTTCGTCCGGACGGTGATCTACGAGTTCCGCGACATGCAGAACGATCAGATCGTGGGCAAGGAAACCCTGCCCATCCTGCTCGGCAAGTGGGGCACCAAGGTGGTGCTACTGGCCCTCCTGGGCTCCCTGCTGGCCGGTACGCTCTGGCTGACCTTCCAGAGCCGGAGCCAGGGCCATCCCCTGGCCGTGGCCCTGGTGCTGGTCATCTGCGCCGCCTACCCGGTGCTCTACCTGTGGCTGTACCACGAGCGCTTCACCGCCGGAAAGAACCGCTTCGAACTGAGCGTGGACTTCAGCTTCTACCTGGTTGGTTTGTTGGCGCTGGTCTGATCCGTCACTGCAAAACGGGGCGCCGATGGCGCCCCGTTTTGCAGTGTGTGAAAAGATGACGGAATGCGAAGCTGGGTTCTCATCACAGGATGTTCGACGGGCATTGGACGGGCCATGGTGCCGCTCTGCCGGGCCGCAG
>JAYVRY010000299.1:0-11506 GCA_043775845.1 Acidobacteriota bacterium
AGTTTGGCTTCCGGCCCGGCCTGGATGAGGCTCAGGTCCGGGCGCTGGTCGGCGTCACGAAGCACCAGGCGCACGTGGTCGCCTTGGATGACGCCATCCATGACTTCCGGGGCCCGCAGGGCGCGCTGGAGCACATCCCGGCGGGGCGCCGTCAGGTTCGTCAGGTGGAGCGAGCGGCCGCGCATGGCGTCCATCAGTTCCTGGGGCGTGCCCGCCGCGAGGATGCGTCCCTCGTTCATGAGGCGGACTTCGTCACAGAGTTCGGCCTCATCCAGGTAGGCTGTGCTCCACACGATGGTCATGCCGCCCCGGGCCAGCTCGCGCACCATGCGCCACAACTCCCGCCGGGAGATGGGATCCACGCCCACACCGGGCTCATCCAGGAGCAGCACCTTCGGCGAACCGAGAAGGCTGCAGGCCAGACCCAGCTTCTGCTTCATGCCGCCGGAAAGCTTGCCGGCCAGGCGCTCCGTGAACCGGGCGAGATCGGTGAAGGCCAACATCTGTTCGAAGCTTTCGCGGCGGGCTTCGCCCACGACATTGCGGAGATCGGCGTAGAGGTTCAGGTTCTCCTGGACGCTGAGATCCTCATAGAGGCCGAACTTCTGGGGCATGTAGCCGATCTGTTCCCGTAGCGGGCCGTCTGGCAGGGGATCCTGATCGAGGACGCGCACCGTGCCCGAGGTGGGAGCCAGCAGGCCGGCCAAGGTGCGCAGCAGGGTGGTTTTCCCCGCGCCATCGGGGCCCACGAGCCCCGTGATGTGGCCTTGAGCGATCCATGTGTCGATGTGATCCAGGGCAGGGGGGCCTTCGGGGCCGAAGCGTTTCACCAGGTCCCGCACATCGATGGTCACACCCCCCGCCGGAGGCGGGGGTGCGACGAAAGCTTCAGGCCTTCGAATGGAAGAACGCGAAGTCATCGGGCCAGACGCACGGTGACGGGCATGCCCTGGCGCAGGCGGCTGTCGGCGTCCTCCACCACAACGCGGAGGCGGTAGACCAGTGACGTTCTTAGATCAGGCGTCTCCACGGACTTGGGTGTGAATTCCGCCGTGGGGGATACGAAGCCCACCACCCCGCGGTAGGGCTGACCCGCGCGGGAGTCTGTTTCCAGTGTGACCCAGGTGCCTGGTGCGTAGCGTCCCAGCATGGGCTCGCTGACATAGACGATGGCCCAGACAGGGTTCGCGAGGGAGAGGCTGAAGGCGGGTGCGCCGCCCTGCACCATGTTCCCCTTTTCGATGGCCCGGGTGAGGATGATGCCGTCGCTGGGGGCCACGAGGGTGGCGTCCTTCAGGGCGAGCTTTGCCACTGCCAACTGGGCCTGGGCCTGGCGCAGTTGGGCATCGGATTCGGCGATTTCCTCTTTCCGGAAGCCGGAGGTCATCTGGTGGACCTGCTGCTCGACCACCCTGACCTGGGCGGCGGCCTGGTCCCGGGCGGAGCGGGCCGCGTCGAGGGTTCGCCCCGCCGCAGCCCCTTCGGGTGCCAGGGCCTCCTGACGGGTGAAGTGGCGTTCCGATTCCGCAAGAGCCGCCTGGGCCGCCCCGAGGCGGGCCTTGGCCTGTTCGATGTCCTCCGTGCGATAGCCGCGATGCAGCATTGCATTGCGGGCCGATTGGGCCGCCACGGTGGCTTCTGCGCTTTGGAGGGCGTTCTGGAAGGGTTCGAGGTCCAGCGTAGCCAGGATGTCGCCTTCCTTCACCCGGGCGCCTTCGTCCACCTTGAGCGAGGCCACGCGCCCGGTCACCCGGAAGGCCAGGCTGGCTTCCCGGATATCCACGTTGCCGTAGAGGGTAGCCTGGCGTTCAGCGGCGGTGGCACCGCGGTAGATCAGGTAGGCGGCAACGCCAGCCAGGAGGAGGATCGGGATGAAGATGGCCTTCTTGTTCATGGACGGGTCTCCTCGACTGCGGGAAGGAAGGGCAGGGCCTCGTCGGGCCGGGTGGCGATGCCGCGCCAGAACAGGCGGAACCAGGCGCGTTCGGCCATGGCGACGGCCTGCTCGCCGGGTATGCCGCTGATGTGCTTGGCCATGATGGGGATCAGGTCCAGGATTTCCAGTTCCATGCGGATCATGAAAAAGGTGGCGAATGGGGGTGGGGTATCCTCCCGGATCTCTCCCCGCTCGATGCCCAGGTGAAGGAGGCGTCCAATGGCTGCAAAGGCAGGCAGGACCCGTTTGGCGATGTTTTCGCGGATGCCCTCGCCACCCCGGACGATCTCGCCCCGCACGAGACCTCGCATGCCCGCATTGGATCCAAGACGGGTGTGGTAGATGCGGATGATCTCCCAGAACCGCTCGGCCACGGATCGAGGATCCTGGGGGTCGCTGAGGGCGGCAAGGTCCGTGGCCAAGGGGCCGATGGTGCGATCCAGCAGGGCCTCGAACATGGCTTCCTTGTCCTGGAAATGGTAGTAGATCAAGGCGGGATCACACCCGGCCTGGCGGGCAATGGCCCGCAGGCTGGCGGCCTGGAGTCCTTCCCGGGCGAATACGGCCAGCGCAGCCTCCAGCAGGTGGTCCGGATCCACCTTGGTGGCCTTGGGTCCCCTGGGGCGGGGTGAGGTGGGCGTGGGCATAGGACTCCAATTCAACGCGTGTTGAATGGTAAAGTCTGGCCCGAAGAGGCGCAATGAAAAATTTCACCAATCGTTGAATTTTAATTCAAACCACAAAAAGCCCCCGGTTCGCCGGGGGCTTTTTGTGGTCTCTCGGGATTTACTCGCCGGAAATGGGCACCACCGTCGTGTCTTCGATGATGAGGATTTCCGCTTCCTCAAAGGCGATGCGGTTTTCTTCGACCTCAGCCACGGCCACCTGGCCCCAGAAGGAGGCGAGCTTGGGGGCATCTTGGGCCTGGCCGTGCTTGTTCACGGGCACCACCACTTCAACCTTGGGGAAGGCGCCGCGCTGCAGCTGCTCGCAACGCTTGCCCGCCACGACGACGAAGCGGTACTTGTTGGCGATTTCATCAGGGACACGAACAATGGTGCGCTGGGTCATGGGGCACTCCGAACCTGAAAGCATAACACCTGAAAGGCCTTCCAGCAACGGTTGGGGCCGGTTCATAGAGTAGGATGGGGTCCGGAGTCGAGGCCATGCAGATCATCTTGGGCATCACTGGCGGCGTGGCCGCGTACAAGTCCGCTGAATTGGCCCGCATGCTGGCCAACCAGGGCCATCGGGTGCGTTGCATCATCACGGAAGCCGGAGCCCGGTTCATCACGCCTTTGACCCTATCGAGCCTCACCGGCGAGCCCTGTTATGGGGCCAACCCCGACCAGGGGGAATGGCGGGCGAATCCCAGCATCGAGCACATCGAACTGGCCCGCTGGGCGGACCTGGTGGCGGTGGTGCCCGCCACGGCCAACATCATCGGCAAGGCCGCCAATGGCTTGGCCAGCGACCTGCTCAGCACTGTGCTGCTGGCCACCAGGGCGCCCGTTCTTTGGGCCCCGGCCATGAACACTGGCATGTGGGATCACCCGGCCGTGCAGGCGAATCTCGCGAGGTTACGGTCTTTCGGCCATGCGGTGGTGGATCCCGAAGCGGGGATCATGGCCTGTGGCGAAGAAGGCACCGGCAAGCTGGCGGACGTGATCTCCATCGCCGAAGCCATCCAGGCGCATGGCACACCCAAGCTGCGTAGCCTGAATGGCCGCAAGGTGCTCATCACCTCGGGGCCGACGCGGGAAGACCTGGACCCGGTCCGTACCCTCACCAACCGCAGCACAGGTTCCATGGGCATCGAACTGGCCCGGGCCTTCCGGGATGTGGGTGCCAAGGTTCATCTGGTTCTGGGCGGGGATTTGCCCGCGCCTTGGGGTGTCGACACCATCCGTGTGCGCAGCGCCCAGCAGATGCTGGAGGCCTGCGAGGCGCGTTGGGCCGATGCCGATGGCTTGGTGGCCGCCGCCGCCGTGGCCGACCAGCGGCCGGAAATGGCTTCCGCCGAAAAGGTGAAGAAGGGCGATGGGACGGAAACGCTCACCCTGGTGCGCACGCCGGATATCCTGGCGCGCCTGTCGGCATCGCGACGCGCGGACCAGTGGGTGGTGGGGTTTGCGGCCGAGAGCGAAAACCACCTGGCCCATGCCCAGACCAAGCTGGCCAAGAAGGGCCTGGATGCGGTGCTGGTGAACGATGTGCAGGGTGGTCGCGCCTTTGGTGCCCAGGCCAATACGCTGACGCCAGTCACGGCGCAGGGGCCACATGCCTCCATCGGGCCGCTGGCCAAGGATCAGCTGGCTCGGGCCGTGGTGCAGTGGTGGGCCCAGCGGTTGGAGCTTCGGCCGGATTGAACTTCAGAGCGCTGGCGGCAGCCAGGGCAGCACATCGCTGGGCCGCCCGGGCACGTTGCCCAGGCGTACGGCCACGACCACCAGCCAGCCCTGGGGGCGCTGCAAGGATTTGAGGTCCATGGTGAAGGATTGGCCGGGGCCTGGGAGATCCGGACGGCGGCGCTCCAGCACCACTTCACCGCGGCTGAAGACGTCCTCAGGGCTGGGCTTGGAGAGACCAAGCGGGAGATAAAGCACACGCACGATCTCAACGCCAGCGAGGGTTTTCTCTTTTACGTCCATCGTCGGCAACACCATCCGGATCCGACGGAGGCTGTCCAGGCGCACCTCCATGGCTTGGGCCGCCGTGCGAGGTCGGGGAATGGGATCCCCCTTCCGCCCGCAGTGGAGAATCGCGAAGCAGAGCGTGATGGCGAGCAGGGGGTTTGCTAGGCTGAAGGAACTCATCGCCATCCATCATGCCCGATTCCGAGGTCCACCCATGCCTGTGACCAAGATCCTCATTGCTAACCGTGGCGAAATAGCGATCCGTGTGATCCGCACCTGCCGCGAGATGGGCATCCCCACGGTGGCGGTCTACTCCGAAGCCGATCGCGGGGCACTGCACGTACGCATGGCCGACGAGGCCTACTGCATCGGCCCGGCAGCGGCCCGGGAGAGCTACCTGGTGCTGGAGAAGATCCTGGATGTCTGCAAGCGCAGCGGCGCCGATGCGGTGCATCCGGGCTATGGCTTCCTGTCAGAAAACGCCGAGGCCGCCAAGGCCTTCCAGGCGGCGGGCATCACCTTCATCGGCCCTCGCCCCGAGTGCATCGTGAGCATGGGCTCCAAGACCGCCGCCCGGGAAGTGGCCATCGCGGCGGGTTGTCCCGTGGTGCCGGGCATCCAGGAAACCATGGCGGATGAGGAGCTGCTGGTGGCCTCGCAGAAGATCGGCTTCCCCGTGATGCTCAAGGCTGCCATGGGCGGTGGCGGCAAGGGCATGCGCCTGGTGCACAAGCCCGAGGAGTTCACCTCCTCGCTGGCACGAGCCCGGGGCGAGGCCCTGTCTTCCTTCGGCGATGACAGCGTCTATGTGGAAAAGGCCATCGTTCAGCCTCGGCACATCGAAATCCAGATCTTCTCGGATACCCATGGCAACCATGTCTACCTGCATGAGCGCGAATGCTCGGTGCAGCGCCGCCATCAGAAGGTGATTGAGGAGGCGCCGAGCCCGCATGTGACGCCGGAGATGCGCAAGGCCATGGGCGAGGCCGCCCTCAAGGTGGCGCGGGCTGTGAACTATGTCGGGGCAGGCACCGTGGAATTCCTGGCGGACTCCGAACGCAACTTCTACTTCCTGGAGATGAACACCCGGCTGCAGGTGGAGCATCCCGTCACCGAATGGATCACCGGCCTGGACCTGGTGAAGTGGCAGATCCTCGTGGCCCGCGGCGAAAAGCTGCCCATGACCCAGGAGGAGATCCCCCTCAACGGCTGGGCCATGGAATGCCGCGTCTATGCTGAGGATCCAGATAAGAACTTCATGCCCAGTCCCGGCAAGATCACCTTCCTCCGTACGCCCAGCGGCCGCAACGTCCGCGACGACAGCGGCGTCTACGAAGGCTCCGACGTGCCCATGTTCTACGACCCCATGATCAGCAAACTGAGCACCTGGGGCCCCACGCGCATGGAGGCCATCGAGCGCATGCGGGCGGCCCTCGGGGAATACCGCATCGGTGGCATCCGCCATAACATCGCCTTCCATGAGGCGCTGATGGAACATCCGCCTTTCCGCGAAGGCGCCCTGCACACAGGCATGCTCGACAAGCCCTTCTGGAAGCGGAAGGAGCAGGGCCCCGATCTGAAGTTCGCGGTGGCTGCCGCCCTGCTGCATGAACTGGAAACCGAGCAGCGCCGCGCCACCCAGCCAGCCACCAGCGCCGAAACCAAGCCCGACGCCTGGAAGCACTGGGGCCGGTTCAACCGGTTGTAGCCGAGGAGATCACCATGCAGCGCACACTCACCTTCGGCAAATCCTCCATGGATGTGGAACTTATCCGTCAAGACGGCGTGACCACGCTGGTCTGGGAGGGGACGAGTCATCCCCTCGACATCCTGGAACTGGAACCAGGCTGCTACTCGATTCTCATGGATGGCCGCTCCGTGGAAGTTCGCCTGGATGCCGCCAAGTCGCCTGATCCGGAAGCCCACGCCTACCGGGCCATGCTCTATGACGGCTCCTACGAGTTCGCCCTGGTGGATCCCCGCCGGGCCCTGCTGGCTGGTGCTGGCGGGGCGGGCGGAGGCGGAGGGGTAATGTCCTCTCCCATGCCCGGCAAGATCGTGAAGCTGCTTGTGAAAGCTGGCGACACCGTGCAGGAAGGCCAAACCCTCCTCGTCATGGAAGCCATGAAAATGCAAAACGAGCTGAAGACCAACACGACCGGAACTGTGTCGATCGTGCATGTCCAAGAGGGCGCCACAGTGGAAACGGGAGCCGCGCTCATCACCGTGGTGGCGCCCGAACCATAAGGCGAAGTCCCCAGGAATACGTACCAAATAGCCCTTCGATCGGATGAGGGGATTGTAAGAATAGATACCCAAGTCGATAAACAACAACTCGATGGCGGGCGGATATTCTGGGCCGATTCACCTGATCGGCACCAGGTCTGTTTATTTCATTTGAAAGATTCATGACCTTCCGGGTAGCTTGGGCCCAGGAAACCCACAACCCACGGAGTCCATATGATGATGAAGAGAACCCTGTTGTTCCTAATCGCCGGGACAACCCTTTCGCTCTCTGCCCAGCAGGGAACGGCCTGGGTGGCTGGCCACCTGGGCCAGACCATTTTCGAAGGCAAGAGCAACCTGAAAGACCAGATGCACTACGGTGTGGGTGCGGGGCACTGGTACACCGACCGCTGGGGCCTCGACCTTCGCCTTCTGCGCAATGATCTCGAGCTCGACAGGAACCCCCTTCTGATCGAGAAAGGCAAGGAAACCCATCTCCTGGCTTCGGGCCTCTTCAACTTCCGGCCCGGCGCCCAGAACTGGTATCCCTACGCCGCTGCTGGTGTGGGTTTTACCAATCTGCAGACACACGATTCTGGGGCCTCGGGAAGCTCGACCAAGGTGAACTTCCATGGCGGTTTCGGCATCATGGGTCGCCCTGCCGAGAGTTTCCTGCTGGACGTGGCCGTCAAAGCCGTGCGCATCAACGTATCCCCCGCCCGCACCGAGTACCTGGCCACGGTGGGCCTGGGCTACACCTGGGGTGGGATGAAGAAGGTCGTGCCGGTGCCGCCCCCCGCTCCCGAACCCACGCCCATGCCCATTCCTCCTCCGGCCCCCGCGCCCGAAGTCAAGCCTGAGCCCGTGGCACCGCCCCCGCCCCCGCCTGAGCCGGAAGTGGCCAAGCCCGTGCCGCCGCCGCCTCCACCTCCGCCCCCCGCCAAAATCGTGCTGGATGAGGCTGTCCTCCACTTCGCCAATGGCAAGGCCGAACTGGGCGCCGATGCCACCGCCGCCATCCAGAAGGTGGCTGATGGACTCAAGGCCTACAAGGGTGACTACACCCTGGAAGTCAGCGGCCACACCTCTTCAGTGGGCGGCAAATCCCTGAACAAGGCTCTGGCCAAGCGCCGGGCCGATGCCGTGGCCAAGATTCTGGTGGATGCGGGCATTCCCGCCGCCAGGGTGTCCACCGTGGGCGTGGGCCCGGACAAGCCGCTGGCCGACAACGCCTCGAAGGATGGCCAGGCCAAGAACCGTCGCGTGGAAATCGATGTGAAGGTGAAGGACGGTCAGACCGAGGTTCGCAAGACCGAGACCGGCGTGGTGGAAGCCACCCTGCCAGCTCCCACTCCCAGGAAGCCCGAGAAAAAGTCCATCAAGTAAAGTTCAAACCACGCGAGCGAGCGGGTGAGGTTGCCCGCTCGCTTTCATTTGGAGGAACGCCATGTCCATGAAAGACGAGTTCAAGGCTTTCATCATGAAGGGCAACGTCATCGATCTGGCCGTGGCCGTGGTTGTGGGAGGCGCCTTCGGCAAGATCATCGCCGCCTTCGTCGATGGCATCGTCATGCCCCTGGTGACCTATGTGCTGCCTGCCAACATCAAGTGGGAAGAGTGGGTGCTGGGCAAGTTCCGGGTGGGTGCCGTACTGGGTGCCACGGTCAACTTTCTCATCATTGCCCTGGTGATCTTCCTCGTCCTGATCAAGTTCCTGGGCAAGTTCATCAAGAAGGAAGAAGTCCCCATGCTGGCCGCCACCACCAAGGAATGCCCGGCCTGCCTGGAGCAGGTGCCCCTCAAGGCCACCCGCTGCAAGCACTGCACCAGCCAGCTCTGAAGGCTTGCGATTCTGTCTGAGGGCCCGGGTTTCCGGGCCCTTTCGCTTGAGAGGTCAGCCCTTCCGTGGTGAACTGGACACTCAACCCCGGGGCGCTTGGGTGCGCCCCCCGACGCACGAGGGCGCCGATGAGCGAGCAAGCTCCGGTTAGCATGCCATTTTCTGATGGCAAGAAATCAGGCGAGACCGCCCCGGAATCGCCGAAGGCGATTGCCGGGAGGAAGTATTCCGTTTTTCTTCCGAAGACTGACTTTCCCATGAAGGCGGATCTGCCACAGCGTGAGCCCAAGCGGCTGGAACGCTGGAAGGCCGAAGGCTTGTACCGCCGCATCGAAGCCAAGCGCCAGGCCGACAATGCCGCGGGCAAGGGCAAGGGCCGCGAGGTGCTCCACGATGGCCCGCCCTACGCCAATGGCGCCATCCATATGGGCCATGCCCTGAACAAGATTCTCAAGGATGTGGTGGTGAAGTCCCGCTGGATGGAGGGCTACGAATCGCCCTATGTGCCGGGCTGGGACTGCCATGGCCTCCCCATCGAGCACGCAGTCGAAAAGGATCTCGGCCCCAAGCGCCGCGAGATGAGCCGGGCCGACTTCCTGCAGAAGTGCCGTGCCTATGCCCAGAAGTGGATCGATACCCAGCGCACCGCCTTCCAGCGCCTCGGCGTGCTGGGTGCCTGGGAACAGCCCTACGTGACCATGGATCCCGCCTACGAGGCCGAGACGGTGCGGCACCTGGCCAAGCTCTTCGACAGCGGCAGCGTCACCCGGAAGCTCAAGGTCGTCCACTGGAGCTACGGCGCCCGCACGGCCCTGGCCGAAGCTGAAGTGGAATACGCGGACAAGACCAGCCCCGCGATCACGGTGGCTTTTCCGGTCGCAGATGCCGAGGCCAGGCGCCTGGAACTGCCCACGCCCATGTTCGTGCCCATCTGGACCACCACGCCCTGGACCCTGCCGAGCAACCTGGCGGTGGCCATGCATCCGGATCTGGAATACGCCGTGGTTCGTGCCGCTGATCGTCACTACATCGTGGCCGTGACGCTGCGCGAGGACTTCGGGAAGAAGCTGGGCGTCGAGCTGCACACGGTGGAGATCCGCAAGGGCAAGGAATTCCAGACCCTCATGGCCCGGCACCCCTGGATCGACCGGCCGAGCCCCGTCTTGATGGCGGACTATGTGGTGGCCGACACGGGCACGGGCCTGGTACATACCGCGCCTGATCACGGCGTGGACGACTTCAACCTGGCCCATCACCTGGGCCTGCTCCAGCTCGTGGGCCCTGACGGCAAGTTCCTGGCCGTGGTGAACGATCCAGAATTGGAAGGGAAGAACATCTTCGAATGCAATCCGCTGGTGGTGGAACGCCTGAGGCGGGAAGGGCGCCTCCTTCATGAGGAGAGCCTTCACCACAGCTACCCCCATTGCTGGCGCACGAAGACGCCCATCCTCTTCCGCGCCACGGAACAGTGGTTCATCACCATGGATTCGGAATTGGCGGGCAAGGGCCGCAGCCTGCGCGAGCTGGGCATCGAGGGCGTCGAGCAGACGCAGTGGATCCCGGCCCAGGGCCAGAACCGCATCCATGCCATGATCGCGGGGCGACCTGATTGGTGTATCAGCCGCCAGCGCGCCTGGGGAACCCCCATCACTGTGCTGCGCTGCGAAGCCTGTGGCGAGCCCCTGGTGGCCGATTCCATCTTCGAGAAGGCCGCGGCGGCCATCGAACAGGGCGGCATCGAAGCCTGGTCCGAGCTGCCGGTGGAACAGCTGCTGCCCGCAGGCTCGGTCTGCCAGTGCGGATCGACGGCCTTCCAGAAGGAAACGGACATCCTCGATGTGTGGATCGATTCCGGTGTGAGCGCTTCCGTGGTGTGCGAAGCGCATCCTGAACTGAAGCGCTCGGACTACGGCCAGTTCATCTACCTGGAGGGCTCGGACCAGCATCGTGGCTGGTTCCACAGCTCGCTGCTCTTCAACCTCGCCGCCACTGGCACCAAGCCCTACAAGCAGGTAGTCACCCACGGTTTCGTGCTGGATGGCAAGGGCCAGAAGATGTCCAAGAGCCTGGGGAACGTCATCACGCCCGAGGAAATCCTGAAAACGTTGGGCGCCGATATCCTGCGCTGGTGGGCCGCCTCCTGCGACTACAGCGAGGACATCCGCATCTCCAAGGAGATCCTCGACCGCAGCGCCGACGCCTACCGCAAGATCCGCAACACCCTGCGCTTCCTGCTGGGCGCCCTGGCCGACTTCGATCCCGCCAAGGATGCCGTGGCCGACAAAGACATGGCGCCCCTGGATCGCTGGGTGCTGGATGCCTTCGCCCGCACCACGGTCGAGACCCGCGATGCGTTCACGCGTTTTGAATTCCACCGTGCCACGCA
Source organism: Acidobacteriota bacterium (assembly GCA_043775845.1). GTDB lineage: Bacteria > Acidobacteriota > Holophagae > Holophagales > Holophagaceae > Geothrix. The sequence continues at coordinate 11,025 of JAYVRY010000299.1, forward strand.
AGCCATCCACAGCTTCTGCCAATTGGAGCTGTCGGGCCGCTACTTCGAGATCATCAAGGATCGCCTCTACTGCGATGCGCTGGATTCCTCCCGCCGCCGCAGCTGCCGCCACGCCTGCTGGGAATTGGCCAAGGGGCTCTGCACCCTGCTGGCCCCGGTCATGAGCTTCACGGCCGACGAAGCCTGGGAGCAGATTCCGGGTTGCACAGGCAGCGTCCATGAGGAGCGGTTCCCTGAGCTCAACGGCGTCGCCGTTGAGCTCAGGTGGGAAAAACTGTGGGAGGTGCGTGGAGCCGTGCAGGCCGCCATGGAGCCCTATCGGGCGGCCAAGACCATCGGCACCAGCCTGGATGCGGCAGTGGAAATCACTCTGGGAAATCAGGCGGAATGGGATCTCTTGGATGCCCTCGGCGAATCCCTCGACGACCTGCTCGTCATTTCTTCCCTCGCTCGAATCGCAGATTCGAGCGCCGCCACTCCCG
>JAYVRY010000300.1:0-11503 GCA_043775845.1 Acidobacteriota bacterium
CTGCAGCGAGGAAGAATGCCTCTCCATGGCGAACAGCCTGGAGCTGCTTCGGGACCACTGCGCCCAGCAGGTGGGGCTTCAGGAAGAACTGGTCGGGGCCAGCAACTGATCCAGGAGTTGGTAGGCTTCCATTTCGGAAACCCCCTCCAGCTGGATCCATCGCCCTTCACCCAGCTCCATCCACAGCACCCGGGTGTCCGGGTGCCACCAGCCTGACCGGAGCGACTTGCCTCCGGCCAGGCGGGTGGCCCCATGCAACTGAGCTTCACTTGGGCGGCTGATGGCCTGGACCTTCCAGGGGCCCTGGGCGGTCCGGCGAAGCTGGAGCAGGCCCTGCTGCAGGCCCCAGTGACCGCCCGGGAGCCGAAGCTGGTTGCCCCCGGGCCCACTCACCTGATCGCCCTGGACCTTCAGGGAGGCCCCCTGCTCCTGGACCCAGCGGACGCCTGAGAAGGCGATGGCGGCTCCCTCCCAGCCCACGCTGCCCAGGTCGGAGAGGTCCGTATCGCCCAGCTTGATCCGCAGGGCAGAGGCCGGGGCCTGATCGAAGGTGGGATCGATGGGCACCCAGCGCTCCTGCAATCGGACCTCCACCCAGAAATGCAGGCCCAGCAATTCCCCCAATCCCACCCAACCCGTGACCCCGCGGGTGGGCACGCCCAGGCGCCGCAGGAGCGCCACCGTGAGGACACCATGCTCGGTGCAGTCTCCCCGTGGGGTGTGGCAGACCTCCAGGGCCGAGGCAAAGCCCACCGTGAAATCCTTCTCGGTGATCCAGTCGAACACGAAGGCGTTTACCCGACGCGCCGTTTCCCATCGCGATAGTCCCGAAGGCAGGGCCAGACGGCGGAGAAGCCCCTCGAAGGCCGGGTCCTGGAAGGGCACCAGGGGGCTCGGGGCCAGGTAGCGGGCCTCTTCGGGACTGGGCTGGCCCTTGACGGGGGCCTGGGCGGCTTCCCCTGGCGTGGGTCTATCGGCCCGTCGGAGTCGCCAGCGCCCGTTGGGCAGGCGGATCTGCTGGGCGTCCTGGGGCAGATCGGGGAAGGTTCCCTCCGCCCGCAAGACCCACTCCGGCATCCAGGGCTGGAAGGGGTGGGGCGGGAGTTGCTGGAGGGTCTTTTCGAAGAAACCCGCGCTGCCCTCCTTGGCTGGAGCCGGTGCCGGCAGTTCGGACCTCTGGGTGAGCACCTCGAGGCCGCCCAGGTCCGTGCGGTGGCGCAGTTCCCCTTCGGTGGGGGAAATCCAGATTTCAACGGGGAGCGTGGCTGGGCCTTCGCTCTCCTTGCCGATGAATCGCACGGCGTCTGGAAAGCCCGGCAGGGGAGAGGCGCCCTTGGGCTCCAGATGAAGGGTGGACCACTGCTGGATGGGGAAGGAGAAGCTGATCGCGTCGACGGCGCGGCCGGTGCGCGCTGCTTCCTTCAGCCGTGCGTCAAGCTCTTCGGGCCAGAGGATGGCGCCGGTCGGAACGTCTTTCCGGATGGCGGTGCCACGGGTGGGCTGGACCGAGAGGATCCCCGGCTCCAGGGGCGACCACTGGGCCTGACCCTCAAAGGGTTCGGCGGACAGCTGCAGGCGCCACGTGAAAGTGATGGCGCCGTCCGGGGTTCGGCGCGAGGTCTGCTTTACTTCCTGCCGGATCTCCTGGCCCAAGCGGGAGAGCACCATCCATTCGCGGGATTGGATTTCTCGGATGGGACCCACCTGCTTTATCTGCGTTGAGGCGCCCCCGACCTCCAGTCCACCCATCCACTGGCGGAAGGCGTGAGTGGGCGCCTCCTGAGCCTGCAGGGAAAGCCAAGTCAGGACCAGAAGCAGAAGGGGCGATGGGCGCATCCCCCCAGTCTATCTGTGCGCGAGGGCGTTCAACCGATCAGGCCTGTGACCTTGCGGGGGTGGTGCCTGAGTTCACGCCGGTTCACCTGGGCCACGGCCCGCAACTCGGCGGCCTTGGCGCGCTGTTCAGGGGTGTACACAGCCTGGACCTCCTGCCGGACAGAGCGGCGGGCCAGGATCAGATCAAACCGGGCGGCCGAGGCCTTGTCCGCCAGGGACCTTAGGTTGGCTTCAGGGGTGGTGGCATCCTGAAGGGCCGCCTTCAGCGCGGTCTGAGCCTCCCGGGCCACCTGTCGTCGCTGCAGAAGATCCGATTGGTGCTTCTCCCGAATGGCCTTGATCCTGGTCTTCTGAGGGTCCGTGAGGTTCAGGGCCTGATCCATTCTGTGGACCTGACGATGGCGGGGCTGCGGCTCCTGCGCGGCCAACGGAAGGGCCGCAAGGGCCAAAGCCAGCGTGGTCCAGTACATGGCTTTCATGAGCGACTCCCTCGGATGGAGGCATTCCCGGGCTTCGGCAGGAGAGACCCGGCTCGAGGTCCGAGGTTGAATGCGGGCAGACTGGAAGGGTGATCCGGACTCATGAGGCCATCGTTCTAAAAGCCATGCCCTACGCCGAGGGGGGGGCCGTAGTGTCCTTTCTCTCCGAACATGGCGAGCGCCTGTCCGGTGTGGCCAAGGGCGTGAAGAAACCCACCGCCAAGTGGGTGGCCGCCTTCGAACCCCTGGGCATGGTGCGGGTGAGCTTTTTCGGCAAGGAACAGGCTGCCTTGAAGCGAGTGACCCGCTGTGAACTGGCCTTTAGCCCTCTCACCCTGGGGCACCTGGGCTCCAGCCTCGTCATGGCCTGCCTGGCCGACCTCTTCGACCGGGTGGCCCGGGAAGGCGTGGAGGACGATCGCCTCTACCGCCTGCTCAGTGCCTGCGGACGGGCCCTGAAGGCCCAGCCTGACAACGCCTTGGGGATTCTCGCCTATGCCGAGCACTGGCTGCTCCACTGCATGGGCCTGCTCCCCCACCCCCGGGTTTGCGGCCGCTGTGGCAACGATTCGGCGCCGCTCGTCATGCTCAACCCGGATGAAGGCTGGTGCTGTGCCTCCTGCACGCCGGTGGACCCCACGGAAGCCCTCCCCCAGGGGAGCCGGGCATTCCTCCGGCGACTGCGGACCGGGGGGGCGGAGGTGGCCCCCACCCTGGATCCCGCCGATGAGGCCCAGGTGGCGATCACAGCGCTGCTGCGCGCCCGGCTGCTCCAGGAACTGGGGGGCGGCCTCCGGAGCTACGAGGTGCTTTGGCGAACGCTATAGCCCAACAGGCTGTTTCTTGCCTCTGGGGGCCGGGTGGCCGATGGAGTCCCATGACTGAGGAAACCGGTATGGGGCGAAGCAGGGCCTTATGGAAGCGGGCAGTGGGCGGCAAGATCCCCATGGATGTGATGGGGCTTCCCTTCCTGGGGATGGTGGCCTATCTCCTTTTCAGCCATGCCGCGAGTCTGCGACCCGCTGAAGGCGCCTTGCTGATCGTGGCGACTGCGGGCTTGCTGCGGGCGGGCCTTCGCTGGTGGGACTGGCAGCGGGGCCTGGCCAGTGAGGGCAGCCTCATGGACTGGGTTCAGCGCGTTCTACAAGGCGAACGGAAACCTGTGACCGGGTTGGATGGGTTGCGGGAAGCAGATGAGCGGGTGGTGGCGGCCTTGAACGCGGTGGTCGAAGACGTACAAAAGGGACGCCTGGAGCTGGCCGAACTGAAACGGGCCCTGACTCGGGACTGGCAGGACCTTGATGCCCTCCTGGTGGAAGTGCAGGAACACCATACGGAAGAAGAGGCCATTCGGATCAAGGGGGGCGCCCGGCTGGAGGCTCTGGGTCGGGATCTGAAGGCCGCCATCGAAAGCACACTGAGGCTGGATCAGATCGAGCTGAATCATCGCCTCCGGTCCGATCAGTTCCGGCTCCAGGGGCAGGCCTTCCAGGGAACCCTGGGGCAGTTGCAGTCAGGGCTGGAGCAGTTCGAAAACCTCCTGGAAGAACTGCAGGATTCCTTCACCTGGATTCACCGGGAAGAGGATGCCCTGAGTCGGTTGGCGGACGCCGGCCTCCGCCAGGGCAGCCGGTTGTCCTTGTCTGTGAAAGGGTTGGTCGCCCACACGCCCAGGCTCGTGGAGGAGACCCAAACCCGCATGGAATGGTTGCGCCGGTTGCGCCAGTCGGCGGATGGGGTGAGGGACAAGGCCTCGGCCCTGGCTAGGCGCCTCGAAGGGTTTCGGGAAGATGCCCAATCCCGCACCCGGTCCTTTGGGGGTGCCCAGGGTAGCCTGAAGGCGCTGGATCACGTGGCGCAGCAAACAGGTCTGTTGGCGGTGAACGCGGCCATCCTCGCCCAGCAGGATGGGGGCAGCGCGGGCATGGCGGCCATCGGCGGGCGGTTGCGGTCTCTCGCCGACCAGACGTCTGAAGGCGCCTCGGGCATGGAGCGCATGCTGGATGTGCACCAACGGGGCCTGGAGTTGGAAACTGCCGGGCTGTGGGACCTTCAGGAGGTCACGCAGAACCTGCTTTCGGATGTCCACGAGCTGCTGAGAACCGTGGGGCATCTGGATCACCAGGGCCATGACCTGGAGCGCGCCCTGGAAACCCACATGGGGCTGGTCGATCAGGTCCGACAATCCTCGGAGCGGGCTGAGCTGTCCCTGCACGAGGTGGGCGAACGGGCCATGGCCCTCGAAACGGCTCATGTGCGGCAATGGGGCGTGGAAGCCAAGATCTCCCCGGAACGCGAACGTCTCTTCCGGGAAAGCAGCCGATTGAAGGAAGTCGGCACCGAACTGGCCCGGATCAGCCAGCAGAATATCGATGAAATCTGGGACATCCTGGCGCGTCATCAGGAGATCCGACGCACCGAGGCCTATCGGCAGGTGACCGGCGAAGGGCTTCCCCATCTCCTGGACCGAGCCGAATCGGCGGAGGCCACGTGGAATGGTGTGGCCTGGGCCCGCGCCCAGCGGCGCTTGCGACTGGCCGAAGGCGCCCGCCAGGAGGCGCTGCCCCCCTTGGGTCGGCGCGATGCCAAGGAGGGTTTGCGGCTCCTTCTCCTGAGCGAGGATGCCCTCTGCAACCCCGAGCCCTCGGCCCTCGAAGCCTGGTTCTGCGATCCCAGCGGACGTTCCTGGGACCTCCAGCTGCTCCGCTCGCTCCGCACGGAAAGCCACCGTCTGGCGCTCCTGGCCCTGCTCAAGGAGAGCCCCCTTTCGGTTTGTTTCCCGGGGATGGATCTTCGCATCACGCCCGAAGGTGCGCACATCACGCTGCCCCATCCCTTTGCGGGTCTGCCCAGGTTCCTCATGGGCCTCCGATTGGAACTCATTCTGGAACCCGAGTTGTGGGGACACCCCTTCCGTGACATGGAGGTCCAGCTGCCCAAGGTCCAACAGCTGATCTGGATGGGGCCCAGGAAAGGACTGGGAAGCTCCCAAGCCTGCATGCGTCTCGTGCATTCATGGGTTCGGGGGGTGAACGATCACGAGTGGTTCCTTCCCTGGCTGGCTTATGAGGGGCCCCGGCCTGCCTGTCCGTGGCTGGGCGACACTGGGGTGGAGGAAAGGCTTCCTGAGCCGATGATGCTGAATGCCATCGGATTGGGCGCTGATTCTGGGGCTTTATATCCCTTCCGGGATCGGCTGCTGCAGGCCGGAGCCAGCGAAGGCTCAGGGGGCGCGAGCCTGTGCGCCATCGCGGTGGGCCATGCGCACCCCGAAGCGCTCCTGCTCCGGTTGTTCCAGGCTGATGCGGACCTCGCAGGTGCCTTCCATCCGGACCTGGTTCCGTTCCAGGTGCGGATGCGCGAGGAAGTCCTGGCTGGCACGACCGGTGATTCCTACCGTGCAGCCTGGTCCCTCCTTGAGGATCTCCAGAAGCAGGGTTGGATCATGCCTCTTCCTTCTGTCTAAAAGCGCGTGAGATTCCTGTGAGAAATCCATGAGATATCTGTGACATATATTTGAAGTTATTTAACTTGGCGTGCCTTGACAGGCGCTCAGCCAAGCCGATACCTGTTGCAAGCGATCTTTGGACCTCCCCAGACGGTGTGTGATTCAGGGCCCGGGATCGCCACCAACCATCCGCCACCAGTCGTGGTGGTGGGATCCCTGGGAGGCCGCAGGCCGCCACCCACAGGAGATCTCATGTTCCGTCTCGCGTTCCCACGCGGCCAGGGGCCTGCCTTCGCAGACCTGCCGCCCACCCTCCAACCCCGCGCCATCGCGGCATCAGCGCCGCCCTCGGACCATGTGCGCACTGCGGCTTTATCTGGTTTGGTCTACCTGACGTTGGTGGGTGGGGCCTTTGCGTTGTCGAAGCTCGCACCGCCGCCACCCCTGGTAGAGGTTCACCCACAGCCCCCACCAGAGCCAACCTTCATCACTGAACCTCCCCACAGCATCCGCGTGGCGCTACCTCAACCTGGGCCGGCTCATTCGACTGGTGGAAGCACGGAAGTCGTGGCCCCTGTGCTTCCGTCGGCTCCGCCCACGGCGGATCCCACGGAAGCCTCATCCGACAAGCCGACCGACAACCACTTGCAGGTTCCCGTGGGCACTGGGGTTGGACCTTCCACTATTTCTTCGTCTCAATTGCCTCCGGGAACGATCGGAACCACTGGACCGGCCATCCGTGAACTCACCCACTCAGGCCTGGCCATCCTCCACCAGGTCGATCCCATCTATCCCGACTTCGCCCGCAGGGCCCACCTGCAGGGGATCGTCGTCCTCTTGATGACGGTGGATGAACGCGGACAGCCCACCACGGTTCAGGTTCAGGAAGGCCACATGGCCTTCCATGAAGCCGCCATGCAAGCCGCCAGGCAATGGCGTTTCGAACCAGCCCAAGTGGACGGCCGCGCCGTATCCGCCCGCTTCCGACTCACGTTGAAATTCTCCTTGAGGTGAGGGCGCCATGACTTCCAAGCTTCGTAGCGACATCAATGTCACTCCGCTCGTGGACATCGTCCTCGTGCTGCTCATTGTCTTCATCACGCTGGTTCCAGCGTTGCCGCGGGTGCTTACGGCCACGCTGCCCTCATCAGGGGCAGGTTCCCCGTCGCTCTCCCGGCTCTGCCTAACCCTCACGCGGGAGGGCCGTTTGGAGATGGCCGACCATGTCGGCGAATCCTGGAAGGCGGTGGTCCTCGCCCACCAGGGGCGCATGGTGCTCAAGGTGCATCCAGAGTTGCCCTTCAGTGCGCCCGCCAAGGTGCTGGACGAGATCGAAGGCCTCCGCCCCGGCACGAAGGTGGCCCTCGTGGCATGGAGTGGCTAGGGTCTGTTTTCAAAGTGGGGTGTGGCCGTGCAAGGGGCGCCGCCCAAGCGAGGCAAGGAAAGCGACGAGGGCGATAGCGGCACTATCGACGAGGAGCTTGACGCAGGATCGCGCCGGGCGCCGCCCCTTGCCCTCCGGGACGTCGCCCAGCCGCACCCCTGGCTGCGTTGGCAGCCTTGAACGATGTCCCGCATCGCCCTGCGGCTGTCGCCTGGCCATGCGCGCGGCTGGACGACGTCGCGGCTCGCATCCACTTTGAAGACAGACCCAAGGCCCATGCTAGGCTTGGCCTTGTGGATCAGGGCGTCGCTGTTCGCAAGGGCAGAGGAAAGTCCGGGCTCCGCAGGGTACTGGGCCTGGTAACACCAGGGCGGGGCGACTCGACGGAAAGTGCAACAGAAAACAAACCGCCGATGGCCGGCCCGTGGCAACACTGACCGGATCAGGTAAGGGCGAAACGGTGGGGTAAGAGCCCACCGCCGGACTGGCAACAGGACGGGCATGGCAAACCCCCCAGGGAGCAAGACCAAATAGGCTGGTGCACCGCGCAAGCGGCGAGGGCTGACCCGGCCGAGCCAGCGGGTAGGTCGCACGAGGTGGCTGGCGACATCCATCCCAGAGGAATGACGCTCCACGACAGAACCCGGCTTACCGATCCACCACGGCCCCCGCGAGGGGGCCGTGTTTAAGCTCTCCGGGGTTCTCCTTGCAACGCGCGCGTTGCGAGGATCCAAGGGCTCGCTGCGCGCACACCCCCGGACCCCCGCGCGGAAGCCCGGCGAAGCCGGGTTTCCGCTTGCCTTCGCTGCAGGGGCCGCGCTGTTCAAAGTGGATGTCCCGAGGTAGTCTGGGCTCCGTTCCGCGAGTAGGCCTCTGACTTCCCACTTCCATCGTTGCCAGCGTGCGCCTGGACTTGGCGCGGGGAAGTGCGTGTCTTTTTAGACGCGTCGATGAAGGTGCTTGGCCCATCGCCAGGCGAACCATTCCTATCGCAAGTGGAGCAACCATGTCGCCAGCGCTACAGGCTCTGGCCCGCCGTCTCGAGCGGGCCCAGGCCATTCAAAATGAACGTTTCAACCAGGCGGCTGGAGGCCGCAGTTTGTCCGTGGGTGGCGGTTTCGCCCACTTCCGGGGCGAGGGACATCCCCTCAACCAGGCCTTGGGCCTGATCGATCCCATGACCGAGGCTGATCTGGCCGCCGTGGAATCCTTCCTGGGTTTGCCCACGGTGCTGGAACTGAGCTCTGCCGCCGACTCGGCCTTGTGGTCCCTGCTGGCCCAGCGGGGCTACCGACTGCAATCGTTTCAGCAACTCTGGACCCGGGCCGTGATCGATCCGAAAGGAAGCCCTCCATCTCCGCAGATCCGGGTGGCGGATCTCAGGGAGGACGATCTGTACAACCGGGTCGTCTGCGCAGGGTTCATGGAACGCGACGATTGGCAGGATCTGGATCCACCCTTCCGCGTCTCCCTGGAGGTGGCTGATGCCTGGGGCTTCCTGGTTTTCGTGGACGGCCAACCCGCCGGAGGCGGCATGTTGGGGATCGTCGAGGGGGTGGCCCTGCTTTCGGGCACGGGTGTGTTGCCACAATTCCGTGGCAATGGGCTTCAGAAAGCCCTCATCGGAGCCCGGTTGGCCTTTGCCCAGGATCGCGGCTGCGACCTGGCTTGCGCCTCCACGGCGCCGGGCACGGCCAGCCAGCGCTCCTATGAAGCCTGCGGATTCCGAGTGGCCTATCCCAAGGTGGAAATGGCCAGGGGGTGAGACCGGAAGGCTATCTAAGGGTGAAGCACAGAGCGGCGCATGGTTCCATGGATCATGCGCCGCCCATCACCCCAGACCGCCGCCCTGCTGGTGACGGCCCTCGCCTTCCACGTGGACATGCTCCTGTACTACCTGCTGGTGCCACTGCTGCCACGCTATGCCCGCGAGTTGAACCTGAATCCCATGAAGGTGGGCATCCTCTTCGGCAGCTACGCGGTGGCGCTGCTGCTGGCGACTTTCCCCATCGCCATCCTCACGGACAATTACGGCCGCAAGGCGCCCATGCTTTGGGGGCTGGCGGGCCTGGCGGTGACCACCCTGGTCTTTGCCATGTCGAAGCAGTATTGGTTGCTGGTGCTGGCGCGCTTCCTTCAGGGCATCGCTGGCTCGGCCACCTGGCTGCCGGGCATGGCCCTCTTGGCGGATCACTTCCCCTCGGAATCCCGGGGGCGGGCCATGGGCACGGCCTTCGCAGCCGCGAATTTGGGCGTGCTCGTGGGGCCGCCGCTGTCTGGGTTTCTCGATCAACACGCGGGGCCAGCCACGCCCTTCCTGTTGGGAACGGGCCTGGTGGCCCTGGATGCCGCCGGTCGCGCCTTTCTGTTGCCGGAAGTGGAGCCCGAACGAGGCCCGCGCCTGCCGTTTCGACAATTGCTTTCCAATCCCGTGATCCGGCTGTTTGCGGGCGCCATGGCGCTGGGTTCGGGACTCTGGGCCCTGCTTGAATCCACCCTGCCGCTGGACATGGATCATCGCCTGGGGCTCAGCGCCTCCCAGATCGGCCTTTGCTTCGCGGCCTCGGCCCTGGCACACACGTTCACCTCGCCGTTGATGGGCCGACTGTCAGATCGCATCGGGCGGGTGAAGGTGCTGCGCATGGGGCTGGCGTTGGCCCTGGTGCTGCTGCCCCTGCCGGTGCTCCTTTCGAAGACCTGGATGATGGTGCTGGCCATGATGGGGCTGGGCAGCACGGCCAGTTTCATCATGAGCCCCTGCAGCCCGGCCGTGGCGGATCAGGTCGAACGACAGGGCAGCCAAAGTTTCGCGTCGGCCTTCTCCATCCTGAACCTCGCCTACTCCATCGGCCTCATGCTGGGCCCACTGGTGGGCGGTGCCTTGGTGCAGATGGTGGGACTGCCCATGGCGCTGGGGCTTTGCGGCCTCTGCTTTGGCGTCTACCTGCTGGCCATCCGCAGGATGAGGGTTTCGGTCTAGAATCAATCGATGCGACACCTCTTCCTCCTTGCGGCTCTGTCCCTTCTGGGGGCGGGATCAGGATCGCTCAAGATCCAAGAGGCCAGCGTCACCTGGGGGGCCGGAGTGGAGCCCCGAGGCCCGCTGCCGCCCGCCCGGTTCGAGGCTCAAGTGGTGTACCGGGGGCGGAAATTGCCCGCCAAGGCCGAGTTCAGGGCCTGGTGCGTGAACGTGCGAGACCTCCAGCCTCTGGAGCCGGGCGCCACCCTTCCGATAGGCCGCTTCGGCTCGAACAGCCTCGAATCCACGGCGACTGCGGGGGCCGGAGGACGTTGGACCCTGCAGGGCGTCTGGCCCCATGCCCCGGAAGCCGATGATCGCCTCGTGGTGGAGGTCTGGTCCGGTTCCCGCCGATTGGGAAGGGCTGCGGCCCCTCTGGTGGAACACCCACTCCCGATGAATGCCGGGCCCTCAAGGGATCCCCGCCAAGAGTGAGCCTTACATCCTTGGCAGTCCTGGTTCTGCTTGGTCCAAAAAAACCGGGGACGATGCTGAGAGGACTCCCGTCGTACCTTTCCGGGACACCTGAGGGCTGTCATGGAAGGGTCCTAATAGTATTAAAATTATATTCTATTGGGTACTCGATTTTAACAAAAATTAACAATCTGGTGATGATTTCGGCCTGTCAGGATGGATGTTGGTTCAATCCATTTAAATTGCACATATCCCTTGATGTAAACAACTGGCACTAGCCAACCCTAACCCGGAGGAACGCATGCGTTTACCTTTATCACGCAGGCTTGTCGGAGGACTGCTGGCCCCCTGGCTGGTCGGCCTGTCGGCCGCTCAGGCGGCTGAAATAGCCAAGAGTGCCGCAAAAGAACCGGATCGCCCCATGGAGCGCGCCCTGGCCAACCTCGAACTCTTCGGAGGAAGGGCCACGCCGGAGTACCTGGACTTCAAGGCGCGGGTTGCTGAAGTGGAACTCCAGAAGTGGGAACACCTCATTCCGGGGACGAAGGCCTTCCGGGCCATGGCCCCAGCCACGGGCATTCCCGCGAAGGCCTGGACCAACATTGGTCCGCTGCGGGGGCAGGGCCAGCTTTACGTGACCGATACCAATGTCGCCGACACCGGGCGGCCCACGGTCATTCTCCCCCATCCCACCGATCCCAACCTTCTCTATGTGGGTTATGCGGGCGGCGGCCTGTGGCGCTGCAGTAATGCCGATGTCACGGCGGCTGGAGACTGGATCTGGACGCCCCTCACAGACAGCCTTCCCGCAGGGAGCCCCGCAGGCAACCTGTCGGTGGGAGGCGTGGCCTTCAAGCCGGAAGACTCCAGCACCCTCTACCTCGCCTTGGGCGATATGGAACCCGGATCGGCCGATAGCACGG
>JAYVRY010000301.1:0-3325 GCA_043775845.1 Acidobacteriota bacterium
GGATCTCGTGCTGTCAGGTCACGTGCACAACTACCAGCGATCCGCGCCCCTGCGTTTCAAGCCCACCCAGCACAGTCCCCGCGGCAAGCCGGTCGCAGGCCAGTACACTGTGGATGAGGCCTTCGATGGCAAGACCATCACCCGCGCCAAGGGCATCATCCACATCGTCACGGGCGCAGGCGGCGCCGAGCTCTACGATCCCTGGCAGACCGATGCCAAGGCCAGCTGGCAGCCCTGGACCCGGGCCTTCATTTCCGACAAACACTCCTTCACCGTGCTGGATGTGGCGGGCAAGACGCTGAAGCTGCGCCAGCTCGATGCCGAGGGCCGCGAGTTGGATGCCATTACGGTGACGAAGTGAGGGCGCCCGCCTGATTCCCGGGATCGCTACCCCTGAAACAAGGCCTCCAGGGCTTCCCTTAGTTCGCCAATGCTGAAGGGCTTGGCCAGCAAGGTCACACCAGGGTGCATGGCCAGCAGGTCCATGGCTCCCTGATCCGCACGGCCGGTGGCCAGGAGGATGGGCACGGTGGGCAGCAGGTCGCGCAGGAGCGGCAGGGTGCCAGCGCCCCCGAGCCCGGGCATGTTGACGTCCAGGATCACCACATCCGGAGTCTCGCCGTCTTTCACCTTCGCCAAGGCCTCCTCGCCGGACCTGACGGCGATGCATGTGTGGCCCAGGGCCTCCAGCAGCAGCGACATGGTGCTGTGGATGAGATCCTCATCATCCACCATGAGCACTTTCAAGGCGCCACGGATGGCTGTGGTGGGGTGGGCCATCGGGGCTGCGGGCGGTGGCACGCGGGTGGGGCAAACGGGAAAGCGCATCTGGATGGTCGTTCCCTTCCCCGGTTCGCTCTTGATCTCCAGGTGGCCATGGTGGGCCTTCACGATGCCGTAGACGATGGACAGCCCCAGCCCCGTGCCCTTGCCCACGCCCTTGGTGGTGAAGAAGGGATCCAGGGCCTTCTTCAGAACCTCCGTTGACATGCCGCAGCCCGTATCGATGATCTCGACCTCGACCCAATCCTGGCCGATGTTGTGGGTGCGGAGGGTGAGGGCGCCCTGTTCCCCCATGGCGTCCAAGGCATTGACGCACAGGTGCGTGAAGGCCCGGCTGAGGCTATTGGCGTAGCCGAGAATGCGATCCAGGTTTGGTGCCAGTTCCAGAGCCGTGCGCACCTTGTCGGGGGTGGTGCATTTCAGGAGTCGCGCTTCCTCGGCGAGCAGGGCATTCAGATCCACTTCAGCCAGATCGGAGGGGCTCTGGCGGGCGAAGCCCAGCAGGCTATTCACCATATCCCCGCCGCGGGTGGCGGCCTTGGTGATGGTCTCGAAGGCCTGGTAGACGGGACTGCCCTGGGCCTGCATTTCCAGGTGGGTTGAGGACAGTCCCAGGATGGCGCCCAGGACGTTGTTCATGTCATGGGCCACGCCCCCGGCCAGCTGTCCCAGGCTCTCCAGTTTCTGGGCCTGCTGCAGCCTGAGTTCCAGCAGGCGTTGGCGCTCTTCCGCCTGCTTGCGCTCGGTGATGTCCCGCACCAACCCGATGACGCCGATGATTTCGTGCTTGGCGTTGTAGAGTGGCCCACTGGCATCCACAGACCAGCCGGATTTCCCGGTCTGAGTGAGCTGGAAGGGGAACTCCACGGGGTCAAAGGAGACACCCTCCAGGGCCAGTTGCAGGCGCTCGATGAGCCCGGTGTCATTCAGGAAGGGAAAAAGCTCCAGGGGGTGACGGCCCAGCACGTCCCGGGCGGGGAGGCCGCTCATCTGCTCCATGTAGGGATTCCAGACCTGGTACCGCAGATCCAGGTCATAGACGACGATGCCTTCCTGGGCGCAGCGAATGATCTGGTCGTTGAACTGGTGGCTTTCCAGGAGCGCGTTTTCCGCCCCCTTCCGGGCGGAGATATCGCTGATGACCGTCCGGACCAAGGTTGTGCCATCCAGTTCCTGGGTCACCGTGGCGTTCAAATCCGCCCAGAACAGGCTGCCATCCTCGTTCAGCATCCGCAGCGAGCAGGATTGGGGGGCGCCGCTGGTCAACACCTTGCGAAAGGTCAGGTGGTAGAGATCCTGGTCCACGGCGTGGATGAAGCGGGTGATGGGCTGCTGGTAAAGGACCTTCCGCGTGGCCCCGAACAGCCCCACGGCAGTCAGGTTGGCCTCCAGGATCATGCCCTTGTCGCTCAGGGTGCAGTAGCCCACCGGTGCCAAATCGTAGAGATCGAAGTAGCGCGACCGGGCCGCTTCCAATTCCAGTTGGGTCCGGCGCAGTTGCTCGGCCTGGCTCTCAAGGTCTGGCTTCGTCTCCGGTGGATCATTGACACCGCTCATGTCAAACCTCAATGCATTCCGTAGCGAGCCTTGTTTGCGGAGGAGGTGTCTGGGCCTTTTCGTGTCGATTCGCTGGCGTGAATTTTAGCTTTCACCATACACCAAATGGCCCACTCTTTCGGCCTCTGCCGTGAGTCAGCCATGCTGTTGCAAGGCAGGTGTACGGGGCAACGGGCCGAGGGAAATCGGCAGGTCTGGGGACCCAGGGTGGGACGCCAGGCCGCTCCGTTCGTTTAGCGCCCGAAGGTGATGGAATAGGTCAGGGGCTTGGGCAGCTTGGGGCTCTTCACGGTGGCGGAGAGCGTCAATTTGCCGTCCGCGCCCAACTGCCAGATGTTCGTGCGCTCGCCCTCGTCGTTCTTGAAGGTCTGCACCAGGCGAGTACCATCCGCCTTGGCCGTGACCTGGAAGGTCTTGCCGTCCTCGCGGGTCCAGGGCACGGCAGTGCCGTTCGCGGGCGTCTTGATGGGATTGCGGGCGTCGTACTGGATGGAGATCTCCTGGGCCCCGAGGGTCATGGTGACCTTCTGGTATGCGGGGTTGGTGTCCTTCAGGCGACCCCGGGCGATGGGTCGCTTGATGAAGTTCATGTCCTTCACCGTCTCCTCGATGGCCGCGGCGATGCCGGAGTCGGACGCATGTTTCCAGGCTCCAGTGAAGCCGGAATCCTGCGCAGCCAGGGACAGCGTCGCGAGTACAGGGATAAGGAATAGCCGGTCTGCGCGCATGGAGTCTCCGTGGGGGTTGGTGGTCCCCACCATAGCACTTCCCCACGCAGAATTGGCCCCGAACGGGGCCAATTCTGCGTGAGGGAAAGGACGAACTACCCGATGGTGGCGACCATCACGGCCTTGATGGTGTGCATGCGGTTTTCCGCTTCGTCGAAGACCACACTGTGACGGCTGCGGAAGACCTCGTCGGTGACTTCGCGGATGTCGAAGCCCAGGGCCTTCTGCTCCTTGGCCAGCTTGGTTTCGAAATCGTG
>JAYVRY010000302.1:0-3320 GCA_043775845.1 Acidobacteriota bacterium
GCTGAAGGCGGCTTCCGGCTGGGCCGGAAGTCACCCGGGGGCGCCGCCGCCGCGCCCCCGGGTGGAGCCCATGCTGCGTGCAGAACGGTCCCATCACTGTGCATCACCGTTCATCACCGGCGGAAGGCATGTCTTCCTTTCATCCGTGGTTCCAGAATGCTTTTGTCTTACTCTGCGTCATCTGCGCCATCTGCGGTTTTATGCTTCTGTTGAATTACCAAGTCTGCGTCCAACACTGATCTGTGCCGAAGCCTGGTCAGCTCAGCATCAGGGTGCCGAAGGGGCTGCCGAGGAGGGGTGGCAGGCCGGGTTCTTTTCCTTCGTAGAGGCCCGCCAAGCCCACGTCCGGGTGGCGCTTGGCGTCCGGGGACAGGGTCGTCTCCTGGAAGCAGACCCGGGCGGCGAGGTTCGAGATCAGGGTGGCCTCGTCGCCGGCCAGAGCCTGCTCCGTGCGGAAGGCCCGGCGCACCAGTTTGTGATGGCTGAGCCGCTTGTGCAGCCGGGCCAGCAGGCCCTGGTAGGCCTCCAGGGGGACGGGCGCGCCCAGCCGCTCCAGGCGGTCCAGGGTGGCGAAGGCGTGGAGCAGGGCCTGGGGCGGCAGGGCCACCTTGCCGTCCGCCTGCAGGTGCTCCCGGAGGGCGTGGAAGGCCGCCAGGTGGGGCTGGAGACGGGCCTTGGCGTAGTCGGCGGTGTGGGTCAGGTGGGCCCCGAATAGCAGGCGGGTGCCCCGGTCGCCCAGGTCGTAGGGGGCCGCCTGGGCGGCCTCTATGAGGACCTCGTAGGCCTGGCGGACGAAGCGCTCCAGGAGGATGCCCGGCGCGAAATTGCGCACCCGGGCGGCCTGGGTGATGGCCAGGGCCAGCCGCACGAACTGGCCGTCGGCGATGCGCGTGTCCTGCATCAGGTCGGACTGGATGCGGTGGACCGCCTCGAACAGTTGGGCCCGCTGGTCCAGCAGGGCTTCCTCGCCGGCCATGTTCCCGTCCACGAGGAAAAGATCCATGGCATAGGGCAGGTGCCAGCCCGAGGCGGCCACCGAGGTCGGCACCAGGGGGCGGATGCGGCTCACCAGGGCCTGCAGGCGTTCCCGGCTGCACCACAGGTAGGCCCGTTTGGGCTCATCCCGGGCCCCGCGCAGGAGGCGCACCAGGAAGGCGATCTTGGCGCGCAGCGAGCGGAGGTCCACGAAGACGGCAGCCTTCTCGCAGGCCCCCAGCAGGCTCTCGTACTCGGAGACCAGGGCCGAGGGCCGCTCGCCCCGGGCCATGCCCTCCAGCAGGTAGGCCAGCAGGCTGGCGGGGTCCTCGCGGAAGTGGGCGGAACTGGAGCTGCGGTGGGTGAGGGGGCCGAAGGCCGCCTGCAGGGCCGCCTCGAAGGCCTCGATCACCGGGGCCTCGGGCAGGGCGGCCTCCCCGGCCGCCGTGAGGATGAAGAAGCCTGCGGGTTCCACCAGGGTGCCCGGCGGGGCTTGCTTCTGCAGCAGATCGATCTCCCGGTCAGTATCCGCCAGGCGGTCCAGGTACTCCCGGCCTTCCACCTGGATGTACTCCTGGATGCGGTCCAGGTGGGCGGGCACCTCCTCCAGGTCATGGACCCCGCGTACCTGGATCTTCAACTGCTCCAGCAAGCCCATGAGCTGGATCACATCGGGATCATCCGGCCCCGGGCGGGGCGGCGCCGCCAGGGGGAGCAGCCCCGCCAGCCGGGACCGGGGCGCCATGCGGCGCAGCAGCCGGTCGGCGCAGCCCCGGGCCTCCAGGAGGTGGCGGTGGCTCTCTTGCAGGGCCTCGTAGCGGTGCTCCAGGCTGACCTGCTTGGGCCGCTCGTCCTTCTGGATGAGGCCCCGGTCGAGGAGTTCCTGCAGCCCCGCGGGGCCGATGGCCTCCAGCCGCACGCTTTCGGCGGCGGCCAGGGCCTTCAGGTGGTCGAGCCAGAGCGGGGCGGGGTCCATGGGGTCGGGGCGGATTCCAGGCGAGCGCAGGAGGCGCTGGCATATCATCGGCCCAGGACGTCCCCTTCCCAAGAATGGGCGCAGAACCGCCAATCTTGTTCAAACGCGGAAATGGGCACCGTTTCCGGTGCCCATTTCCGTGCCAGGGACTTCGTCCCGGGATTTACCCATTCACCTTCACGAACTGCTCCATGAAGTCCACCAGGACCTTCACGTTGTCCACGGTGACTGCGTTGTAGCAGCTGACGCGGATGCCGCCGATGTCGCGATAGCCCTTCAGGCCCACCATGCCGGCCTTCTTGGCCTCCTTCACGAACTGGTCGTCCAGCTCGGGGGTGGGCAGGAAGAAGTCCACGTTCATGAGGCTGCGATGAGCCTTCTCCGTGACGAAGCCCTTGAAGAAGCCCGGGTGCTGGTCGATGCAGCCATAGAGCAGCTCGCCCTTCTTGCGGTTGTTGGCTTCGATGGCCGCCAGGCCGCCGATGCTCTTGTTGTAGGCCAGCACATTGCGCAGGATGTAGATGCCAAAGGTGGGGGGCGTGTTGTAGAGGCTGTTCTTCTCCGCGTGGAGCTTGTAGCGCAGGTAGCTGGGCAGGTCCTGGGCCTCGCAGGTCTCCAGGAAGTCTTCCCGGATGATGGTGAGCGTCACACCGCTGGGCCCCAGGTTCTTCTGGGCGCCGCCGTAGATGAGACCGAAGGGGCTCACATCAAAGGGCCGCCACATGAAGTCGCTGCTCATGTCGCAGACCAGGGGCACATCGGCCTTGGGGAACTCGTGCCACTGGGTGCCCTCCACGGTATTGTTGGAAGTGAAGTGGAGGAAGGAGCTATCGGCGCTCTGCTTGATCTCGCTGGCGAAGGGCAGGCGGGCGAACTTCTGCTCCTTGGTGCTGGCGGCCACGCGGACGTTGTCGCCGGCCACGAGCTTGGCCTCCTTGGTGGCCTTCTCCGCCCAGTTGCCGGTGACGATGTAGTCGGCCTTGCGGCCGCCCCGCAGCAAGTTCAGGGGGATCATGCCGAAGCTCAGGTGCGCGCCGCCCTGGAGCATGAGCACCTTGTAGTTGGCGGGCAGCCCCATCAGCTCTTTGGTGAGTGCGATGGCTTCCTCATGGACCGCGTCATATTCCTTGGCGCGGTGGCTGACTTCCATGACGGACATGCCGGTGCCCGCGAAATCCAGCAGCTCCGCCTGGGCCCGCTCGAGGGCCGGCAAAGGCAGGCCCGCCGGGCCAGCGTAGAAGTTGATCACGCGATGGGTCATGGAAACCTCCAGGAAAGATTGGAACCGCGAAAAACGCGAAGGAACGCGAAAGAAAATGCCAACCAGGATTCAGGCACTCTGAGATGCCGTGGAAAAGCGTGAGGCAGC
>JAYVRY010000303.1:0-3317 GCA_043775845.1 Acidobacteriota bacterium
CCGTGCTGCACTACTACCGCCGCTTCGTGCCCGGCGCTTCGGACGAGGGCGTGATCCGCTTCCTGCTCACGGCGGGGGCCATCGGCGCGCTTTACAAGGAGAACGCCTCCATCAGCGGCGCGGAGGTAGGCTGCCAGGGCGAGGTGGGCGTCGCCTGCTCCATGGCCGCTGGAGCGTTGGCGGAAGTCATGGGCGGCACGCCGGACCAGGTGGAGAACGCCGCAGAGATCGGCATGGAGCACAACCTGGGCCTCACCTGTGATCCCATCGGCGGGCTGGTGCAGGTGCCTTGCATCGAGCGCAATGCCATGGCTTCGGTAAAGGCCATCAACGCGGCCCGCATGTCGCTCTACGGGGATGGTCAGCACTTCGTGAGCCTCGACAAGGTCATCCGCACCATGCGCGATACCGGCGCCGACATGAAGAGCAAATACAAGGAGACCTCCCGTGGGGGCCTGGCCGTGAACGTGCTGGAGGCCTCGCAGGACTTCACCGTGAACCTGCCGGAGTGCTGATGCGCCGAACCACTGTGCTGTTCCTGCTGTCTTCCGTCCTGTTGCTGGGCCAGGCCGCAGGCCTCGACGAGGGCCGCCTCGACCCCTCCTGGTTCGGTGCAGGTGCTGTGTTCCAGCCTTCCAAGAGCCTCGGTTTCCAATGGCTGAAGCCGGGCCTGGACTTGCGGAACCGGTCCATCCGACTGAAAACCTGGGAGCCCACGGCCTGGCTGCTGGGCAAACGGGAACTCAAGGATGAGCGACTCCTGGTGCGCGTGGACAAGGTGCTCCCCACAGAACTGGACCGCCGCCTTCGTAAGGGCCTCAAGGGTGCCATTCCGGTCTCTTCTACCCAGGGGGACCTGATCCTCGTCGGTCGAGTGGTGGATGCTGCGGGCGAGGAAGCAGACAGCATGGCCATGGGTCACACGGCGCTGTCCTTCGACCTGAAACTGGTGGATGGTGACACCGGGGAGCTGTTGTGTGCCTTCCACACCACGCTAGAGGGGCTCAACAATGACGCCATCTCCAGCCAGTACGGCCGCTGGTGTGAGGATCTCGGCCGACAGCTGGGGGGAACGGCGGCGTCAGCAGGAACGCCCGTTCCAGCGAAACCGATTGTGGCGACGCCCGTCTTTGACCTGGAGGGAGCCCTCCGCCGCATCGAAGGGCTCAAGCGTGATGGTCTCCTCAGCGAAGAGGAGTGCCAGGCGCTCCGCAAGAAGGCCGCCGAAAAGGCGAAGGCTTTATAGGGGCCAGGGACCGGCGCCTTCCCGCACCAGGAGCGGCTCGTCACTGCTGAGATCCACGATGGTGCTGGGGATGCCCAGGGGCTGCCCGCAATCCACCACCAGGTCCAGGGCATGGCCCTGTTCTTCTTCGATCTCCCAGGCCGTGTTGAGCACCGCTTGATCGGGCAGGGCCACACTGGTGGTGATGATGGGTTCACCTAGCAGCGCCACCAGTGCGCGGCAAAAGGGCTGGTCGGGGATGCGGAGGCCCACCACCTGCTTGTTCTGGAGGTACCGCGGTACCTCGCGGCTGGCGGGCAGCAGCACTGTGTAGGGACCTGGCAGCATCTGCTTCAGGAGGCGGAAAGTGGGGGTGTCCAGGTGGCGGGTGTAGCGGCTGAACATTTCCATGTCGGAGCACAACATGGACATGGGTTTCTTGGGATCCTTCCCCTTGATCTGCTGGATGCGGTCCACGGCCTTTTTGCGCGACGCCAGGCAGCCCAGGCCGAACAGCGTGTCGGTGGGGTAGGCGATGACGCCATCCTTGTGCAACAGCTCCGCGATGCGCTCGAGGTGGCGCACTTGGGGCGTGTCGGGATGCAGGGTGAGGATCATGGCGTATCCAGGATCTCCCAGCGGGCCCGGCCCAGGGAAGGGTGATCCTGGGGCCGCTGGAAGAATCGTTCAGCCAGGGCCGGATCGAGTTCCGCTGAAATGCCGCTCCGCTGGGCCTGCAGGGCCAGCAGGGCCATCACCGTGAGGCTGTCCGTGATCTCACCGCTGAGGACGCGCCGGAGGCAGTCGAGGAAGGGTTCACGGTGGAGGAGCAGTTCCTCGTCGTCTTCGGCATGGTGGCCTTCGGCGGGGCTGAGGCCCGTGGCCAGGAAGAGGAAGGCCTCTTCTTCCGTGGAGGAATTGCTGGGATGGAAGAAGCAGAGGGGCTTCCAGATTTGCGCGGCCAGTCCCGCCTCTTCGGCCAGTTCCCGGCGCATGGCTTCGAAGGGGCTCTCCGAGACATCGCCGCCTCCTTCGGGGAGCTCCCAGGAATAGCGTTCCAGGGGATACCGCCACTGGCCCACCAGCACCACACGATCTTGCTCATCGAGCGCCAGCACGCCGCAGGCGGTGCGTTGGAACCCGCAGACCACGTAGCGGCCCTCCGCGCCCCGGCGGTGGGTGAAGCGATCCTCACGGAGCCGGACCCAGGGCGAGTCGTACAGGAACCGCCGGTCGAGGACGGTGTAGGGATTCGGGAGTTCAGGGCAGGGCAGGGGCTTCAATTCCATTTTTTTAACATAGCAAAATGCCCGCTTTTATATATTCAAAGCCCGCCAGCGGCTTGGCCGATGGCGGGCGTGGGGGTCCGGGGGTGTGCGCGCAGCGTGGAACCCCCGGGGAGAAGAATAGAAAAAGCCCGCCAGCGGCTTGGCCGATGGCGGGCGTGGGGGTCTGGGGGGAGGCTCCATGTCCACGAGCCAGAGGCGAGTGGGAGCCATGCAAAGCATGGCGTGACATGGAGGCGCGCAGCGCGGAACCCCCGGAGGATATTACCGACGGAGGCCGAGGCGCTCGATCAGGGTGGCGTAGCGGTCCTTGCTCTTCTTCTTGAGGTAGTCAAGAAGGCGACGGCGCTGGCCGACCATGATCATGAGGCCACGGCGGCTGTGGTAATCCTTGGTGTGGGTCTTGAAGTGCTCAGTCAGATCATTGATGCGCTTGGTGAGGATCGCGACCTGGACCTCAGGCGAACCCGTATCCGACTCATGCTGCTTGTAGTCGTCGATGATGATTTTCTTCTGTTCAACGTTGAGGGCCATGGTGGCTCCTGTTCGGGGGATCGCCCGTCACCCTGCTGCCAACGCTGCGTTGCCAGGTATCGCCTGCGGCGAAATCCTCAGTCCCGTACCAAGGATGGGTCGAATCTGGAGAAGGCCAGATGCCTATGCATTTCAATCCTTTCACTTCACCATTTCTTGTCGGCAGAGCCGACGAAAAATGGTGCGGATAGAGGGACTCGAACCCCCACGTCTTGTGAACACTAGCACCTGAAGCTAGCGCGTCTACCAATTCCGCCATATCCGCTTGAAAG
>JAYVRY010000304.1:0-3296 GCA_043775845.1 Acidobacteriota bacterium
TGGCCGGGCTGGCGCTGCTGGCCCTCATCAGCGCCATCATGACCCACCGGGTGAAGGCGTCCATTCTCACGCCGCTGCAGCATCTCTCTGAAGCCATCGGGAAGGTGGCCACCGGCGACATGACCGTGACCGCTGCGGTGGAAAGCGAAGACGAGATCGGCCAGCTGGCCAGGACTTTCAACGGCATGGTGTCGGACCTCAACCAGGCCCTGTCGGGCATGGGCCTAGCCTCGGACCAGGTGGCCTCCGGCAGCACCGAGCTGGCCGCCAGCGCGGAGCAGATGAACCAGACCGTCCAGGAAACGGCCCAGGTGGGCGAGGCCCTTCGCCAGGCTGGGCGAGAGGTGCTCGAAGCCCTGCGACAGCTGGATGCCAACGTCGCAGCCATGGCCGAGCACACCCGCCAGACCGGGGCCAAGACCGATGCCGCCGTCAAGGATACCGACCGGGGGGCCGAGACCGGGCGGGGCACTTCCCACGGCATGCAAGCCATCCAGGAGGCCACCTCCCGCATCGTCCGGACCGTGAAGGTCATCCAGAACCTCGCCCGGCAGACGAACCTGCTCTCCCTCAACGCGGCCATCGAAGCGGCCAAGGCTGGGGCCCAGGGCAAGGGCTTCGCCGTGGTCGCCGAGGAAGTGCGCGTCCTGGCCGACCGCAGCGGGCATAGTGCCAAGGAGATCGAAGAAACGATCAGCGCGATGCAGAATGCGGTCACCGAAGGCGCCACCAGTGTCGATGTGACCCTCCATCACCTGGAGGCCATCCGGGACCGGATCTCCGAAGTCTCCAGCAGCATCCACGAGATCGGGAGCCTCAGCGAAGGCCAGGCCCACACCAGCGGGGAAGTAGGGAGGCTGATGAACCAGACCGCACAACGGCTGGATCAGAACGCCGCTGCCACCCATCAGCTGGCCGCCACCGTGCAGGAGATCGCCAAGACTTCGGAGGAGTTGTCCCGGGTGGCCGAATCCCTCAAGGAGACTGTGCGCCGGTTCAAGCTGCGATAATCCAGGGCCGCCCGGAAGGACGGGCAGTCCTGGATAACAATGCATGCGCTGAACGGGGGATTTCGGTACGTGGAGCAGATTGGTGCTGCGGCATCCGGGAGGACTGTACTGGTCCATCTTGCTTCCCGGTACCCGCTGGCTTCGAAAGCAGAATGGCTCGACCGGATCCGCCTAGGACAAGTGCTCCTGGACGAACGGCCTGCCAAGGCCGATGAGGTCCTTCGACCAGGCCAACAGCTCACCTGGATCCGGCCACCCTGGACCGAGCCGGAGGTCCCGCTGGCCACGGCCGTACTCTACGAAGACGGAGATCTGCTCGCCGTGGCCAAGCCTAGCGGCCTGCCCACCCTGCCCGGGGGCGGCGAATTCCTGGAACACACGCTGCTGGCCCTGGTGCGGCGCCGGCACCCCAAGGCCAGCCCCATGCATCGCCTGGGCCGGGGCACCTCAGGCGTCGTGCTCTTCGCCCCCGCCGCGGCGGGCCGAAAACCCCTGCAGGCGGCCTTCCAGGATCCGCGTACCCGCAAGATCTACCGGGCCCTCTGCAGCGGATCAGTGGAGTTGGACGGCTTTGAGATCGCCGCCCCCATCGGAGAAGTGCCGTATGCCCCCCTGGGCCGGATCCATGCTGCCCAAGCAGGGGGGCGCTCTTCCCTCAGCCGGGTGCAAGTGCTGGAGCGGCGGGAAGACGCCACCCTGGTACAGGTGGAGATCCGCACGGGCCGCCCCCACCAGATCCGCATCCACTTGGCCTGGGCTGGGCATCCCCTGGTGGGGGATCCCCTCTACGGTCCGGGTGGCATCCCGCTGCCGGAAACCCGCGCCCTGCCCGGCGATCTCGGCTACCTGCTGCACGCCCACCGGCTGGATTTGATCCATCCCCGCACACGGGAACTGATCAGGCTCCAATGCCAGCCTCCACCGGCGCTGAAATTGGCCCAATCTGCCCGAGTACTCGACTGACTAAGGATAAAAGAATTTGAACCACAGATGACGCAGATGACGCAGAAATTTCCTTGAGTCCACAGATTTCGCAAATTCACACAAATGGATAACGAGACTCATGGCCGATCTTGAGGTGCCCCATCGGGGAATGGGCTCCATACGCGGCGGATCGATATCCATCTGCGCCATCTGCGCCATCTGCGGTTACAACTCCTGATCTTGAAAGAATCAGGCTGAGCCGCCAGATGAGGTTTGCCTAATTGTGCACGCCAGGCGCTTCACGCCCCATACGTTCCACATACTCCGGGTACGAGCCGCCGAAGACGAGAGGACCATCGTGCTCCTCACCGCCTAGCTCCAGCACGCGGTTGGCCAGGCCCCGCAGGAAGGAGCGATCATGAGATACGAAGAGCATGGTGCCTTCGAAATCCTTCAGGGCCTCGATGAGCATCTCCTTGGTGGCCAGGTCCAAATGGTTGGTGGGCTCGTCCAGCACCAGGAAGTTCGGGGGATTGAAGAGCAGCCGCCCCATGACCAGCCGGGATTTTTCGCCGCCAGAGATGGAACGGATCTTCTTGTCCACGTCATCACCGGAGAACTGGAAGGCCCCCAGCAAGTTGCGCAGCACGCCCAGGCCCTCCATGGGGAAGTCCTGCTGCATCTGCTCCAGCACCGTGAGCTCTGGGTTCAGCAGGTCCAGGGCCTGCTGGGAGAAGTAGCCGAGGCTCAGGCTGGCACCCAGGCGCACCGACCCAGCATCCGGCTGGATGACGCCCGCCATCATCTTCAACAGCGTGGACTTACCGGCGCCATTCTTGCCCATGACGCACCAACGCTCGCCCCGGCGGATGTGGAAGGCGAACTGGTCGTAGATCTTCCGGCTGCCGTAGGCCTTGCAGACGCCTTCCAGCATGGCCACGTCATCGCCTGAGCGGCCGGGGATGCGGAAGTCCCACGTCACCGCGCGCGGCTTCTTGGGCAGCTCGATACGCTCGATCTTGTCCAGGGCCTTCACCCGGCTCTGCACCTGGGCGGCCTTGGCAGCATGGGCGGAGAACCGCTCGATGAAACGCTGTTCCTTGGCCAGCTTGGCCTGCTGGCGGGCGTAGGCGGCCTCCTGGTTGGTCTCGCGGATCTCGCGTTCCTTGACGTAGTAATCGTAGTTGCCGCTGTAGGTGACGATATCCCCGCCGTCGATCTCCAGCACTTTGGTGACCACGCGGTTCATGAAATCGCGATCGTGACTGGTCATCAGTAGGGTGGCGGGCACGGCCTTCAGGAAGTTCTCCAGCCACAGGATGGATTCGATATCCAGGTGGTTGGTGGGCTCGTCCATGAGCA
>JAYVRY010000305.1:0-11276 GCA_043775845.1 Acidobacteriota bacterium
CACCATCGTGTTCATCCTCGGCACGATCCACCTCGTCTACACCTTCGCCTCCAACAAATTCAGCCCTCGTGAGCCCCAACTGGAGCAGCTCATGCGCGAGGTGTCGCCCGTCCTGACCCGGCAGACCACCATGTGGGCCGCCTGGGTGGGCTTCAACGCCAGCCACAGCCTGGGGGCCATGCTCTTTGGCTTGGTCTATGGATACCTCGCGGGCTTCCATTTGCCCTTCCTCTTGCAGTCCCGCTTCCTAGTGGGATTGGGCGCCCTGTTCCTGCTGAGCCTCATGGTGCTGGCCAGGTGCTATTGGTTCAGGATTCCACTGGTGGGCGTGGCTTTGTCCATGGTCCTCTACGTCGCAGCAATCGTGGTTGTCTGGGCCTGACCCGCTCGCAACTTGGAAGGTATTACGAAATTCTCATCGTGGTGAAGTGACGTTCATCCCACCCGATCGAACAGGCCAGGCTGCGCGGGATAGGCTGGTGCCGGGCTGGTAGCGGGTTTGGCCCGGGGCTCACGCTTGGTTTTCCTGGGCGGAAAGGCCTCATGGAAGACCGCGCGAATGCCCTCCTTGTAGTGTGGATCCAGCACCTTCAACCAGCCGTGTTGAGCCAGCAAATCGTAGAAGGGATCCTGCTTGAGCAGCCGGAGACCGCCCACCCAGGCATGGCTGGCGCCGCTGGCTTTGGCCCGGCGGGCGAAGGCCTTGGCATCATGCACGGCCAGCAGAGGCGCCACGCCGATGGTGACCGGAATGCCCGCCGTCGCCAGGCGTTCCGCTGCAGCCCAGCGACTGGGAATGGCGGGTGCGTGGGGTTCCACGATCTGGCGCACGGTGTCGTCATCGGTGGGAATGGAAAGCCCAACCGAGAGCCGTCCACCGAAGGCTTTCAGAAGGTCCAGGTCCTGCAGCACCAGGGGTGAACGGGTTTGGACGATGACCTCGGTGGTGGGGCAAAGCAGCAATACCTCCAGGCAGCGGCGGGTGAGGCGGTACTGGCGTTCCAGGGGCTGGTAGGGATCCGTGGCCGAGGCCATGAAGACCCGGGCGTTGTGGAGCTTGTGCCGCTGGGACCAGAGCAGCTCCGGTGCGTTCAGCTTGGGCGCCACCCACCCGCCCCAGTCTTCGGGTTTGTGCAGAGCATTGGGATACTCGCGGACGTAGCAGTAGCGGCAACCATGGGTGCAGCCGCGGTAGGGACTCAGCGCGAAACCGAAACCGTAGGGCTCATCCTTCTGGGGCCGCAGGATGGACCGGGCTTCTTCGGGTTCCACGAGCAACCCCTGAAAGAGCCAGGGGGGGTCTGAGGGGATTGGCAGGGCGGGCATGCCCCTAGTTTTCGCTTTTATTTCGTTTCGTCAAGCCTTCTCGTGCGATTTGGCGATGACATTGATCCGGCCATTGTTTTCGAGAATGGCCAATCGGACTTCGCCAAGATCGGACAATCCAGCTTGGCGCACGGCTGCCATCAACTCATGTTGCGTGATCCGTTCACGCCCCAGAATCACCGCGTCCATGACTCCGTTGTGAACCAGGATCTGAGGCCGCCCCTCCAGCAGAATCTCCGCCCGTTTGTTGCGCCAGGTGATCCAGCCCATGAACCCGTTCACGGCCAGCAGGGTGAGCACTAAGATGAAGCCCGAGGCCACGGTGTTATCGCCTGCGTTCATGCTGTTCTGTACGGCATTGCTCAGCACCAGGAGCAGCACCAGATCAAAGGGAGCCAGCTGACCAACCTGCCGTTTGCCCGTGAGCCGGAGGGTAACCAACAGGAATCCGTACACCAAGAGCCCCCGGAGCACGAACTCCCACCAGGGCTGCGCCAGCTTCCACATGGATACCCCCACGGGGAGGGCGCCATCCAGAAGGGCCAGCAGGGTCATGGGTGCTCCAGGTTCAGAACGTGATCACCAGCGACGTGGTGAAGACCGTGTCGGTCTTCTTCAGCTGGAAGGGCACCTGGCCCAGCACCATGGGTGGCGTGGCCACGGGCGTCTGCACCACGTCGACCCCCACGAAGGCGGGCTTGTTCTTGTAGGTCATGTCATAGCCCACCTTCAAGGCGAGGCGGCTCGACAGGTTGGTCGTGAAGGCGCTGCGCCAAACAGCCAAGTAATTCTGGCTGTCCTTGAAGCTGTTGGATAGGGTCAGCTCCGACGTGAACAGGGAGGTGTCAAAGACCTTCTGCTCCAGCTTCGCGCCGAGGCGGAAGGTGGCGAAGGCGTTCGAAGCGCCCGGCTGGCTCAGGACCGGAATTTCCTTGGTATAGCCCACACCCGCATCGGTGAAGAACTGGGTGCGCTCCGCCTTGACCCACCAGTGCCCGAGACCGGCGATGCCCGTGAACCGGCTCTCCAGGCCTGCTGGAATGTTCCGCTCCCAGCCCGTCGAACCGAACCATTGCAGGTTTTCGTTGAGGGTCCGGTCATAACGCAGATTCGTAAAATAGGATTCGGTGCTGGTCTTGGTGGTGCGAGTTTCCGTCACGACAGCCGTGCCGAGACTGGCGCCCGATGCGGCGCGATCCACCGTCGTCGCGGCGGCCCTCACGCCACCCAGGTTGAAAGCGAAGGTGGCGTTGTTCCAGGCGTATTTGTAGTCGTTGGAGAAACCCAGGCTCTGGCTGGTGGCGTTGCCTCCCACAGCCACGTAGCTCAACGCGGCCTTGTCAGACCAGGGCAACTTGGGCGGTTCAGGTGCCTGGGCCACGAGTGCCGGAGCCAGCAGCAGGATGAAGGCAGACAGGGCTTTGATCGGCATGCGGCTATTGAACCTCGACCTTGAAGGTGGCCGTGCCTAGCAGGGCATCCTGATCGCCCATGAGCTTCACGGTCCACTCGCCCTCGTCACCCTTGCGGAAGGTGCGGTAGGCGAAGGTGCGGTGGGGGGAACGGGGCACTTTCAGTTCCTGCTTGGAGGTTTTGTCGCCCTTGGTGAAGACGAAGGTCACCGTGGTATCGGCGGCCCCCAGAACCTTCGCCCAGACGTAGATGCGGGTTCCAGCCGCGACCTTGAACTCGGCGGCCTCGCCCTGGAGTTCCATTTTCTCCACGCCAGTGCCGGTCTTCAGTTCGGCATGGGGACGAATGGGGGTGGCAGGGCCTTGGGCCATGAGCATGGCTGGAAAGAGAAGGGCGGCGAACAGGGAGCGGCGCATGGGGCCTCCTTGGGGGGGGTGCGTGGAGCCATTCTGAGCCGGAAACGCGTTCCTGTCACGAAGCATGCGCTTCCGGTGCAGAAGCTCTCATTGCCAGGTTTCAAGCCCTTCCAGGATGTCGCGCACACCCGGGCCGAACCGCGCGTTGCTGAGCCAGTCCACGCCCTTGGGCAGGCCATCCAAGGCTGCCTTCACCCGGGCCCGATGGCCCAACTCAGGCCGTGGGATGGCGCGTTCAGCCCGCTCGTGGCGAACCATCGCAGCTTCGCCCAAGGCGGGAATCCAGGACTTGAGACGGGCGAAGATGCCCTCCCAGTTCTCGAGATCGGCGGGTTTGCCGAAGGCGCCGCCGATGAAGCTGCGCAACTGCATCTGGCCTTCCGGCGCGCTCTGGGGATCCATCCAGGAGGGCACCAGGGAGCCCAGGTAGCCCCGACCTTCGGGCGGATGGATGAGGAAACCGAAACTATCTTTCAGGGCGGGCAGCGGCGTGTGGCGGCTGTGCCAGAGATCCACGGAGGTATAGGGAATGGTGGCCAGGGCTGCGGCGCTTTGCATGGCCACGGGGCCCAGCAGGGCCGCCGCCTCGAAGGCGGGCAGCGCCAGCACCACGCGATCCGCCTCGCGCACTTCGCCCCCACCGCTCACGCGCCAGCGGCCATCCGGCAGCGCTTCCAGGCGCTCGGCGCGTAGGCCCGCGCGCACGTTGGAAAGGCGCGCCGCCAGCCGGATGGGCAGCTGCCCCATGCCGCCTTCGGGCACTACCATGTGGCTCACGCCGCTCTTGCGGATGCCATTCACGAGACTGCCCGTGGCCTCCCACTGCTTCAGCTTGGGGATGGCATCGATGGACAGGATGTCCGGTGGCGCCGCCAGAATGCCCGCCACCATGGCCGGCAGCAGCTCGGTGGCCACGCCCTTGCCCAGGCGCCGGGCGATGAAGGCGGAAAGGCCTTCTTCCGGCTCCGGATCACGCACGCCGATGAAGGGTTCCAGCATCATGCGCAGCTTGGCGCCCAGGGACATGAGGGGAGAGAACATGAGGGCCGGAGGCGAGGCCGGCACGGGAATGAGCCGCCCGCCCTTCCCCACCCAGCGGGCGCCGGTGCCCGGTGATTTGAAGGGCAGATCGATGGCGCTGAAGAGGCGATCCACTGCGGTTCCCTTCTGCCACAGCACGCCCTGGGGGCCGGTCTCGACGTGGCCACCTTCCCAAGGCAGGGTCTTCATCCAGCCGCCCACACTGGCGCCTGCCTCCCACACTTCCACGGATTCACCACGCTGTTGCAGGTGCCAGGCGGCCGCCAGGCCCGTCACACCGCCACCAAGTATCAGGGTGCTCATGGGAGGATCTCCAGGACGCGCCGGGTGAGGCAACGGATGTAGGACGGATCGATGCCTGGCGCGGCCACGCGGCGGTAGGTGCGGATGCCCGCTGCATCAGCCACGTGCCGGTATTCGATATCGAGTTCGTGCAGGGTCTCGATGTGTTCGCTGACGAAGCTCATGGGCACCACGATGACATCCTTGCCACCCATGGATTCCAGCACCGATTTCAGGGGCGGTTCCAGCCAGCGCACGGGCCCCGTGCGGCTCTGATAGGCCAGTGTATAGCCGCCGGGGATCTCGCCAATGCGGGCCATGAGGGCATCGCGGGTGGCGTGGATTTCCTTTTCGTAGGGATCGCCCGCTTCGATCTGGCGCACCGGCAGACTGTGGGCGCTGAAGATCACCGTGGCCTTGGGGAGTTCCTGCAGAGCCGCTCGCAGCGGCCGTTCCAGCGCATCGAGGTAGTCCGGATCCGTGGCGTAGTGATCCACGCCTGGCAGGATCTCCATGCCGACCTTGGCCGCCTCGATGGCCAGCTCCCGCAGGCTCGAACCCGTGGTGGCGCGGCAGTCGTGGGGGTAGAACGTGACGGGCACGAGCTTCGTGACACCATCCCGCTTCAGGGCCTTCAGCAGGCCTGCAGCCCGTGGGGCGGCGTAGCGGAAGCAGAGCTTGACTGGCTCGTGGCGCCCATTGGCGCGCAGGGCTGCGCGGAGCGCCGAGGCCTGGTAGGCGCTCTCCCGCAGCAGAGGCGAACCGCCGCCGATTTCCGAATAGCGACCCTTGGCGCCGGGGGCCCGCAGCTTCGCGATGAGCTTGGAGAAGGGTCCCTGCAGCCAGGCCGGGCCAGGGAGCTTGATCAGATCCCGGTCGCCGAAGAGGGCCGCCAGGAACGGTTCCACCTGATCCAGGTTGACTGGACCACCCAGGTTCAGGAGAAGGATCGCGGTGTCTCTCATCGTGTTCCACCATACGCGAGACTGCTCCGAACTGTCGTCATGGAACCCTGGACAGGACCTGGCGGAACAGGAGATGAACGCCTGGCCGCTGGCATCCCATAGACTGATCAGAAGCCATGGAGCCCCGATGTCCCTGCCCGCCTTCTCCACCCTGCCCGACGAAGCCCGCCTCTGGCTGCTGGCCCTGGCCCAGCCCACCGAGGCCGCAGCGCTGGCGCCGGAGATGGATGCCCTCATCGCGCGCTGGCGCCACAAGGGCGTACATTACCAAGGCGCCTGGACCCTATTGGAAAACCGCATCCTGGCCGTGGCCGAGCCCACCCTCGCGGCGGAACCTTCGGGCTGCGCCATCGATGGCATGCTGCGCGGGGTGAACCAACTCGCCGCCAAGACGGGTGTCCCCGTGGAAGATCCCCAGGCTGTCATCGTCCGACTGAGCGATGGCATCCGAGCCATTCCCCGCGCCGATCTGCCGACCCTCCTGGCGGATGGCACCCTGGACGGCGCCACGACCATGCTGGACTTGGCCTTGCTCACCCTTGGCGAGCTGCGTCAGGGAAGACTCGAAAAAAAACTGGCCGCCACCTGGATCGGAAGGAAGTTCAAGCTGGAGGAAGCGCATCAGTAGCTTGTCAAACTCGGGGCGTTCCGCCCCGAGATAGCAAAAACATGGCGGCCAAAAGGCCGCCATGTTTTTGCAGGTGGAACCGAATTAGAAAATCGATTCACCGGGCTTGCGGCGCCAGGCTTCCGAGCGCTTCTGGCCATCGGCCTTGGGCTTGGGCTTCGCATCCTTGGTGGCCGCGAGGGTCTGCAGCAGGGAACCGCCGAGCATGGAGGCCACGTTCTTCGCCAGGGCGGGTGCCGCAGGCATCAGGGGTGCGCTCACGGGGCCGGAGGCAGTCCCGTCTGAGGTCACACTCTTCGCGGTGATTTCCTTCAGGCGCTTCTCGTACCAGAGTTTCCGCTTGGGATCGATGACCCGGATCTTCCCGGCCTTCTCCCCCTTCTTCAGAACCTTGGGCTTCGGCTTTTCGCGGTCTTCCCGCAACACGGAATCAGGCTTTGCAGCTTCTTCGAGGATCTTCGCCAGGTTGCCAAGGCCACGCAGGTTCATCATGTGCGGTCAGTTCTCCAGTAGGGGCCACAGGCCACCGGAGATAAGGGTAGCCACAGATCCTTCATTTACATAGTGATTTTAGACACGAGGTGCGGTTTTTTCGTCGTGTGGCTCGGGTGGTCCCCTGGGACACTGAAGGCCATGACCACCTCGACCAAGTCCCTGAAGGCCCGCCTGGATGGGCTTTGCACCATGTATGACACGGCCGCGGCCCTGGGCCAGGATCCCATGAGCCTCGTCCTCCCCTACCCCACCGCCATGGATCGGGAGGTCGCAGCCTTTGTCGCCGCCCACCTGGCCTACGGGCGGGTGGAACCCATGATCCGCGCGGTGCGCAGTGTGCTGACTCCCCTGGGAGCACAGCCCGCCACCTGGCTTCGGGAACGCTCCGCCACCGCCATCCGCAAGGCCCTGACCCCCGTCCTGGCAACCTGGGCCTGGCGCTTCCACACGGGCCCCGACCTGGTGGCCTGGCTGCTGGCCTGGAAGCAGCTGGATGCGGAAAGTGGTTGTGGGCTGGAGCCACACCTGTTGCCGCAGGGCGGAGATGGAACTGACGAAGCCCTGTCGCGACTGGTCCAACGGCTGCGCCTGGAACTTCCGGCCACGTACGGAGCCCGCTTCTCCCTTCCCGATCCCCTCGAAGGCGCCGCCTGCAAGCGCTGGCGCATGTTCCTGCGCTGGATGGTGCGGAGCGGCTGGCCTGATCTGGGCCAGTGGACCCAGTACCCTACGAATCAGCTCATCATCCCCCTGGATACCCACGTGGCGCGGGTCTCGCGCTACATCGGCCTCACCCGTCGCGCCACACCCGATGGCCGGATGGCCCTCGAGATCACCGAATCCCTGCGCCGCCTGGATCCCGATGACCCCCTGCGCTACGACTTCGCCCTCAGCCACCTGGGTATCCTCGGGGATTGTCCCGGGGTGCGCAAACGCAGCACCTGCGCGGGGTGTCCGCTGTACTCGGTGTGCAGGGCCGGGCTCTGAATTCGCAGCGCGAATTCTGCGGTAGCACCTATCGGCGCTGAGAGGCTCCTCAAAAAGGACGGGGAGAAAGGGTTGCAGTTTGGGTCTACTGTATATATTGTCCATATACAGGTGGAACATCCATGAAAATCCTTCTCTCCAACGCCTCTCCCGATCCCATCTACGAGCAGATCTTGCGCCAAATCCGGGCCCAGATCCTCTCGGGCGACCTGAAGGAAGGCGAGGCGCTGCCTTCCATCCGCAAGCTGGCCCTCAGCCTCCAGATCAGCGTCATCACCACCAAGCGCGCCTACGACGAACTGGAGCGCGAAGGCCTCATCGACACGGTGGGCGGCAAGGGCACCTTCGTGGCTTCGCCCAACGCCGAGTTCCTGCGGGAGAAGCGGATCAGGGGCGTCGAGGAAAAGCTGTCCGATGCCATCGCCGAGGCCCGTCATTCGGCCATCTCCCATGCCGAACTGAAGCGCATGTTCACCCTTCTGCTGGAGCAGGACCATGACTGAACCGATGCTGCGACTGGAGAGCTTGAGCAAGCGCTTCAAGGGTTTCCACCTCGACCACGCGAGTCTCTCGCTGCCCGCAGGCATGCTCATGGGCCTCATCGGTCCTAACGGCGCGGGCAAGACCACGCTCATCAAAGCCATTCTCGGCCTTGTGCGCCTGGATGCGGGACAAATCCATTTCCAGGGCCGCGATCTCCTCCAGGAAGGCGCGATGCTGCGCCAGCGCATCGCCTATGTTCCCGACGAGCCCAAGTTCACCCACGGCGCGCGGCTGATCACGCTGAAGGAGATCCACGCCAGCTTCTTCCCCACCTGGAATGAAGCCACCTGGAAGAGCCTGATGGCGGACTTCGGCCTCGATCCCGCCAAGAAAGCAAACACCCTTTCCCTGGGCCAGCGCACCCGCTTTGCACTCACCCTGGCCATGTCCAGGGAAGCCGACCTGCTGGTGCTGGACGAACCCACCACCGGGTTGGATCCGGTCTTTCGCCGCGAACTGCTGCAACGTCTTGCCGCCACTCTGAACGAACACCGCTCGATCCTCTTCAGCACCCACATCACTTCCGACCTGGAGGCGCGAGCCGATCTGGTGACGCTGCTGCGCGAGGGCGAAGTGGTGTTTTCGCAGACCCAGGATCACCTGCGCGAAAACTGGGGCCTCGTGAAGGGCGGCCTGGATCTGCTGGACGATGACGTGAAGTCCGGATTCATGGGCCTGCGCGTGAACGCCCACGGGTTCGAGGCCCTGACTCAGGACTGGGCCGAGGCCTGCATTCGCTTCAACGGACAGGCCCTGGTGGAACGCGCCAGCCTCGAAGACATCCTCGTGCTCATGGGAAGGAAGAAACCCAATGCTGCTTAAGCTCCTGAAGCGCGACCTGAGACTGCACTGGGATGCCCTGGCCCTGCCCTATGTGATCCTCGCATTGGCCATGGGGTCCGTGGGCCTTTCGAATGGCGGCGCGGCCATGGTCGGCACCATCTCCATCGGAGTGCTGTTCATCCCTTTCCTGCCCATGGCCCTCCACCTACGGGAGCAACACCAGGGCACCCTGGGAGACGTGATCGCCCTACCCGCCTCCAGGGCAAGCCTCGTCACCTTGCGCTACGTCGAAGCCCTGCTCTTTGCCCTGGCCATGCTCATCATCGGGCACCTGGGGTCGTGGTTTGCGCTCAGCGCCACCGCCCACACATTCGTTCCCATGGCCTTCATGGACCGGTCCGGAGCCTTGGTGATCGGGTTGCTCATGCTCATCTGCTTCGCCTACCCCATGCCCTTCACCCTGCGCTGGGATGGCAAGGGGTTGGCGGCGGCCTTCATCCTGCTCATGACCGGTTTCGTGGGTCTAGGCATGCTACTGCCGACATCACGAGCGGCGGCCATGGCCGGGGCCATGAATCGGTTTTTCCTGCATCTCATGACCCACCCAGGACAAATGGCGCTGGGCTTTCTGACGGCCTTCATCCTGTCCTACCGACTCGCTCTCATCGCCATCGAAGCCCGGGATTTCTGATATGACCAACCTTCTGGAAGTCCGGAATCTCAGCAAACGCCTCGGCAGCTTCGCCTTGGAGAACATCGACCTGGCCGTGCCCATGGGCACCATCACGGGGCTGGTGGGGGCCAACGGCGCGGGCAAGTCCACGCTTCTCAAATTGGTGCTGGGGCTGCTTGCGCCGGATGCAGGCACCATCCACCTTTTCGGCGAAGAGTCGCGGGGTGACGGCCGGACCGCGCGCCAGCGCATCGGCTTCGTGCAGGAGAGTCCTACGTTGTACGCCCACCTGCGGGTGCCGGAACTGGGCCGCATGGTGGCTTCTTTCTACCGAACCTGGAACGAGGCCACTTTCCTTCGCCTCTGCGCCAGCTTTGACCTGCCGCTCAGGACCCCCTTCAGCAAGCTCAGCCAGGGCACCCGCATGAAGACCGCCCTGGCACTGGCCCTCAGCCATGACGCGGATCTCTTGCTGCTGGACGAACCCACCTCCGGCCTCGATCCCCTGGTGCGCCGCGAGGTGCTGGATCTGCTGCTGGAGATCATTCAGGATGAACGCAAGGCTGTGCTTTTCTCCACCCACATCACCTCCGATCTCGATCGCGTGGCCGATCACGTGGCCATCCTCAAGCAGGGCCGCATGGTGATGGCGGGCGCGAAGGATGAGCTGCTAGATGCCTGGGCCCTGGTAAAGGGCGGGGAAGACCTACTGGCAGGTCCCATCAAGGCGCGCTGCCATGGCGGAGAGTGCACAGAGCTGGGAGTGACCCTGCTCTGTGACGCCGACGCCGACGTGGATGGACTCTTGCCCGTGGATGCCCTCCGGGAGCGGCCCCGTCTTGAGGATCTGGTCTACTTCCACGGCCGAGCCTGGACACAGGGTCCAGGCCAGTCCGCCCCCTGTCACGAGGAGGCTGCATGCTCGCGCTGATGCATATGACCTGGATCATCAACCGCCGACTGCTGTTCCAGTTCTCGCCCTACCTGGCTCTCTACCTCTGGATGATCGTGAAATCCCAGGGCAGCGGCGAGGTCATCCAACTGGCGGTGACCCTGGTGTTCTTCGCCAGTTTACTCACTGTCATCGTCACCTTCCAGGGGCTGTTGCTGCCCGTGGAAGACTTCATCCTCTCCCTGCCTGTGTCCCGAGCCGAGGTGGTACGCGTGAAGTACCTGTCCAGTCTTCTGGGATTGTTTGCAGGCTTGGCGCTGCCCCTGCTCGCCGCCTGGATCGCCCACGTCGTGGCCCCGGCACGCATACCTGCGATCAGCGCCGAGATCACGGGCATCGCGGCCCTGGCGGCACTCTACCTTGCCTTCGGCATCTTCCTCTTCCTGCCCTTCGTGTATCGGTTCGGCCCGGCCCGGGGGCTCACTTTTTTCTCCCTGACCCTGGTCTTTTCCTTGGCGATCGCCGTCGCCAGGAAGGGGCGTACCGCCTGTATCCAAGCCCTGTTGGACTTCAGCAGTCACTTTCTGCAAAGCCAAACCTTCGCCATGGAAGCAACTATCTGCGTGGTCCTTTTTGGAATCGCCTCACTGCTCTTTTCCACCTGGGCTTATCAGCAGAAGGCGTCTTCGGCGGGCAACCGGCTTTCCTTTGATTCGCTGAGGGCCGCACCTTCAAGTTAGGAGCTGTAACAAAATTAACTAGTCTGGGGTTTCAGGGTGTAGTTCCATTCGCCGTGGTACGCCTCGGGGTGGAGCGAGAGGGCGGCCATCTG
>JAYVRY010000306.1:0-11185 GCA_043775845.1 Acidobacteriota bacterium
CCGATCCCGCGTTCACCCAGGCTCAGATCGCCCGATTCAAAGCCACGGTCGATGCGGTGGAAGAAGTCCTCTCCCGCAAGCTGGATTTGGTCCACTGCGCGAATTCCGGCGCGGTGCTGGGCCACGAACCCGCCTGGATGGACATGGTGCGTCCCGGAATCATGATCTACGGCTTCTATCCAGATGCCGGCACCCCGCGCACGATTCCACTGCGCCCCGGCCTCAGCTTCCTGACCCGGATTTCCTTCCTGAAGAAGGTGCCCGCAGGCACCTCCATCGGGTACGGCCGCACCTGGATCGCTCCCGAAGACACCTGGATTGCCACCATTCCCGCAGGCTACGCCGACGGCTTCAACCGTCTCTTCTCCAACCGGGGGCGGGTCCTGATCCAGGGACAGAGCTTTCCCATCGTGGGCCGCGTCTGCATGGACCAGAGCATGGTGAACCTGGGGCCGGCCACCACGATCACGGTGGGCGACGAAGTGGTTCTCATCGGTCGCAGCGGCGACCAGGAGATCACCGTGGATGAATGGGCCCAGATGCTGGGGACCATTACCTACGAGGTGACCTGTCAGATCAATGCCCGCGTCGCTCGGATTCACGACGAGTTTTGATGCGTCCCGTGGCTTTTCGGCTTCATTTCCGGAAGGACAACAGCCACTCATAGACGTTCATGTCCTGGCCGTTGATGTTCTCGCGGTAGGTCGGATCGTAGGCCTTGGTCCAGGCATCGTGGCTGGTGGAGGTGAAAAGGGTCTTCCGCGCGGGAATGGCCGGGGTGTTGGCGTTGATGTCACGAATCCAGTGCTCTGTGTTGTTCACGGTCACGGTGGGATCCTGGTTGTTGTGCAGGGCCCAGACGGGAAGGTGGGCGTCGGCGATGCGCTTGGCACCCGCCAGGTCGGAGTCCTGCGCCCCGCATATGGGTGCCACGGCGGCAATGAGCGGCAAGGTGGTGGTGTCTCGGGCCGCCAGCCAGGTGGCCCCACCCCCCATGCTGAGCCCCGTCACGTACACCCGCGCTGGGTCAAAGCGCAGTCCCTTGCCCCGGAGGTGATCCACCAGGGCCTTGAGGTTGCTGGCGGCCGGCCAGCCCTTGAATTGCGGGGATACCACGATGAAGGAAAAGGTGCTGCCGTTCACGGTGAAGCCCGCGGGGAAGTGGCCATCGCGGATCAACTTGGGAGGGCCGTTCTGGGCGACCTTGGTCAACGCGGCATCGCTGCCATCGCCCACTTCGCCCGAGCCGTGGCAGAAAATCATGAGCGGATAGGTGCGGCCTGACGTGGCGTAGTCGCCGGGCACGTATTCCAGATAGCCCCCGATGTTGCCATCCAGGGTGGTGGGAAGCACCTGCTTCACCTGCTGGCCTGGGACGGCGGGGCCGCTGCTGGGATCTGGCGTTACGGCTGGCGTGGTATGAGCACCGCCCGTGCAGCCCAGGAGGGATACCAGGGGGAGCGCCCCACAGAGGGTCGATCGCAGTGTCATCATCAGCTCCAAGGGGAAGGACAGATGGTTTGAACCTGACCTATTTTGCGCAGCCCATCCTCAGTGTCTAGAAACCCGGTGCCCTATGGATCGTTCCTCCCGCAGTCGACTCACTGAAAAGCTCGCGTATCAGTTTGAAGGCGACTCCCTTTTCGACAGCATCGGCCGGGCCGTCTGCCGGGCCGGTTGCCTGCCACGCAAGGAGCTCTACGAAGCCTGGGAGGTCGCCCGCAGGGTGCGCCGCCGCTTCCGGGGGGGCCGCGTGGTGGACCTGGCCTGCGGTCATGGCCTGTTGGCCCAGATTCTCCTGCTGCTGGACAACAGCTCTGCTGAGGCCTTGGCCGTGGACCTGAGAATTCCCAAGAGTGCCACAACGCTTGAAACCGCCTTGCTCGAAGGGTGGCCGCGCCTGCGTGATCGTGTGCGCTTGGCCGAGTCGGATTTAAGGGAGGTGGCTTTGCATCGCGACGATCTGGTTGTTTCGGCGCATGCCTGTGGCGGCCTGACGGATCTCATCCTGGACCGGGCCGTGGCAGTAGGGGCTCGGGTGGCGGTGCTGCCCTGCTGCCATGACCTCAAGGGTGGCGATCTGGGTGGCCTGGAGGGTTGGATGGATGGCCCGCTGGCCATGGATGCCGCCCGCGTGGCCCGGCTGCGCGCGCAGGGGTACCAGGTGTGGACTCAGACGATTCCCGGCGATATCACGCCAAAGAACCGGCTGCTGATGGCTGAACCGGGATAAGCCCGAATCCCTAGGGAAGCGCGTCGAGGTAGCCATCGATCAGGGCCTCGGTGGGCCAGTTTTCGGATTGGTTCTTGGTGGCACCCAAAAAGGCCTTCGCCCCGGGAGGGTTCGCCTCCCTCATCTCTTTGAGTGTCGGAAAGTTTTCGGCCAAGGTCCGCAGATCAGACCCTTCGTCGTCTTTGCCGGACATGGGCCGCCTCGCGATCGCCACACAGAGCGGCGCAGTGCGAGCCTGCGCCCTTCCCCATGCCCTGTCCATGGGTTTTCCGGCCGTCAAGGCTGGCGGGGTTCGGGCAGGTGGAAGGCGAGGCGAGCACAACTGAAGAACAGTTCGATCCCGGAGCGGTCAGTGCTTTCCCATCAGGCCGTTCCTCATCCGCCAAAGGCCCGCCGGATTACCCTCGTGCAGGCTGAGTGGCAACAGGGACTCGGGGGCGTCCTGGTAGCAGATGGGGCGTGCCCAGCGGGTGATGGCGCGGGTGCCCACAGACGTGGTGGCTGGGGCGCTGGTGGCGGGCCAGGGGCCGCCATGCACCATGGCGTGGCTCACTTCGACGCCGGTGGGAACGCCGTTGAAAAGCACGCGGCCCGCCTTCGCGGCGAGG
This sequence comes from Acidobacteriota bacterium, assembly GCA_043775845.1. GTDB lineage: Bacteria > Acidobacteriota > Holophagae > Holophagales > Holophagaceae > Geothrix. Next base: position 2,842 of record JAYVRY010000306.1, read on the forward strand.
AGGGGCAGGAGGTCGGCGGCGAGCGTTTCGTCCACGGTGTCCGTCCAAAGGGTGGCGGTCAGTTGACCCGGCAGGGAGGTCATTACCGCGCGCCGTTCGGACTCGTTCTCGCAGGCCACCAGGAGGGTGAGGGGGCCGAAGACTTCTTCGGCCAGGGAGGGATCCGCGAGGAATGACTGCGCGGATATGTCGAGCAGGGCGGGGGCGCCGCAACCTGGCGTGGTGTCCTTGGGTGGGAAGGCGCTCCGGGCACCAGAAGCCGTCCGCTGGGTGAGTCCTGCTCGATAGGACCGAGCGATGCCTTCCCCCAGCATGGGGGCAGGGGCGCCGCTCTGCAGGGTGTCGGCCAACGCGCCGCGAAAGATGTCGAAGCCTGCGCCCTTCACAGCCACCACGAGCCCTGGGCAGGTGCAGAACTGGCCCACACCGTTGAGCACGGAAGCGCCGATGGTTTTGCCGATGGCCTCGCCACGGCTGGCCAGGGCCCCCGGCAGCACGGTGAGTGGATTCACGCTGCCCATCTCGGCATAGACAGGAATGGGCTCGGGGCGCGTGGCGGCCAGATCCAGCAAGGCCTTGCCGCCACGGAAGGAACCCGTGAAACCCACGGCGCGGATGCCGGGGTGCCGCACGAGGCGGCTGGCCACCGCGTAGCCCGCGTCGAACAGGAGACTGAAGGTGCCGGGAGGTAGGCTCAGCTCTGCCACGGCAGCCTGGGTGATGCGCGCCACCAGCTCGCTGGTGCCGGGGTTCAGAGGATGGGCCTTGGCCACCACGGGACAGCCCGCAGCCAGCGCCGAAGCGGTGTCGCCACCGAGAGCACCGAAAGCCAGGGGGAAGTTGGAGGCGCCAAACACCGCCACAGGACCGAGAGGCTGCAGGGCCGAGCGCAGGTCGGGCTTGGGCAAGGGCGTGCGGGTGGGATCGCCCGCATCGAGCCGCGCCTCGACCCAGGAGCCTTCTTCTGCCACGTCGGCGAAGAGTCGGAGCTGGAAACAGGTGCGACCTAATTCGCCACGGACGCGGGGTTCCGGCAGGGCGCTTTCCGCCATCACGCGCGGCACCAGGTCCGCCGCTGCGGCTTCCAGGCCGTTGGCGATGGCACGCAGCAGCGCAGCCCGTTCTGTTCCGGTTGAAGCCAGGAGGCGCGGCGCCGCCTCCTGCGCGAGCCGCACGGCCTGATCCACCTCGGTTTCCGTGGCGCTGTGGAAGGGTGGAGCCAACGATTCCCCCGTGGCGGGATTCACAGCCTGGAACGTCGTACTGCCGGGCTGGCCGAGGGTGGAACCGAGGAGGGAAAGGCCTTGAAGCATGGGGCACCTGACGAGAAATAGGAGCGGTGAAAGCTTTTGGTCGGCATGGGAACGACGCTACATCAGGGCCTGTTGGCCAAGGATGTCTTCAAGGTGGCCAGGGCCGCTTCGCGCTCCGTGCCCGCGAGCATGCCTCGGGGGGCGCGCATGCGCTCGCTGCCCCAGCCCATTTCCTGCTGCACGAGCTTGATGAGCTGCACGAACTTGGGCACGGTGTCCATGCGGAGCAGGGGCAGGAACCAGGCGTAGATGCGGAAGGCTTCATCAACCTTGCCCGCGCGGGAAAGCTCGAAGAGCTCCACGCTTTCCTTGGGGAAGGCGTTCACGAGGCCCGCGATCCAGAACGAGGCGCCCATGGCCAGGCCTTCCATCAGGCAGTCGTCCACGCCCACACCCAGGGACAACCGATCGCCGATGAGGGTGCGGATGGCGGCGATGCGGCGGGCATCGGTACTGCTTTCCTTCACGGCCACGAGGTTGGCGTGGCGCTTGGCCATCTGGGCGATCTGCTCGGGCACGAAGTCCACCTTGTAGGCCACGGGGTTGTTGTAGAGCAGGCAGGGCAGCGGCGTGGCGTCCATGACGGCGTCGAGGTGGGCGCGCATCTCTTCCCAGTCACCCACGTAGACGTAGGGCGGAAGCACCATGAGGCCCTGGGCGCCCGCAGCTTCTGCGGCCTGGGCCAAACGCACGGCATCCGCAGTGGACAGGGCGGCGATGCCGGGGATCACGGGTCTTCCTTCCGCAGCCCTCACGCAGGTGCGGATGACCTCCACTTTCTCATCGAAGGTGAGGGTGGCGCCTTCGCCCAGGGAGCCGCAGGGCACGATGCCGGAGCAGCCATCCTTCAGCATCCAACGGGCGTGGGCTTTCAGGGCCGCGTGGTCGACGGAACCATCGGCGCGAAACGGGGTGGTGATGGCGGGGATGACGCCTTGGAAGGGATTCATGACTGCTCCGGGCGGGAAAGGATGCCGACGAGATCGGCGAAAGGGGTGGGAACGAGGGGTTGGCTGGGGCCACCGGGCGTCCAGCCGAAAAGGAATTCGGTGGCGGGCCCGCAGGTGCGGCTCTGGCAGCGGCCCATGCCGCAGCGGGCCTGCAAGCGGGCATCACGGCCACGGACGAAGCCCCGCAGGGCACCCACGGTGATGTCCTCACAGCGGCAAAGAATGGTGCCGGATTCGGCCAGATCGCGCAGCTCAGGGCGCAGCGTGTGAGCGGCTTCGATGAGTCGTCCCCAGGCCCGTGTCCGTTCGGCGGCCGGAAAGTGGCGCCTTGCTTCGGTCTCGCAACCTGCGGCCATGAGGCCCGCGACGCGGCCTTCGGCCAAGGCCTTGTCCACACCGCCGATGCCTGTGGATTCACCGGCGGCGAATACTCCGGGGATGGAGGTGCGCAGCCGTTCATCCACGGCCACTGCGCCCTGGTCGACCCGGCAACCGAGTAGGGTGGCCAGATCCAAATTTGGCACCAGGCCGAAACCGCAGGCCAGGTAGTCGGCTTCGAGCACCTGGGTTCCCGCGGGCGTCCGTAGGTGTACGCGCTTGAGGTTGTCTTCGCCTTCGGCCCGTGTGACCCAGGTGTTGGGCCGCAGGGGCAGATGAAGAAAGGAGAGGGCCTGCAGCAAGGTGCGAGGGCGAGTGAGCAGGCTCGGAACCAGGGCTCCGATGGCGCGAAGAGGGGCCTGTTCTGCCACGGCCAGCACCTTGGCCCCCCGGCTCTTGAGGTAGGCCGCCACAGCCAGCAGCAGGGGGCCGCTGCCCGCCACCACCACATGCTTGTCCTTCACATCCAAACCGCCCTTCACCAGGCCCTGAAGGCCGCCCGCGCCCAGCACGCCGGGCAACGTCCAGCCGGGGAAGGGCAGGAAGCGTTCGCGGGCACCGGTGGCCAGAACGAGGCGGTCGAAGGATGCGATCTCCGGGCCTTCGGGGCCCATGAGCCCTAGGCTTCCGGGGCCCGGTGCCGCCACCACGCGGCGGCTCATGCGCAGAGTGATCGCGCTGTTCCGCAAAGCCTGGAAGATACGCTCGGTCGGGCCGCCCATGGTTTGATGCCAACGGCTCCGCCAGATCTGGCCACCGGGTTCCGGAAGGGCATCCACCAGAGTCACTGCGGCACCCCTTCGTTCGGCGGCCAGCGCGGCGCTGAGGCCTGCAGGACCAGCGCCCAGCACGAGGATGCGCGGCGCCTCAGCCACGGCGCACCTCCATGCCTTCTCGTGCCACCGTGAGGCAGGCCAGCACCTCGCGGCCATCCACCCACACGCGGCACTCGAAGCATTGGCCCATGCCGCAGAGGGGGCCACGGACTTCGCCATTCACACTGCGGCAGGCCAGGGGCGGTTGACCCAGGGCGGCCGTGAGCAGGGCGCCTGCGGCCACCTCCACCACCTGACCATCCACGAGGAGCCTAGGCATGCTGCAGCTCCGGGAAACGCGAAGGCAGGAAGGGGGTGGGGTCGATGGGAGGCGCGCTGCCCAGGATCTCGGCGGTGATGAGGTCGGCGGTGGCGGGCGCCGTGGTGATGCCCAGGCCCTCGTGACCGCAGGCCAGCAGGATGCCGGGATGACTGGGCAGGGGGCCGATGAGGGGGCGGTGATCGGGTGTGGTGGGGCGGAAGCCCGTCCAGGCACGCAGCACGGGCACCTGCCCGAGGCCGGGCACGTAGGCGAGGGCCCGCTGGATCATGCGCTGGAGCATGGGTGCGCGCAGGTCTGGTGATTCATCGCCAAACTGGCGGCTGGAACCCAGCAGCAGTTGGCCATTGGGTCGGGGCTGCAGGTTGAAGGCCACGCTATCGGCATCCGAGCCGTGGGCCGATGTCAGGTAACCCAGCTCCACCAGCTGGTGGTGGAGGAAGCCGGGGCGGCGGTCCGTGATGGCCAGGTGGCCCTTGCGGCGCACCAGGGGCAGGGCAGGGAGCAGGGCCCGGGATGCGCTGCCCGCCGCCAGCACCACATGCCCGGCGGCGAGGAAGCTGCCGTCCTGAAGGCGCAGGCCGCCCGCTTCCAGGGCGGCCACGGTGGTGCCGGTGAGGATGCGGGCTCCGCGTCGCTGGGCCGCTTCGGCCAGCAGGCGAGCCCCCGCAGGAGGGTAGATCACCGAGTCACCAGACACGAGCATGCCGCCGGGCAGGTGGGCGGCCAGGTGGGGCTCAGCTGCGTGGAGCGCCTGGGCGTCGAGCAGCTCGGCATGGATGCCAGCGGCGCGGTAGGCCTCACAGCGGGGCTGCACCAGGGCCAGCTCCTCGTCGTCAGCGGCCACCCACAATGTGCCGCAGGGATCCAGTTCCAGGGCCGAGCCCAGGGGCGGCGCCAAGGCCTGCCAGCGGGCCTGGCCCAGGCGGCAGAGGGCCAGCTCCGCAGGGGAACCATCCAAGGCCACCAGGTGGCCCATGGAGGCCGCCGTGGCACCGCCGCCGAGGCCCTCGGCTTCCAGCAGCGTGACGCGGCAGCCGCCTTCGCTGAGGACAAAGGCGCAGGCGGCACCCACGATGCCGCCGCCCACGATGAGGATGTCGGGCATCACGAGGGAATGCCGAAGGCGAAGGGATCGCTGGGATCCACGATGAGGGTGGCTTCCGCGGTGATGTGGGCGCGGCCCTGGATGTGCGGCAGGAGCTGGCCGTTCACCTCGGACATCCAGCCCGTGAACACGGAACCAATCAGACTCTCCTGGCGCCAGACCTGGTTCTCGATGAGTTCGCCTTCCGCCAGCAGGCAGGCCAGCTTGGCGGAGGTGCCGGTGCCGCAGGGGCTGCGGTCCCATTCGTTGCCAGGGCAAAGCACGAAGTTGCGGCCCTGGTTGATGGGATCCGCGGCGGGGCCCGTGAGTTCCACATGGTCGATCTCGGCGCCCGCTTCGCCCGTGATGCCCGCCTGGCCGAGGGCTTCCCGGATGGCGCAGGCGGCTGCCATCAGGCGCTGCAGGTTGGATCGGCGCAGTTCCAGACCGTGATCCGCCACGAGGAAGAACCAGTTGCCGCCCCAGGCCACGTCGCCGTGAATCAGGCCCAGGCCGGGCACGTCCAGGGGCACTTGGCGCTTGTATCGGCGCGATGGCACGTTGGTGACCACCACGCTGCCATCTTCACGAAGCTCGGCTTCCACCACGCCCACGGGCGTGTCGATGCGAAGGCGACCGGGCTGCAAGCGGCCCAGGTGGCGCAGGATTTCCACCACGCCGATGGTGCCGTGGCCGCACATGCCCAGGGCGCCCACGTTGTTGAAGAAGATCACGCCGAGATCGCAGCCGGGCTCATGCGGTTCCACCAGCAGGGCCCCCACGAGCGCTTCCGAAGCCCGTGGCTCACAGGCCACGGCGCGGCGCCAGGCATCGTGCTCGGCCATGAGCCGCTCCCGCCGCTCGCTCAGGGGCCCGGTGCCCAGATCGGGGGAACCCTCCAGCACCACGCGGGTGGGTTCGCCGCCAGTATGGCTATCGACGACACGGATGTGCTGGGGGATTGCCACGATCAGGACCTCGGGGAGACAGTCCATGATGCTGTCCCGACAGGTGGCGGTCTTGTCTCCTTCCCACGCCTGGGCCGAGGGAAGAGCCAAGAATTGTTTCTGAATTTCAATTCAATGGATGGGCAGCGCTAAACTGCCCCATGCCTTCCCCACGTGCTTCGGGCCTGGATGCCCTTCTGAACCGGCTCGGCAGCCTTGGCTTCGTGGAGGAACTCTTCGACCACGTGCGGGGGGCGGTCTTCACGGTGAAGGATCTGCAGGGACGCTACCTCGCCATGAGCGAGAGCGGTGCCGAGCGTTGTGGGCTGCCTTCGAAAGAGGCTGCCCTTGGCCGGACCGCCTTCGACCTTTGGCCTGCGGATATGGCCCGCCGCTACGTGGAGCAAGACGCGCGCCTGTTCCGCGCCGGCAAGCCCATCGTGGATGCCCTGGACCTCACGCTGTATCCCGATCTCCAGCCTGGGTGGTGTCTCACGCAGAAGGTTCCGCTGAAGGACTCGGCGGGCCGCGTGGTGGCCCTGGCCTGCCTCAGCACCGATCTGCCTGAACCCAGCCGGGCGGGCTTCATCGACGCGCCCTTCGCTGCGGCGGTGGATCACATCCACGAGCATTTCGCGGAGGGGCTTCGTCTGGAAGACCTCGCGGCCTTGGCAGGCCTTTCCCTGGGCCAGTTCGAGCGGCGCATGCGCAAGCTCTTCCACTTGAGTCCTGGCCAGTACGTCATGAAGGTGCGGATCCAGGCGGCGGCAGAAGCTCTGGCAGACACAGATCACGCCATCGCCAGCATCGCCGACGAGGTGGGCTTCTGCGACCAGGCAGCGCTCAGCCGCCATTTCAAACAGGTGGTGGGCTTGAGTCCCGCCGCCTACCGCAAGTGGATCCAGAAGAAGCGCTGAATGACTACCTGAACCTGCAACCTTCACGTTCGAGATGCGGTGGCGAACACCGATTCGACTGACTGGGACCATCTCGGAAGGTTCAGGAAAATCCTAAGCTCCTGACCGTTCCCGTTCGATAAGTAGGGTTCACAGGTTGAAGGAGACCCCATGTCCATTCGAACCACCATGGCCACTGCCCTGATGCTGGGCCTGGTCGCCTGCAGTTCCACGACCACCCCTGAAGTGAAAGTCCAGAACACGGATTCCGCCTCACTGAAGTCCTCCCCTGGCGGGGTCGCCACCCTCGTGTTCACGGACCTAGAGACGATCCGACCCGACAACATGGCTGCGGTGACTTCTGGCACCAGCTGCATCACCGTAACGCCCCTCAGCGCCTCGAGCTTCCGCTACACCTTCGCGGGCTGCCAGTCCGCCAATGGCGGCGTCCTCACCGGCACGGTGAACGTCACCACTTCGGGGGCCGGAACGGTGGTGTACGGCTCGGTCTACGATCTGACCGTGACTGAAGCCACAGGCACCTGGCACTACACGGGCACCAAGCTGACCACGGTCGATTCGGTGAATCATACGGCCAGCATCGCCATCCCCACGGGGCAGCCCCTCACGGTCACCTATGTGAACACCCTGGATGCGACCAAGAACAAGACCTGGGCCTACACCCCGAATGTCCATGCCGACTGGTCCAACGCCAACGCGGTGAAGTTCTGGGGTGGTTACGCCTTCCAGCAAACCGCGCCAGCGGGCAATACCATCACTGTGACCATCGACCAGGCTACGGCGCTGACATGGGTCCAATCCTGTGCTTATCCAATCTCTGGAATCCTCACGCTGTCCGTGCCCCCGGCGAGTGCCGTGGTCCAATTCAACACGTCGATTTCATATCCCACGATCCAACAAGGCTGTGGTGTCATCACCATCAATGGCTATCGGCTGGTGCTTGGGCAGTAGATTCGGCCTTCGCCATGAAAAGGCCCCGCAGTCCGCAGGGCCTTTTCATGGGGTGAGAAAGGTATCAGAAGCGCATGACCACGCCGAACCCTGTGCCTTGGCGGTCGAGCCGGATTTCCAGATCATCCTTGATCGAGCCCTTGGGGACATCCAGCTTTTCCGAATCACTGAAGGCCCGTATACCCAGCCAGCGCAGGGGGAAATACCGCACGTCCAGGCCCAGGTGATGGTAGGAGGCCCCCTTGAGGGTCAGCAGGTGGTAGTAGCCCTTGGCGATGAGGTGCCGGTTGAAGGCGTCAAAGCCCGTGGACAGGCCGATCTGAGGAATGGGCAGGGGAACCTTTTCCGTGACCGGTGGAATGACGATTCCGGAAATGGTGTCGATGGCAGAAGCCGTCATGTCCAGATCCCACACGCGGGCTCCCAGATCGATGCCGATCCAGAACTGGGGCCACTTGAGGGCTCGAATGGTCCAGTTGAAGGTGTAGTCCTTCATCTTCACCACGGAATCCACCATGGCCCCGGCTGTGAAGGTCGTGCCATTGATCTGCACGTCCTTGTGGATGTAGTTATGCCCCTTGTAGTCCTGTTCCTCACCTGAGAATTCCACCGCAAAGCGCGGGCCCTGATACTCGAATCCGATACCAATCTTGGTTGTGTCCTTCTGGAGGCCGAAGTCGGTCTGCAGGTCCACAACCAGGGGTTT
>JAYVRY010000307.1:0-11148 GCA_043775845.1 Acidobacteriota bacterium
GCATTGGGTTCGAGGCGCCCTTCCCCACGTGTGAAGGCCATTTTCAAGGTGGCCTTTTCGCCCACTTCGATGCTCGAAGGCGTGCTTTCGAACTGGGTGATAACGGGCGAGTCCTTCCCCCCGCCACACCCAAGGAGAACCACCGAAACGGCCAGTAAGGCGGCCCGGCAGGGCAGGAGCCGGAGGAAACGGGAAGCAGCAGGATGTGCTGATCGCATTCGGATGACCTCACTACAAGAACGTTGCACCAATGAACTTATCGATCGTCTCACTGCTGAAGCGATCGTAAAACAACGTGAACGTAGCCTATCGTTTCGGGGATGTCATCGTTTTCCCCGGAACGGTGGCAATTCCCCCGATGAACGGTGTACCCCCCCCCCTGCTAAACGGTAGATTTTCACCGCCGAACGGTAGGGTTGACTGCGTTTGTATTCCTCTTCGGGACGCGGTAGGTTCTGGGGAAAAGTAGGTTGCGAATGCAGGTCATCGTGGGAATGGCTTCCCATCCGTCATCGCGTGAGGCGGAGCTTCACTTGCACTGAGTCATTTTGCGCCATGGCCTTCACGGCTTCAGGCCAGCCCCAATTCCACCCGATGCTCATGCAGCACGGCGATGATGCGAGCCAGGTGTTCATCCTCGGTCCCGCCCACGGCTTCGATCAGCATGCGGAGGCCTTCGCCCACCTCGAAGCGGTCTACGCCTGCCGCGAAGGCCTTGTCCTTGAGCTTCTTCTTCACGCTCTTGGGTTCCAGGCCCTCGGTACGAGTGGGACGCACCAGGGCGCAGGCCATGATGAAGCCGGTGATCTCGTCCGAGGCCAGCAGGGCCTTGTCCAGCAGGCTGTCGTAGGGCACGTTCCAGCGGGTGTAGTGAGCGCTGATGGCATGGGCGAGATCATCATCTCCACGAGCCTGCAGCCAGGCCACGATGCGCCTCGGATGCTCCTCGGGCCAGCTATCGTAGTCCGCATCGTGGAGCATGCCGGCCAGGCCGAAGCGCTCCACGTCTTGATCCAGTCCTGCCGCGAGGTCGTGCATCACCAGCTCCACAGCCCGGGCGTGGGTGCGCAGCTTTTCAGACGGCGTCCAATCGCAGAGCAACTGCCAGGCTTCGTCGCGGGTGAGCATGGGCCGCCTCAGAGCAGGGTGATGGTGGATCTGGGCGGGCCGGGTTCGGGATCTCCGGAGTAACGGACGGCTTCCAGGAAGAGGCCCGAGGCGGGGGCCGCCTTGGCGCCCCAGTAGAGGTTGGCGGCCTCGGTGGGATCCCGGAGATCCTCCAGCACCCGCCGGGGTTCTTCCTCGCCCAGGGCGCAGGCCACGGAGGCGCCCACCATGCGGCGCACCTGGCGGCGGTAGTAGTGGGTCGCTCGGACGCGCAGCAGGATGAGGGAACCCTGCTCCACCACTTCGCAGCGGAGGATGCGGGCCCGGCCATCTTCTTCAGCATCCAGATCGGCGAAGGAGGCCACGTCCTGATCCCCTTCGAAGGTCATCCAGGCGCGGCTCAGCCGGTCGAGATCCAGGTTGCGTTTCACCCACCAGATCCAGGGTTTGCCGAAGGCGCTGCGGCGGCGGCTGATCTGGTAGAGATAGGTGCGGTCGACGGCATCGTGGCGGGCATGAAACCGAGGCGGACAGGTGCGGATGTCGCGGATGGCGATGTCGTGGGGCAGGGCGCCATCCAGCAGCCGCCTCAGTTCGGCGGGGCGGGGGGCGCCCTTGGGCTCCAGGTGGAGGTGGGCCACCTGGCCCAGGGCGTGCACCCCTGCGTCCGTGCGGCCCGCTCCGCCCAGGGAAATCAGACGCAGGCCGGCCTCCTGGAGGACATGCTCGACGCTGCCCGCCACGGTGCGAACGCCTTCCCGGGACTGCTTCGCACCCTGCTTCTGCCAGCCCTGGAAACGGCTTCCGTCGTATTCGATCAGCAGCCGATATGCGGCCAGGGGCGCGGGTTTCACTGCCATATCAGGTTCCGGTAACGGCCTTGACGGCCTCGATCAGGATGGTGGGATCGTGGATGGGTTTGGCGATGTAACCTTCGGCCCCGGTCAACTCGAGGTACTTTTCGCGATCGCCGAACATGGCATGGGCCGTGGCCAGCAGCACCGGGATGTGGCGGGTGATCTCGTCCTTCTTCAGGAGCTGGGTGATGAAGATGCCATCGACCTTGCGCCCTTGGTAGCTCGAGCGGGATAGGCTCACATCCATGATGATGGCCAGCAGATCGGCCTCATGGGCCAGGCGGAGAATCTCATCCACTTCCTCAGACACGAGGACCTCATATCCGCCCTTCTTGACGAGCACGGTCTGGATGAACTTCACATTGATGGGGTCGTCCTCCACCAGGAGGATGCGATTGGACATGGATGCCTCGGCCTTTCCAGCCTATCGACTGTTAGTGGTAACTGCCAATTTTTTGCTGTGTTTCGAGATGGTCGAGCAGATCATCCGGCACCTGGAGTCCACCGCGCCCCCGCCCCAGACGCAGTCCGGGCTTGTTGCCGCCGTGGTAGTCGCTGCCTCCGGTGACGACCATGCCGAGCCTGGCCGCCAGGTTCACGAAATACTTCTGTTCGGCCGCGCGGTATTCGCCATAGAAACCTTCGAGACCCTCCAGGCCCTGGCGCTGGAGATCGGCCATGGCATCATCCCAGCGGAACTTGCCGCCGCCAAAGCGGCCAGGGTGGGCCACCACGGGCACACCACCGGCTTCCCGGATCCACAGCGAGGCTTCGGATGGCGTCAGCTCCTGGCGTGGGACGTAGCCGGGGCAGTCGTCGCCAATGAGGCGTTCGAAAGCCTCCGGCGCGCGGCGCACGAAGCCACGGGACGCCAGCGCCTTGGCGAAGTGGACCCGGGAGAGCAGGGGAGAGTCGGCCTGGGCCTGCACGTCCTCGTAGGTGATCGGGCAGCCCAGTTCCGCCAGCCGGATGATCATCCGGCGATTCCGATCGTCCCGTCGCCCTCGGAGCTCGATGAGTCGTGCCTGGAACCGGGCATCACCGGGGTTCACGAGCAGGCCCAGCACATGAAGGGATTGGCCCATGAAATGGCAGCTGAGTTCGGTGCCCACCAACAGCCGCACCTTGACCCGGGGCTGCATGGCCAGGAACTCCGGGATGCCCCGGAGGGTGTCGTGGTCCGTGAGACAGAGCGCTGAGAGGCGGGCTTCGTCCCCCAGCAGAGCCAACCCTTCGGACGTGTCGGTGCCGTCGGAATGGAGGGTGTGGCAGTGCAGGTCAATCATGGCGGGGTCAGTTCCTTGTTGGCGCGATAGAGGGCCGCCAGGATCACGGCGACAGCCTGGAAGAGCTCTGGCGGAATGAGCCGGTTCAGATCCAGCGGTTCCAGGGCGGCCAGCAGGTCAGGATCCTTGGAGATGGACACCCCATGGAGCTTGGCCAGCTCCAGGATGCGCTCGGCCAGCAGGCCTTGGCCCTTGGCGACCAGACGGGGGGCCACATCCAGGAAGGGCGCCTCCGGCCGGTACCGCAGGGCGGCGGCACGGGGGCGGGCGGATGCTGGGCGGGCCAATGGACGAGCCATGGTCCCCTATCGGTCAGCTGGGCCTATTGCACGAAATTCGCGGCACTCTGGGCATCGTCGGCGGGCTCATCCATGGCCAGGCGGCGGAACAGCTTGACGTCGGCCAGGGACAGGATGCTCATGTAGGAGAAGCCACTGAAGAACAGCCAGAGGAAGGGCACGGAAGCCCACTTGCGGATGTAGATGGCCACCAGGACCGCGCCGAAGTAGTAGATGGCGAAGCCCAGTTCCAGGAAGGTCATGAGGCTCTTGGGCACCTTGTAGGCCCGCTTGGTGGCGGAGTTGCCCGCGGCATCCACGCCGTATTTGGGCGTGCGCTTGAATTCCTTGTCGTCGGTGAAGAAGCCTTCCAGCACGGCCTTGGCCTGGTTCAGCGCGAGGCCAATGCCCAGGCCCATGAGGCCGGGGATGTACTTCAGACGCCGGGTCCAGCCCGTGTTGTCGGTCAGTTCCTTCTGTGAAAGCCCGAAGTACAGGCCCACGCTCACCGCATTCAGCAGGAAGAAGGGACCATCGGTCAGCAGGAGGATGTGCACCGGCGTGCCAGCCCGGAAAATCATGGCGGGCACCATGATGACGGAGAGGACCACCATCAGCATGTAGTTGCAGTTGGCCGTGAGGTGGAACCAGCATTCGAGCTTGGTGTGCAGGCTCTCGTTGGATTTCCAGATGGTGACCATGAGCTTGCGGATGACCTGGGCGTTGCCCTTGGCCCAGCGGTGCTGCTGGCTCTTGAAGGCGTTGACTTCCACGGGGAGCTCGGCGGGGACGACGAGATCCTTGAGGTACACGCCCTTCCAGCCCTTGAGCTGGGCGCGGTAGGAGAGATCGGCATCCTCGGTGATGGTGTCGTGCTCCCAGCCGCCCGCATCAGCGATGGCGGCAACGCGCCACATGCCGGCGGTGCCACTGAAGTTGAAGAACGCCTTGGAACGGTGACGGGCGGTGTGCTCGAAGACGAAATGCCCGTCGAGCAGGATGGCTTGCACCTGGGTCAGCAGGGAGAATTCGCGATTCAGGTGAGCCCAGCAACCCTGCACGAAGGCGACCTTCTCGTTGGCGAAATGGGGCACGGCCTTGCGAAGGAAGTCGACCGTGGGCAGGAAGTCGGCGTCGAACATGGCCACCAGCTCGCCCTTGGCGACCTTGAGGCCTTCGGACAGGGCGCCGGCCTTGAAGCCCGTGCGATCCGTCCGATGCAGATAGTGGATGTCAAAGCCCAGGGCCTTGTAACGATCCACCACGGCGCTGGCCACCTTGACGGTGTCATCTGTGGAATCGTCCAGCACCTGGATTTCGAGCTTTTCCTTGGGCCAGTCCATCTTGACGACGTAGTCCATAAGCCGTTCGATGACGTTCATCTCGTTGAACACCGCCAGCTGCACGGTGACCACGGGAAGGTAGGTCTCGTCGCCCACGGGCTGAGGCACATCCTTCTTGTGGCGGTAATAGAGAAGAAGCATCCAGAGGCGGTGGGCCCCATAGATGCTCAGGATGCTCAACAACACGAAGTAGGTGACGAGCACGACGGTTTTGACGAATTCCATCACGGAATAAACCCCCCACAGCCCGGGTCAACAGGCCTGCTTTATTGTGTCAGGACTTCTTGGAAAATCCACGAAAAACCTAACAATCTACCGCCACATCTCTGATCCATCCGGTAGGATGGCAAGCATGGCTGACATGGACAACCTCAACCTCCCCAGCGCAATCGGTCGGTACCAGGTCCTGGCCCTGCTGGGATCCGGGGCCATGGGAAGCGTGGTGCTGGCCGAGGACCCCCGGATCAAGCGCAAGGTGGCCATCAAGCTCATGAAGCAGGATACGGTGCGAACCGAGGCCGACCAGCATGAGTATCTCGCCCGATTTCAGCGGGAAGCGGAAGTCTCAGGCCTGCTGAACCACCCCGGCATCGTAGCCATCTACGATGTGGGCGAGGTGGACGGGTACGGGCCCTTCCTGGCTATGGAATACGTGGCGGGAAGACCCCTGGACGGCATCATGAAGTCCGGTCCGGCCCTATCTCTCAAGGAGAAGCTGAGGATCGCCGTGGGTCTTGCCGAAGCGCTGGACCACGCCCATGCCAAGGCCATCGTCCACCGGGATGTGAAGCCCGGAAACGTGATGGTGGGTGAGGATGGCCGCCCCAAGCTGATGGATTTCGGCATTGCCAAACGGGAGGACGCCAGCCTCACCCAGACCGGCACCTTTCTCGGCACCCCCAGCTACGCCAGCCCTGAACAGATCAAGGAAGGCGTCGTCGACAACCGATCGGACATCTTCAGCTTTGGAGTGCTGGTCTTCGAGCTGATGAGCGGGCAGTCACCCTTTCCCGGAACTTCCATCAACACCATTCTCTATCGCATCGTGAACGAGCCTCCAGTCGAGATCCAACCCCCAGTGACGGGGGTTCTGCCCGAAGGGTGGCGGCGCGTCTTCGACCGTGTGCTGGCCAAGAAACCCGCTGATCGGCATCCCTCCTGCACGGCCTTCGTGCGGGATCTGCTGGATGCCGTCGTGGAACTGGGCAAAGAGGAACGGCGCGAGATCCTCGGCCTCATGGGGCGAGGCGGGGAAGCCACCCTGCCCGAAATTGTCTCGACCTCCTTCGACGAAACCATGGTGGTGCCTCGCCCTGAGAACCGGAAATCAAGCTGGCCCTGGATCGCCGCCCTGGTTATCGCCGTGGCGGCGGGCATGGGCTGGGTCATGTTCCGGGGTCCCAAGGGCACTCGGGTGAAAATCGAATCTTTGCCCACAGGCGCCAAGGTCTATGTGAACGATCTGGAAGTGGGGCTCACCACCACCAACCAGTCCCTGCTTCCCGGTGACAAGCTGCGCCTGGAGCTGAAGGGGCACGAGGGGTTGGGCTATGAATTCAAGCCCGATCAGCCGCCTCCGGGCCCTTTCACGTTGAAGCCCAAAATCACCGATGAATTGGTGGATTCCGCCCCCCAAGGGGCCACCGTGATGCTGGATGGCAAGGAGATGGGCGTGACGCCACTGCCCGTCCGGTGGAATCAAGGCAAGCCCAACAGCCTGACCCTCACCAAGGGAAACTTGGGCTATGCCTGGGATTTCGCGCCCGGTGATGTGCCCACGGGCAAGGTCTTCGAGTTGAAGGCCGCAACCACCGCCGAGACCCGCCAGGAGCCCCCGCTGGATCCCAACGCCCCTGGCTTCCTCAAGCTGGCAGGTGGGTTCGTCGTCCGTGTGAAGGTGGATGGGAAGGACATGGGCGACCTGAGCCCAGGCG
Organism: Acidobacteriota bacterium; assembly: GCA_043775845.1. Lineage (GTDB taxonomy): Bacteria > Acidobacteriota > Holophagae > Holophagales > Holophagaceae > Geothrix. The sequence goes on from JAYVRY010000307.1 coordinate 6,806, forward strand.
CCAAACTGAGCCTGCCTCCAGGCACCCACAAGCTGGACCTGATGAGCGTCCGCTACTTCTTCAAGGACTCCCGGAGCGTATCCATTCCCGCAGGGCAGACCGTGCCTCTGACCGTACCGGCCCTGGGCAACCTCACGGTGGAGACCTATCCGGGGACGGGCAAGGTCTCCGTGGATGGTGTGGAGACCGACATCGAAAGCGACCGCAGCAGCATTCACATCGCGGATGGGCACCACACCATCACTGTCCGGGGTGCCAAAGGCACCAAACATCAGCCGGTGGAAGTTCGGGGGGAAACCCTCTCTCGATTCCCGTTGTAAACACGGGTCCAAGAAAGACTGTGAGGGCCAGCGCTCCAACGTCAGCCAGGTAGGCACAGACCGGTCGAGTGAGGCCCCCGGGGTCTACCTGAAATGAGAGGCCTTGATTGGCCCAAGTCTGAGCCGGAATGACCAGCGCCCCGACCGAAAAAACGGGCATGGCCCCAAAGCCATCGTCGAGAGCCATTTTTGCGAATGGGCTGGCATCGATGTGTGGTTCACGGCACTCGATTTTTCCATAAGCGACTATTAGGGTTTTATTAACATTAATTAATTCCCTTGTGGGTGTTGATTAGGGGAATAGACTCCTGTCCAAACGTTCTTTCTTTTTTTCGGCAGGCGGTTCGGAAACATCTTTTCCGGAGTGCACCGGCTTTGGACGCGTCCATGGCTGGTGGCAGTTTTGCGGCCTTCCAACGCGACGCTTCTCTGCTCACCCAAGCAGTCCCACCCCAACCCTCAAGGAGGATCAGCCATGAAGCTGCTCGCCGCTTTTGCCCTGACCGTGGCCTCTGTGCTTCCAGCCCAGACCATCGCCATCATCAACAGCACCACCAGCGTCTCGGACGCCACGTTGCAGGCTGTGACCAATGCCGTGGCCAGCCAGGTGCATAACGAATACAAGGCGAAGTGGGGCAACGATGCCACCTTCGTCTTTGTTGGCAAGGGCAAGACCGCCCCTGCCGGTGCCTGGAAGTGCAACATCGTGCAGACCAAGGGCGATTACCACACCGTGACCCGCAGCCTGCCCGTGGCCTACTGCCATGTGAAGGGTGTGACGGTCGACTACTGGACGAATACCATCTCTCATGAAGTGCTTGAGATGCGCACGGACCCCTTCGTGAACCAGACCTACACGCAGCCCGGTGGCGGCACGGGCTATGTGGAAGTGTGCGATGCCTGCGAGACCAATGCTCAGGGCTATCGCATCAACACCATTCTCATGAGTGACTTCGTCTACCCCAGCTGGTTCAAGAGCAACGGCACCGGGCCCTATGACTACCGTGGTCTCATCAGCGCACCCTTCCAGGTGCTGTCTGGCGGCTACCTGCCCTGAACCTGTAGCTCCGACAACGGCAACCCTGCTGCCTGGTCCACGGGTCGAACCCTGGCCAGGCAGCTTACTTGATGGCACCGTGGATCGACCATGCGATTGTTCCGCCCATGTCTCCTCCTGCTTCTTCCGGCCGCGCTTTCTGCGCAGACGGCCGTCTTGCGCGTGCTCATGAGCAGGGATGCGCTGGACATCCCCACCCCGGCCACCCTGCTGGTCTTCGACACCAAGGGAGACCACAGCCTGTCCCAGGGCTTCGCAACGCTCTTGTCGCAGCCGGAGCTGAAGGCCTTGCAGGTCCCCATGCAGGGCCATCCCGTGGGAAGCGCCGAGTGGAAGGCCTGGAGCCTCCGGCTGCACCTTGAAGCCAAACCACTGTGGCTGCTCGTGGCCAAAGGGGACACTGTGCTGGCCAAGGGGAGTTTGCTTCCGACCGTCGTGGCCTACACCCAGGAATTGGCGAACGCCGGTTTCCGCGACCGGGTGAAGGAACTCCGCGCCTATCTCAAGGCACACCCTGAATCGCTCGAGGCCCAGGAGCGCCTCATCGGGCTGCTGCGCCAGCGCGGCGAAGTGACGGCCCAGCGGTTCATGGGCCTTGACGTGGCTGGCCCCCTGGCGCGGCTCGAGCAGGGCGACCTTGCTGGGTATCTGCGTGCGGCGGACGCTCTGCCTCAGGCGGATCTGAGCGAGGCCGCCGCGTTGACGCCCGCACAGGACCTGGAGGCCTGGAGTGCCTTTGCCCAGGAACTGGATCAGGCCTTTCGGTCGGGTGCCTGGCGCGAGCTGGACTTGGCATTCGCCAGGGAAGGGCGGCCCCTCGATTCGGCCAGCCCCACCTTGCAGAACCTATACCGCCGAGCCCGGCCTGAAGTGGAAGCGGCGCTGCGCCTGGAACCTGGGTCTGAGGCCCTCTGGGATCTCTGGGTCTGGTTGTCCCAGGGCCGTGGTGAGGCCGGTTTGCGCCATCTTCTCGGCTCTCTCAAACCGAGCCCCTTCGCTTCAAAGGGTCAGTGGCCGCCCGATCGGGCCCTGCGCATGCTCTTCGCCACTGCCCGCACCCCCGAGGACTGGCGCGTTCTGCGGGAACACTTCCAGGATCGCTGGGATGGAGCCCCTCACATGTTGCGGGACCGCCCTCCGGAGGGGCCGGCCTCCTGGGGTATGGGAACCACCACCAATGACGCCCTGTTGGAACGCGAGTGGGCCAGCACCCTGGAGCCCCTGCTGGAGAGCACCCTCCGCTGTGGGGATGCCGCCCGGGCCGATGGCCTCGTGAAGGACGTGCTGGCTGCCTCCCACTGGTCAGCGCTGCCCGCCAAGGCGGCGACCGTGGCGAACCGTTGCGGGCAGGGCACCCTCGCCACCCGCTGGTCAGCCCTGCATCCCGTGGGGCAGAAATGAAACGCTGCCCAAGGTTTGCACTCCTGCTCTGCTCGGCCTCCCTCGCAGCCCAGACCTACGTGGTCGCAGGCGACAGCCGCCTCACTCTGGCGCACCTGCTGCACGATCACCCGGAAGGCATGGTACTTACGATGCCCAGCGCCACGGGCCAGAGCCTGAGCCAGGCCCTCACCGCCACCCTGGATCAGGAACCTGCCCTTGACCTGCAGGTGGAAACCCAGGAAGTGGAGCGCAAGCAGCCCCTGGGTCGGGAGCTGGCCACCCTCTGCGGCTGGAGCGCTGAGAAACCCCATTGGGCTTTGCTGGGACCCGACCGCCGGGTCCTCGCGGAGGGCAGCGAGGCGCCTGCTGCCGCGCCATTTGCCGAGTTGTACCGCCGGAGTTTTCTCCGCACGCGAGCTGAGCGGTTACGGACCTTCCTCAAAGAGAATCCGGATCACGCCGAGGCCTTGGCTCTGCTAGTGCTCGAACTGCGGACCCTCGGTGAACGCCGGGCGGAGAAGCTCCTGGCTCAGGTGAAACCCGTTTCGGGCGGCGACTCTCATCCAGACTTGGGCGGAGTTGGGAAACCACCGGCCGCCGCCCAGCCCGAAGCTGGGGATGAACGGCGCCCCCTTGAGGAACCTCGAACAGATCAGAAGCCGCCGCAGACGGCGCCCGAGGTAAGCCCAGCGCCCAGTCAAGAGACCAGCAACACTCTGCGGCCAGCCGTGACGTTGCTTTCCGAGTCCGATGATGAACGGATCTGGGGCGAATACGCCCAGCGCTACGATCAGTTCCTGCGAAGCAACCTCTGGCCTGGCCCGATCCCCACAGCGTCCAGCCCCCTGCCACTCGCATCGCAGCTCACCTCCTTCGCGGAACATAGTCCACTTTTACGCGAGTTGGCCCATCGCCTTCTCTCCTTGGTCGAGAATCGCCTTCATGGGCGACTCTCGGATGAGCGGCGCTGGAAGGTCTGGCTGTCTCTGCGCCAGGCGGGAGCCGGTGGGCGGCCAGGCGAGCTGCTGGCCGGGGTGATGCCGCCACCGGGCACCCAGCACTGGCCCCCTTCCGCAGCGCTCGATGCCTTCGTGGAAGATGCGCAGGAACGCGATGATTGGCGCGAGGCCGAAGCCGTGCTGCAGGCCGCCTACGACCGCAACCAGGACCTGTTGAAAGCCCTGGACGCCGCAGCCAGGGAAGATGCTGGGGGCCACGCCTCAGCCCAACTGGGCACCTACTTCGGCTTCGGTACCTGGAATGGCGAAACGGCCCTCCTCGCCGAAGCCAAGCTCCACCTCGGGAAACGCCAGGAGGCTGACCACATCTTCCGGGAAGCATTCGCCCGGGCCCCGCGCCCAGAGATCGCCCGGGAGGCCGCAGCGCTGGCCAGGCGTTGCGGAGTAGACAGCCTGGCGGAGCAGTGGGAAGCCCTTGGCGTTACGAAGAACTAGCCAGGGGGCAGCCCCCCATGTCAGAGGTCAAAGCGAAGCCCGGTTTTGCTGCGGCTTCGCGCGGGGGCCCGGGGGTATGCGCGAAGCGTGGAACCCCCGGACAGCACTGGTTGAGGAAGGATTCCCTCC
>JAYVRY010000308.1:0-3228 GCA_043775845.1 Acidobacteriota bacterium
CTACCTTCGGGTCTGGCCATTTGCTCTCCTCTACTTCAACGGCAAGCTGAGGGCGACGAGCTTTCCGGGCGGCCTCAGCACAATCCGGGCACCAGCGCCCGCCTTGAATCGCATTGGGGCTCGCTCCCCAAACATGGCCGATGCGGCATTGCCAGAGGAGTTTGACCTGGGAGTTGATGTAGATGGTGCTGAGGCAGTCTCCGCCTCGCAATCGGGCCATTGCCTTCATCCGGGGAATGGAACCTCGGCGAGCGTCAGCCGTTCGCTGCTTGCCGCAGGTCGGGCACCACTTCCCTTGGGCGATGGTCCTGGGAGTGGCAGACCACTGGTGACCGTGCTCACAGCGCCACTCCAGGTGAGTGGAGTAGTTCACATAGACCAATGAAAGGCACTCGCCCTTTCGATCAGCAGCGAGTGCCTTCATTTGCTCGAGACGGTCTGGGTAGACCGGGCCTCGCCCCTGGGACTCTAGGCCCTTCGTGAGCACCGTTTCAGGCCAGGACCGACTCATCGAGTTCAACCTCAGCAACTGCGTCAACTTGGTCGCGGGCCGCGCCAGCCCAGACCATGAGCCCCGCGTGCAGCTCATCAGGGCCCTGCTCTCGCCAAACCGCCAGGAAGGCCTTGAAACGGGTGTCCAGCGCGATCAGAGCCTCCTGGACAAGGTACACGCGGTCAGCGATGCGCCCTTGGGGCGTGTTTGCAGTGCTCGGAGGGAGTTTCAGGCCCGAGGGCTGGATCCCATAGGCGCTCAGGCCGAAGGTCCATTCCATCTCACCGGCCTTGAGGGTGAACTTGGCCTGGGCCGGACGCATCCCAGAGGCCAGAGCCTCCAGCGCGGCCTTCGATTCGACAGGATCGCCTTTCTTGAGGGAGACCTCCTGGGCCTTGCCTTCCTCGGACACCAGCTTGATGGAGTCCCCGAAAAGCAGGCAGGTCTCGTCGTCGTCATTGGCCTTGCCGCCCTGCTCGAGGGACTGGCGCCACAGCCATCCCAGGAACAGCTCACCCATCAGCGGCTCTGCCACCGACCGGTCCATGCCCTGAAGCAGTGCGTTACGGTCCATCATGAGCAAGTGACTGGCCAGATTCACCTGACCGAGGACCTGGATGTCGAGACGGAAGACCCGGAAAAGGAACTCCTGAAGGTAGCTAACGACCTTAGGACTCTGGGAACCCACGTACAGGATGCCTTTCTTCATGTCCCAGACCACCTCGGTGACCTTGATGACAGATTTTTGCTTGGGCAGCAGTTCGGCCTTCACCTCGTCCTGGATCGAGATTCGGGCTTCCTTGGAGATGAAGGCGAGGTCCTTTTCGCGCATCAGGGTTTCGATCCTGATCTCAATGTGGGCCGACAGTTCCGCAGCCGGGATCTTCCGGGTGTCAAAGCGGATGCCGAAATGAAGCATCCCATTCATCCAGGTGTAGCTGCGCTCCTCGTCAGGAGACCCCTTCAGGTGATTGGTGAAATCGCAAATGCAGGCTCGTTCCTCTTCGCTTCCATCCTGGAAGGGTCGATACGGCTCTTCCTTCATGGCTTCGAGCGCACTGGTGACGGACGGCACGGGCCCGAGTGCCAGCAGGCGTGTGACGGTGACAGGTCCCTTCGTAAAGCTCATGGTTCTCTCCTCTGATGTCAGTCTCCATGCCGAGACTTTTTCCCCACCTTAGGACGGAGAAAAACTCCCCCTCGGGAAGATAGAGTCCATGGAGAGAGCCATGCCCAAGGGGATCCAATCTACCTGCGCCGACCTGTGGGCCGCGATCCGCGATGCACGCGCAGATGCCCTGATCGTGGTTGCCCTTGCTCTGATCTCGCAGATCGCCCGACTGGTCGTCGTTGGGCCCAAACTGTTCATGCCACCGGCAGCCCTGATCGTTGTCGCAGTCTTCGTCTACGCCCGCATGGCCATCTGGAAGGATGCCCCCCGTCAGATCATGCGCTGGGTGCCGATCTTCATGGTTTGCCTCGTCTACGCGGATCTCGACCAGGACCACGGCATCACGCACCTGATCATGTCCACCTTCGGCATCGCGCCCAAGGATGGCCTCATGCTTCGGATCGACCAGTTCATATGCTTCGGATCCACCCCGGCCCAGTGGTTCGACACCCCTCTACTCTCGGGCCCGACAGCCTCGGCCCTTTGGAGCACCTGGTATGTGGTGGGCTTCTTCCCCATGATTGCCGTGAGCCTCGGCGTCATCTACCTCCGGGGCACCAAGGAGGCCTTCTACCGGGCCCGCGCCAAGGTGATCTTTCTCTTCCTCGCCGGGTATGTGCTCTACGGGTTGGTGCCCGTTACGGGGCCCATCCGCTTCGAGCCCGTGGCACACACCTTCGTCCACAAGGCCAACATCCAGGATTTCTTCAAGACGGCGGCAGCCAGTTACGACTGCTTCCCCAGCCTGCACACCGCTGGTTCAATCCTGTTCGTCTGGATTATGTGGCCCCACCTGTCGAATGGCTGGCGCATGGCGGCCTCGTTCAACGCAGCAATGGTCATCCTCACCACGATCACGACACGCTCCCACTACCTCGTGGACGTTGTTGCCGGGGTTGCCTACGCCATGATCCTTGTGCGAACCTGCGACCACTTGCTGGACCGAGCTTATGCCAGACGCCTCGCCCATGAGGCTCCGATCAAAGTCGCTATTCCAGGTCTGTCGGAAGCCTAGTCTGGCTCTGATCCCGCTCGAATCGTCCGACCTTAGGGTTCCAGATGGCTTCGACATAGAGCCGGTTCAGGTCTGCCCCAGCGCCAGGGTCATTCGGCAGACAGCGCGTCCAACCAACCCCGGGGATTAACGAGGCATACCAGCCCCAGGCCTCGCACTCGGCGACTCCAGGCCAAATGCCTGTCCAACGCAGACGGGGGTAGGCGGCAGCCTGCTCCTCGGTGCATTCGCAGGAGATGGCCTGACGACCGCAGCAGGCACATCGTTCAATGTCACAGCCAGAGAGGTGTTCCTCGCCGACCTCGACACCGCAGTCCCCGCAAGGTCTTTTGGATTCTTCTGTGTCCGTCATTCCGGTCTCCCTTGCAATGATTCTCGATGTCCTAGTGGGAGGCAACCGAACCGTTTTCTAGTTCCAGGCGCTTGAGCATGGCGGAAGTCCGGGTCTTCGCACGGAACGGTTCACCCGACGCCTGCTGCTGCTCAACCCACTTCTCGTCGGTTTTGGTTTGAAGTCCAAAGCGGCCTCCAAGACGGGGGTTGGTGCGG
>JAYVRY010000309.1:0-10922 GCA_043775845.1 Acidobacteriota bacterium
GGCCATCGGCGGCTCGGCGCTGACCGACCCCAGCATCGCCCTGCCCGAGGGCGACCTGGACAACCCCGGCGTGCCTGTCAGCTACGTGCCCTTCCGCAACGCGCACCTGCTGGCCACCTGCGTGAGCTGGGCCGAGGTGCTGCGTGCCACGAGCATCTATGTGGGCTTCGTGGAAGAAGACAGCAGCGGCTACCCCGACTGTCGGGAGGCCTTCCTCAAGAGCTTTGAACAGACCGCCAACCTGGGCACCAAGCCAGAGACGCACCTCGCCTTCCATGCACCCCTCATCCACCTCCACAAAGCCGAGATCGTGAAGAAGGGCCGCGACCTGGGCGCACCGCTGCATCTCAGCTGGTCCTGCTATCAGGGCGAAGTGGAAGCCTGCGGCCACTGCGATTCCTGCCACCTGCGGCTGCGCGGGTTCAAGGAAGCGGGGTTTGCCGACCCCATTCCGTACGCATTCATCCCTGAAACCTTGAAATGATGGTTCACAGATTCCACCGATTCACACAGATTCAAAAAGCACTTCTTTCATCTGTGTAATCTGTGAAATCTGTGGACCAAAGAAAGGATCTCGCCATGGCCACGAAGAAAACCCACAAAGCCTCCCTGCCCGATCAGCTGCCGAAGTTCGTGGTGACGCGCCCCACGGGCAAGCTCGATACCTTCACGAGCCCCCGCCCGGGTCGGCCTTTCACTATCACGTTCGAGACGGAGGAGTTCACCTGCCTCTGCCCGCTCACAGGCCAGCCGGATTTCGCCAAGCTGAAGATCCACTACCAGCCCGACCAGCTCTGCGTGGAATCCAAGTCGCTCAAGCTCTACCTCTGGAGCTTCCGCGACCAGGGCGCCTTTCACGAAGCCGTCACCAACCAGATCCTCGACGACCTGGTGAAGGCCACTCAGCCCCAGTGGATGCGCATCGAAGGCGACTTCCTCATTCGCGGCGGCATCCGCACGCTCGTCGTGGCCGAGCACGGGACAAAAAAATGAATCCACAGATTCCACAGATGACACAGATTCAATGCGGATCTCTTCATCTGTGTGAATCTGTGAAATCTGTGGATAAAAAATGAAGGCCGTCGTGGCGCTGGGCTCGAACCTCGGTGATCGCCGCGCCCATCTCGATGCCGGGCTGGCGGCCCTGCGTACGCTGGGGACAGTGCTGCCTTCACCCCTGGTGATGGAAACGCCCGATGAATCAGGACGCGGTCCCGCCTACCTGAATACGGTGGCGATCCTGGTGACGGACGAAGTCGATCCACGGCATCTGCTGGAGTCATTGCTGCGGCTGGAACTCCTCGCGGGGCGAGATCGCATGGCGGGGAAGAACGCTCCGCGCACGGTGGATCTGGACCTCATCACCACGGATGGTCCACCGGGCCACTGGACCTGGGAGACACCGGAAGATCTCCGTCTTCTCGGTCCCGAGCTGAGCCTGGAACTGCCGCATCCCCGCGCCTTCAGCCGCCCCTTCGTGCTGGAACCCTGGCGGGCTTTGTCCGATCCGGGCGCATGCGGCGGGATGATTCCAAAAAAAGAGAAGGGCATTTAACCGCAGATGACGCAGATGACGCAGATGGCCGCAGATGAAGTGAGCTTTTCATCTGCGTGAATCTGCGACATCTGCGGTTAGACATTCAGTCTAGCTTTACTTCGTCCAGCGTTCGCACCAGCCCAGCACGGTTTCGTACCAGAGCTTGCTGTTTTGGGGCTTGGCCACGAAGTGGGCTTCGTCGGGGAAGTAGAGCAGTTGGCTGGGGACGCCGCGCACCTGCAGGGTGTTGTAGAGCTGGAAGGCCTCGGTGACGGGCACGCGGTAGTCCAGTTCGCCGTGGATGACGAGCATGGGCTTGGTCATGCTGCCGATGGCGCTGCTGGGGCTTTGGGACTGCCAGCGGGCCTTGGTTTCGGCGTTGTCCCAGGGCCAGCCCTTGAATTCCCAGTGGGGGAACCAGAGCTCCTCGGTGCCCAGCTGCATGGACTCGGTGTTGAAGATGCTGGCGTGGCTCACGAAGGCGGCGAAGCGCTTGGCTTCGTGCCCGGCCAGCCAGTTGGTGGCGTAGCCGCCGTAGCTGCCGCCGCAGGCCACCACGCGCTTGGGATCGGCATTGGGGAAGGCTTTGAGCACGGCGTCCAGGGTGTTCATGAGGTCGGTCATGACGGCGCCGTTCCAGTCACCGCTGATGGCATCGGTGTAGGCCTGGCCGAAGCCATTGGAGCCGCGGGGATTGGGCAGCACGGTAATGAAGCCGCGGCTGGCCCAGGCCTGGGCATTCCAGCGGGGATGCCAGGCATCGGCCCAGGCGCCCTGGGGGCCGCCGTGGATCACAAACGCCACGGGATAGCGCTTGGCGGGGTCGAAGCCCAAGGGCTTCACGATGAAGGCGTGGGTCCGAGTGGCCTGACCCTCCACGGGCAGCGTGTCCACCCAGAGGTTCTCACCCTTGTTGAGGCTCAGCTCCAGGGCTAGGGCCTCGTTGTGTTGGGTGGCGCGGGCCGTCTTACCGGTCTTCAGATCCAGCGCATAGAGGTCAGGTGGTGTGGTGAGGTTTGAGGACACCACCATGGCTGTGCCCGCGCCCAGTGCGAAGCCCTCGATGTGCAGATCGGTGCTGAGCCGCTGAACCGTTTTGCCATCCCAGCGGAAGAGGTCCGTGTGGCCCTGGCGCTCGCTGGTGCCCACGAGGTCGTGGCCCTGCCACTGATAATCGCCGAAGCTTTGATCGAAGGCCTGGGTGGTGCGCAGGACCTTGCCGGTGGCGCGCTCCATGACCCACAGCTCCCACTTGTCGGCTTCGAAGCCTTCGTGGCGCTGGGCGCGCCAGGCTAGGTATTGGCCATCGGGCGAGTAGCGGGGCGAGTTGTCCATGGCCGGGTTGTCTGTGATCTTCCGGGCTGGGCCGCCCGCGAGCGCCACTTCGTAGATTTCGCCGTTGGTGGTGGTGGCCTTGGCCTGCGCGGGAGCGGATTCGAAGGCCAGAGCCTTGCTGTCGGGGGCCCAGGCATAGCCGTCCCCGGCGGAGACCCCGGCATAGTTGGGCACGTCGGTGAGGAAGCCCGCCGTGAGGTCGCGGGGGGCGGCGCTGCCATCGCTGGGCACCACGAAGAGGTGGCTCAGCTGTTTCGCATCCTTCCATTCGTTCCAGTGGCGGTAGGTCAGCGTGGTGTAGAGGCGACCCGAAACCTTGGAGGTCTCCTTGGCCTTGAGGTAGGCGACGTTCTCGGTCTCATCACCGCTGGGTACGGTGGTGCTGAGGAAGGCGATCCACTTGCCGTCGGGGCTCCAAGTCTGGCCCTCCGCACCGCCACTCAGGTTGGTGAGCTGGCGCTTTTCCTGGGAGGCCAAGTCCACGATCCAGATCTGACCGCCCGCCTGGTAAGAGATCCGCTTCCCATCGGGGCTGAAGCGCGGCCGCGACTGGCTGCCAGAGCCCAGGTCTAGTTCCTTGGCTTCGCCGCCGCTGGCCTTGAACCAGATGCGGTTGATGGTCTTGTTGGCCGCGAAGTCCACGGTGCCCACCTGATGGGCCTGGACGCCCGTGGAGGCGATCTGGGGATCCGTGACCTTCTTGACCTTGAACAGGTCATCCACCTGCAGCGGGCGCGAGGCTTGAAGCTGGAGGGGGACCAGGAAGGTGAAGAGGGCAAGAAGGAGTGGACCGGTGCGCTGCATGGCGTGCCTCACGTTGAGAGGCTTTCATCCTAGCGCAGCCCCCCTGTGGCAGGGCTCATAGCTCAGCTTCTGGCTCATACAGAACCTGCTCCTCGCCCATTCGCGTCATTCGCGGTTCTTCATTCGGTGCGCGAAAACAGGCCTCAGTACTCCGAGAGCAGGTACCGCGCGATGACGGTGCGCTGGATCTCGCTGGTGCCTTCGCCGATGGTGCAAAGCTTTACATCCCGGTAGTACTTCTCCACGGGGTAGTCCTTGATGTAGCCGTAGCCACCCAGGATCTGCACGGCCTGGTCAGCCACGCGACAGGCCACTTCGGAGCTGTAGAGCTTGGCCATGCTGGCGGCCTTGGCGTAGGGCAGGCCCGCGTCCTTCAGGCCCGCGGCCCGGTAGATGAGCAGGCGGGCCGCCTCGATCTCGGTGCCCATGTCTGCCAGCTTGAACTGGATGCCCTGATGGTCGGCGAGCGGTCGCCCAAAGGTATGGCGGATCTTGGTGTAGCGCACGGCTTCTTCAAACGCGCCCTGCGCCATGCCCAGACCCAGAGCCCCAATGCTGATGCGGCCGCCATCGAGGGTCTTCATGGCCTGCTTGAAGCCCACGCCATCCTCGCCCAGGAGGTTGTCCACGGAGACTTTCACGTCCTCCATGATCAGCTCAGAGGTGTCGCTGGCCCGGAGACCCAGCTTGTTTTCCTGCTTGCCCGCGCGGAAGCCGTTCATGCCCTTTTCGAGCACGAAGGCGCTGATGCCATCGGCGCTGCTGTGGCCGGGCTGGGGCGGCCGGGTGCGGGCCATGACCACGAAGATGTCGCCGTAGGTGCCGTGGGTGATGAAGGTCTTGGTGCCGTTGAGAAGGTAGTGGGAGCCTTCCTTTTTCGCGGAGGTGCGCAGCGAACCCGCGTCACTGCCCGAGCCGGGTTCGGTGAGGCCCCAGGCGCCCAGGGCCTTGCCGCTGGCCAGGGGCACCAGGTAGGCCTGCTTCTGGCGCTCGTCGCCCATGCTGTAGATGTGGTTGCTGCACAGGCTGTTGTGGGCGGCCACGGTGATGCCCACGCTGCCATCCACGCGGGAGAGCTCCTCGACCACCACGGCGTATTCCTGGTAGCCCATGCCGGCGCCGCCGTACTGCTCGGGGAAGATGACACCCATCATGCCCATCTCGCCCAGCTGCTTCACCACGCCAGAAGGGAAGGTCTTGGCCTCGTCCCATGCCATGACGTGGGGACGAATTTCCTTTTCAGCGAACTTGCGCACTTCGAGGCGCAAAGCCTCGACGTGCTCAGGGAGCGTGACGTCCATGACGACCTCGTGGAGCGGACGAATTAGAGGGTGGTGCCGACCGTCGTGAGGGCGCTGCTGCGGGAGACGAGCTGCTTCTTCTGGAGCAGTGATTCGGCCTCGGGCATGACTTCAAGGGCCTTCAGGATCACGGGATCCTTCTCGCATTGGATCTTGAAGCCGGCCTCGATGCCGAAGGCGACGTTCTGCATTTCGATGGAGATTTGTTCCTGCATGATACCCAGGTTGGCTTCCCAATCCTTGTCGGAGATGGTCAGCTTCTGCTCCTGGGCCCAGGTGCGGAAGCGTCCCAGGATCCCGTCGTCGGCGTGCTGGCCCGGCTTGATGCCGAAGCGTTCCTTCTCTTGGACTGCGAAGCGGAAGAAGGCTGAGTGTTGGAAGCGCAGGCCGATGATGAACTCGTTGAGCTTGATGGCGGGGAGGGTGTAGTCGGGGTTGATGCCGCCGCCCCCGTAGACCGTGCGGCCCTGGTCCGTCTTGAAGGCGGGGCCCTGGGGCTTGGCGTCCTTGTCGTCCTCGGGGTTGTAGTAGTCATCCAGGCCGTGGCTGTAATCGCGTTGGATGCTGCGGCCCGAGGGCGTGTAGTAGCGGGCCGTGGTGAGGGCCAGGCCCCGGGAGCGGTTGATGGTGAGCACGCTCTGGACGAGCCCCTTGCCCCAGCTGGTCTGACCCAGGACGAGGCCGCGATCATGATCCTGCACGGCGCCCGTGACGATCTCGCTGGCACTGGCCGAGCCCCGGTTGATGAGGATGGTAAGGGGGAAGGAATCCAGCATGGCGCCCTTGCTGGTGCGGGTCTGGTTCTCCTCGCGGCCATCTCGGCCCTTCTGACTGACGATGAGCTGGTCGGGGCCCAGCAGCTGGCGGCAGATGCCGATGGCCGCATCCAACACGCCGCCGCCGTTGTTGCGGAGGTCCAGGATGAGCTGCTTCATGCCCTGCTTCTTGAGGTTGGTCACGGCCCGCTCGAATTCCTCTGAGGTGGTCTCGCCGAAATCCTTGATGAGGATGAAGCCCGTGGTGGGGTTCAGCATGAAGCTGTAGTAGACACTGTTGGTGGGCACTTCCGCCCGCGGGATGGAGAAGCGCAGCAGCTCGGGGAGGCCGGCCCGCTGCACGCCCAGCTCGACGATGGTGCCCTTTTCACCGCGCAGTTTCTGAAGCGCGCCGTTGGAGGTCATGCCTTCGGTGCTGGTGCCGTCGATGTCCTTGATGATGTCGCCGGAGCGGATGCCCAGGCGCTCGGCCGGGCCGCCCTTCATGGGGCTGATGATGGCGATGCCCTGATCGTGCTGCTGGATGATGGCGCCGATGCCAAAAAAGGAGCCCTTCTGCTCTTCGCGCAGCAGCCGGAATTCGCTCTCGTCCATGTAATTCGAGTGGGGATCCAGCGTGTGGAGCATGCCTTGGATGGTGGCGTGGGTGAGCTGCCGGGGCGCCGGAGGCTCGGGGCTTTGCTTTTGCACCAGGTCCATGATCTCGGTGAGGGTGTCCAGGCTGCGCTGGCGGGCGGTCTCGTTGCCGGACCGGGCCAACAGGGGACCGGCCACCGCCACCGTGGCGGCCATCATCATCCACATCCAATTGCGCGTGAGAAAGCGGGCCATGAGGCACCCCAGGGAGAATCCATCAAGGATACGCCCGAAGGGCGATTCGCGTCATGCGCGGTTAAAAGCCTTCGAGGATCCTCTGGGCCACGGGGGCCATGCGCTCGCGGCTCACGCGGGTGGCGTGGACGATGCCCTCGAACTGCCGGTAGGCGAGTTCCAGATCGTCATTGAGGATCAGGTAGTCGTAGGCGTGGTAGAGCTCCAACTCGTGCCGGGCGTGCTTCATCCGGATGCCAATCTGCTCATCGGTATCCTTGCCCCGGCTGCGCAAGCGCTTTTCCAGGCTGGCGGCGGAGGGCGGGAGGATGAAGATCATGCGGGCATCGGGAATGGCCCGGCGCAGGTTCAGGGCCCCGGTGGTTTCGATATCCAGCAGCACGTCCCGGCCCGTGGCCAACACACCATCCAGCCATGCCCGGCCGGTGCCATAGCGATGGCCGTAGACCTGCACCCATTCCACGAAGCCATCCTCGCGGACCATGCTTTCGAAGCGATCGTCGTCGATGAAGAAATAGTCCTCGCCGTCCACCTCGCCGGGGCGCGGTTTCCGCGTGGTGAAGGAGATGGAGAAGATCAGGTCTGGAACGCTTTGCACCAGCCGATGGGCGAGGGTGGACTTGCCGGCGCCCGAGGGCGCGGAGACCACGAACACATTGCCTGGGTGGTGGATCAAGGGCCCCTCCAATTCTCCACTTTAACGGAAGTGTCACGGGCGCCCATGACTCTAGAACGCAGTAGCATGGTCGGCTGGAGGTCCCCATGCGCAAAAATCTGCTGGCCCTTGGGTGTGTCCTGGCGCTTTCTGCCCAGGAGAGCCCCTTTCCCAAACCCACGGCTCACCACCTGGCCATGAAGGCCAAGGACGGCTCCTTCGTGAAGAACATGGAGATGGATTACACCCGGGTGAAATAGCCTGAGTTACAGGAACTCGTCGGCAATCGGAGCCGGTGGCGGGGGCACGCGCTTGAAGATGGCCGAGGCGCTGCGTCGGCCGTCCATGACGATGTGGACGGGTTCCTCCAGGCGGCTGTGCACCAGGCAGCCCGAGCGCCAGACTTCCGGCTGCTGGCGGAGCCAGTCCCAGTCGAGGAGGCTGGTGCCGCGGGGATAGGGCACGGTGAAGTAGCCGATGTTCAGGGATGTCACGTTGTGGAAGAAGTGCGAGCCCAGCGAGGCGTCGGCCTGGAAGTGCTCCATGGCGTACTCCACAATGATCTGGGCGCAGGAGATCATGGACCAGCTGATGGGAATGCCCAGGTGCTGGTCATTGCTGCCCCAGCGGCCGGGCCCCAGCAGCACGTATTTGCCGCCGCCCGTGCGGAAACGGTCATTGAGCCGTTCGATCTCGGCGGCCAGGGCGGGCGTTTCGAACTTGTCGAAACCGTCGGGATCCACCCAGACGATGTCCCGCAGGCCTTCCACCAGACCGTTGCCCACGCATTTCTCAGAGAAGAGGAGGAGGTCCTCCTTGTTGAGGTCCTCCGTGGACAGGTTCACTTCGGCGTTATCCAGCAGCTGGTGCTTGATCTGCAGCAGGGTGAAGGTGGGCTTGCCGTTGCGGGAATCCGGGTCGAGGTTCACGGCGAATTCGATTTCCACCGGGGTTTCCATGGCGTCGCGGATGAGCTCCAACAGGTGCTGGAGGATCTTGGCCAGGGGGAACTGATCGTATTTGAGGATGTTCCTGAAGTTCACGATGCGGGCGCCGGGGCTGTCCAGGCCGTCGCGGATGCGGTCATCGTTGTTGTCCCAGACCGAGGCGCAGTGCTGGAGGGCGCCATCCTGTTCCGCCTGGCTGATGTCGAGGACCAGCAGGGTGGCGTCCTCGCCGCTGTAGAGATCCGTGGAGGTGCGGCTCATGTCCAGGGCGTAGAACTGCTTTTGCGTGGTGCGCAGCTGTTCTTTGGGCGGCAACATGTCCATCTCGGGGTAGGGCGGGGCGAAGCGGTAGGTCTTCCCACCCTCCACCACGTACTTGCCCAGGCCCACGGCCAGGTTGGCGATGCCATCCTGGGGCTGGGTGTAGGCCACGGGATAGTAGTTGAAGGACTGGGCCACGCCCGATATGTGGGGATAGAAGCGGTCGCCGAAGCGGCTGCCTGCCACTTCCTGGATGAGAATGGCCATCTGCTCTTCTTCGATCTTGTAGTCGATGGCCTGGAAGTAGGAGCGCGATCCCTTGGAGTAGACCGAGGCGTAGACCAGCTTGATGGCCTCGATGAGCTGGGCTTCCCGCACCCCGGGGTTGGGATCGTTGTTGGGCAGGAAGAAGGTGTTGTAGAGCCCGGCGAAGGGATGGGAGAGGCTGTCCTCCAACAGGCCCGAGGAACGCACGGCCAGGGGCACCTTGCCGGTCTTGGCCAGGAAGAGCTGGAGTCTGGTCATCAGCTCTGGTGACAGGGCGCCCATGAGGAAACGGCGCTTGATGGCGTCGTCGCTGGCATCGTCCTGCAGCATCTGGCGCAGGCCATGGCGGTTGACAAAGGAGGAGAACTCCTCCGTGCCGATGATGGCGGAGGCGGGGATGCGGATGTTGGCTTCGGGCAGCAGGTTCGTGAGATCCATGCGCGAAAGCAGCGAGTGCATGAAGGCCACGCCGCGCCCCTTGCCGCCCATGGAACCCGGCGCCAGGCGCAGGATGTTGGGCTCGTCCTTGGGCGTGGATTCCGTGAGGGTGACCACCTTGCCCAGGGTCTTCATGCGCTGCACGTAGTCGCCCACGTTGATGAGGAAGGTGCGCATCTCCTCGGGATCCTTGTAGTCCGTGATGCGGAACTTGGCCAGGACCTTGGCCACCTGGACTTCACCACGGGCCATGATCCAGGCCGAGAAGTGGTTCCGGGAAGCGTGGTAGACCAGGGATTCCACGGGCACCGTGCGCAGCTTGGCCTGGAGGTCCTCCATGTCCGTGGCGCGGGTGATCTCGATACCGTTCACATCCCTGAAAATGAAGTCGCCAAAGCCCAGACTCTCGTAAAAGAAGTTGGAGAGTTCCGCGCCCAACGTGTAGGAATTCTTATTGAGGAAGGCGCTCTGAATGGCCGTGGCCCAGGATTCCTTGAAGGGATCCGAGGATTGCAGCAGGGTGGGCAGGTAGGGGTTGCGATCCTTCACGGCCTTGATGAGCTTGATGCCGGCCTCCCGGTCCAGCACGCCGTCCTTGGGGTATTTCCGGTCTGTGATGAGACAGAGCAGGCAGTCCTGGTATTTGTCGCAGAAGGCGATGGCCTCTTCGTACGTGGTGGCCAGGATGACCTTGGGGCGGACCCGCATGGACAGGGTGCGGGTCATGCCGTCCATGTTCTGGTCCTTGGCCAGGCGCGTCACCTGCTTGAGGATCTCTGCGTAGAGGATGGGCAGGTACCGCGAGTAGTAACGGATGCTGTCCTCCACCAGGAGGATCACGCGGGTGAGGCCCACGGACGTGTCGTTCTCCACGTTGGCGCGGTCCTCCATGAACTTGACCATGGCCATGAAGATCTCAGGATTGCCGTTCCACACGAAGATATGGTCGTAGTGGCGGTGCAGCTCCTGGCGGCGTCGATCCATGGCGCCCACTTCCACATTGTCGTTCAGCAGAAGGTAGATGGGAATGCGGGGCGCGGCCTTCTTCAAGGCCTTGGACAACTCCACGTGGCCAGCCTGGCCCAGGCGGCTCATGACGATGATCATGTCGAAGTGGCGGTTGGCGCATTTCTCCCGGGCATCTTCCACCGTGGACACGTTGGTGACCCGGGGCGGGTTGCTCATGTTCAGCTGGTAGTAGCCATCGAAGAGGATCTCCGTGAGGAGGCCGTCCTGCTCCAGGGTGAAGGCGTCGAAGGCCGGGGCCACCAGCAGGATCTCCCGCGCGCGCAGCGGCATCAGGTCGTGGAAGATTTCCTTGTCGGAGGCGTATTTCCGGAAGATCTCATTGAATTCGCTGCTGATCATCGTGGGGGCCTCGTTCCACCGCAGTTTACTTGTCTGGGCACAAAAAGGGGGGCCGCGTGCGGCCCCCCTTTTTGTGCCCTGTGGAAAAGCCAGTATTTACACGAGCCCCTGGTCGATCATGGAGTCGGCCACCTTGAGGAAGCCGGCGATGTTCGCGCCGTTCACGTAGTTGCCGGGGGTGCCGAAGCGGCCAGCGGCGTCCACGCAGGACTTGTGGATGTTGATCATGATCTGGTGCAGGCGGGCGTCCACTTCCTCGGCGGTCCAGCCCAGGCGCATGGAGTTCTGGCTCATTTCGAGACCCGAGGTGGCCACGCCGCCGGCGTTGGAGGCCTTGCCGGGGGCGAACAGGATCTTGTCGGTGTTGGCCTGGAAGAACTCGACGGCATCCAGGGTGCTGGG
>JAYVRY010000310.1:0-10892 GCA_043775845.1 Acidobacteriota bacterium
GTGATGGAACCGTGGAGGGCCTACGGCATACCAAGCTGCCGATCTTCTCACTGCAGCACCATCCCGAAGCGTCACCGGGTCCCCACGACGCACATCCGGCCTTCCAGCGGTTCGTAGAACTGATGAAAAAGCACAACTGATCTTCCACAGATTCCACAGAATTCACAGATTAGAAAAGCAAAATGACGGCCCTGGAATCTGTGTGAATCTGTGAAATCTGTGGATAAAAAAGGACCTAAAACATGCCTAAGCGTACCGATCTGAAAAGCGTGCTGGTGCTGGGCTCGGGGCCCATCCAGATTGGCCAGGCCTGCGAGTTCGACTATTCGGGCACCCAGGCCCTGAAGGCCCTGCGGGAAGAGGGCATCCGCACCATCCTGCTGAACTCCAATCCGGCCTCGATCATGACGGATCCCGGCCGCGCCGATGCCACTTACATCGAGCCCCTCACCCTGGCCGTGCTGGAGAAGGTGATCGAGGCCGAGAAGCCCGATGCCATCCTGCCCACGGTGGGTGGGCAGACGGCCCTGAACCTCGCCATGGAAGCCCATGAAAGCGGCCTGCTGGAGCGCACCGACGTGCAGCTCATCGGCGCCCAGCCCGAGGCCATCAAGCGCGGTGAAGACCGCCAGCTCTTCAAGGCCCTCATGGATGACCTGGGCCTGGAGACCTGCCGGGGCGGCTTCGCCCACAACATGGGTGAAGCCCGCGACCTCCTCAAGCTCACGGGTTTCCCCTCCATCATCCGTCCCAGCTTCACCTTGGGCGGCAGCGGCGGCGGCATCGCCTACAACGTGGAGGAGTTCGAAACCATCGTGGCCCGCGGCCTCGACCTGAGCCCCACCAAGCAGGTGCTCATCGAGGAAAGCATCCTGGGCTGGAAGGAGTTCGAGCTCGAAGTGGTGCGCGATATGGACGACAACGTCGAGGTGATCTGTTCCATCGAGAACTTCGATCCCATGGGCGTCCACACCGGCGACAGCATCACGGTGGCCCCGGCGCTCACGCTCACCGATCCCGAGTATCAGAAAATGCGCGATGCAGCCCTGGCGGTCATCCGCGCCGTGGGCGTGGAGACGGGTGGATCCAACATCCAGTTCGCGCTGGAACCCGAGACCAGCCGCATCATTGTCATCGAAATGAACCCCCGCGTTTCGCGCAGCTCCGCGCTGGCCTCGAAGGCCACGGGCTTTCCCATCGCCTGGGTGGCCACCAAGCTGGCGCTGGGCTACCGGCTGTGGGAGCTGCCCAATGCCATCACGCGCATGACCAAGGCCGCCTTCGAGCCGGTGCTGGATTACATCGTGGTGAAGATCCCCCGCTTCACCTTCGAGAAGTTCCCCCAGGCCGACAAGGTGCTGGGCACGCAGATGAAGAGCGTGGGCGAAGTGATGGCCTTGGGCCGCAGCTTCCAGGAAGCCCTGCAGAAGGCCGTGCGTTCGCTGGAGGAAGGCCACAAGGGCCTCTCGGGAGCGCTCGAAGGCAAGCTCGACCTGGGCCGCCTCAAGGAGCACCTCATCATCCCCGGCTCCCAGCGCATCTTTTGGATCTACCACGCGCTCAAGGCCGGCCACAGTGTGGAAGAACTGCACCGCCTCACCAAGATCACGCCCTGGTTCCTTCGCGAGATCGAAGAGATCGTCGTGCTGGAAGGCCGCCTGCGCAGCTTCCCCGTGGATCGGCTGCCGGAAGAACTGCTGGAGAAGGCCAAGCGCGCTGGGTTCGCCGACAACCAGATTTCGGTGTTCTGTTCGGGCACCGAAGCCGAGGTCGCCGCGCGCCGCGCCTCATTGGGCCTGCACCCCACCTACAAGCGGGTGGACACCTGCGCGGGCGAGTTCAAGGCGGAGACACCGTACCTCTACGGAACTTGGGAGAGCTGCAGCGAAGCCGAGCCCACGGACCGCCCCAAGGCCATCGTGCTGGGCAGCGGGCCCAACCGCATCGGCCAGGGGGTGGAGTTCGACTGCTGCTGCGTGCAGGCGGTGGAGGCCATCCGCGCCAGCGGCGTGGAAGCCATCCTCATCAACTGCAACCCCGAGACCGTGAGCACGGATTTCGACACGGCGGACCGCCTCTACTTCGAGCCTCTCACCTACGAGCACGTGAAGGCCGTGGTGGATCGTGAGGGGAAGGGCGGCAACCTGCTGGGCGTCTTCGCCCAGTTCGGCGGGCAGACGCCCCTGAAGCTGGCGGGGCCCCTGCACGAGGCCGGTGTGAAGCTGCTGGGCACGCCGCTGAATACCATCATGGATGCCGAGGATCGCGAACGCTTCGGCCAGGCCCTCAAGCGCCTGGACATTCCCGCCCCCCAGTGGGGCATGGCCACCAGCTTCGAGCAGGCCAAGACGGTGGCACACCGACTCGACTATCCGGTGATGGTGCGCCCCAGCTTCGTGCTGGGCGGACGGGCCATGGCCGTGGTCTTCGATGACGCGGGCCTGGAGAAATACATGCGCGAAGCCGTGGCGGTGAGCGACGACCAGCCCGTGCTGCTGGACCGCTTCCTGGACGGCGCACAGGAGCTGGACATCGACGTGGTCTGTGACGGCGAGGACGTGGCCATCGCCGGACTGCTGGCCCACATCGAGGAGGCGGGCATCCATAGCGGCGACAGCTACGCCGTGATTCCCGCCCTGGGTGTGCCCGAAGAAATCCTGGAAACGGTGAAGGGCTACGCTCGCAAACTGGCGCTGGATCTGGGGGTGCGCGGCCTCATGAACCTGCAGTTCGCCGTGAAGGATGGCATCGCCTACTGCCTGGAAGCCAACCCCCGGGCCAGCCGCACGGTGCCCTTCGTGAGCAAGGCCACGGGCGTGGATTGGGCGGGCGTCGCGGCCCGCGTGGGCCTGGGCCAGAGTCTGAAGCAGCAGGGCATCACCGATGGCGTACCGCGTCTCGTGTCCATGAAGGGCGTGGTGTTCCCCTTCGCCAAGTTCCCCGGTGTCGATCCGGTGCTGGGCCCCGAGATGAAGAGCACGGGTGAGGTCATGGGCATCGGCGAGACCTTCGGCGAAGCCTACGCCAAGTCGCTGCTGGCCGCTGGGATTCCGCTGCCTCTGTCGGGCACGGTGTTTCTGACGGTCAACGACGCCGACAAGGCACGCCTGCCGGAGCTGGCCCACAAACTGGCGTCCCTGGGCTTCGGCCTCTGCGCCACGGAAGGCACTTCACGGGCTCTGGAAGCGGTGGGCCTCAAGGTGCGCCGCATCTTCAAGGTGAACGAAGGGCGTCCCAACGCAGTGGATCTGCTCAAGAACGGCGAGGTGCAGTGGGTGATCAACACGCCCCTGGGCCGCGATGCCTTCTTCGATGAAAGCGCCATCCGCCGTGAGGCCCTGCGCTTGAAGATCCCCTGCCTCACCAACCTCAGCGCGGCCCTGGCCGCCTGCGAGGCGGTGGAGACCCTGCGGGGCGAGATGACGGTGCGGGCCATCCAATCGCTGGTTCCTGGGCGATAAAAAAGCGCCGTTGTCCCCTGCAATGGTTACCATTCGGTCCTAAACTTCCTCATCCAAGGCCCGCTTGAGTCCCAGGAGACACCCTTGGTCTCCCTTCACCTTTTCTCTTCCACACCCTCCCTGCGGTCCCTGCGCTTCTGGTGGCCTTGGCTGGGCCTGCTCACTGGCCTGGCGCTCACCTTCAGCGCCTGGTCCCAGGTGAGTCGGGCTGAGTCGGCCCGCTTCGAGGCGTTCCGGCACGAGCAGCTCGCCTCCATGGTCGAGCGGGTGGAACGGCGCATGAACACCCTGAAGGTGGTGCTCCAGGGCTCTGCCAGCTACCTCGGCCGGGGCGCCTTGCCCAGCCGGGCGGAGTGGCGGGCCTATGTGGAGAGCCTCGACCTCAACGCCACCTATCCCGGGATCCAGGGTCTGGGCTTTGCCGAATGGATTCCCAAGGCCGAGCTGGGGGCGCACCTCCAGCGCGTTCGAGGCGAGGGCTTTCCCGAGTATCAGATCATTCCAGGCGGGCCGTTGGCGCCGGATCCCGGAGGCTGCAGCGCCTCTGTCTACCTTGAGCCCATGGACGCCCGCAACCTGAGGGCGTTTGGAAAGGACATGCTCGCGGAGCCTGTGCGGCGGGAGGCCATGCTCCGCGCCCGGGATACGGGCCTGCCCACCCTCTCGGGCAAGGTGGTGCTCTACCAGGAGGGAGACGCCGCCGCCCAGGCAGGCACCCTGCTCTTCATGCCGGTCTACCGCCAGGGCTGGCCGCTGGGTTCGGTGGCGCAACGGCGGGCGGCCCTTCGAGGCTGGACCTACCATCCCTTTCGCATGGGGGATCTCCTGCGGGGCACCCTGTCCGGCGACACCCATCAGGCGGGCTTCGAGCTGTTTGATGGCATCAAGGCGGAAGCTGAGCACCTGTTGTTCGATTCGGATCCCTCCCGGTCTGTGGCCAGTCATGCCGGTGAGCTCGTGCGTTCCTTCGATGTGGCAGGGCGCACCTGGACGGCCCATGTGTATCCGGACGTTTTTTACTTCGGTTCAGCGGGCCGGAATCATCACCTGGGCCTGTTGATCTCGGGCGTGGTCGCCAGCCTGCTGCTCTTCCTCCTGCTGGTGACGATGCTGGGTGCCGAAGGCCGGGCCCGCCTGCTGGCCGACCAGCGGGGCGAGGAACTGCTCGCCACCGAATCGAGGTTCCGCGCCCTCTTCGAAAAGGCCCCTTTTGGCATGGCCATCGTGGCCACGGATTCGGGCCGGTTCCTGTCGGTGAATCCCCGCCTGGAGGAAATCCTTGGCTACTCGTGCGCCGAGCTACTGGAGCGGGGCTTCCAGGCCGTGAGCCACCCGGACTACCTCATCGCCGATCAGGCGTCCCTGCAGGAACTGAAGGCGGGCAGCATCCCTCAGATCCGCAAGGAGAAGCGGTACCTCCACAAGGAGGGCCGCGAGATCTGGGGTCGCGTGAACATCGTGATGCTGCCGTCAGCGTCTGGAACGGAAGCCCGGCACCTCACCATCCTTGAAGACATCACGGAAGTCCGCGCTCGAGGCGAGGAACTCCGTGCGAGCCAGGCGCGCTTCCAGGAAATCTTCGATCTGTCACCCGACCCCATCACCCTGTCCCGGCAGTCGGATGGTGCCCTGGTCATGGTGAACCAGGCCTGGTGCGACCTGACGGGCATTCCCATGGAAGGCGCTATCGGCCAAACGCCCTCGGCCCTGGGCCTTTGGTCCGATCCCGTGAGCCGCGCGGCGCTCATCGCCGAACTCGAACAGGTCGGCTATATCGCGGCACGGCCCTCGCTCATCCTCCACCGCGATGGTTCGGAGCGGCATGTCCTGATCACGGGCCGCCTGCTGAGCCACCGTGGCGAAGACCTGGTGCTGATCCTGGGGAAGGATGTCACGGCGCTTCAAGCCATCGAGGCGAACCTGCGAACGGCGCTGGCGGAGTCACGGCAGTTCCGCGAGGCGCTGGATCACGTGCCGACCCACGTCTACATCAAGGATCTGGATTCCCGTTACCTCTATGCCTGCCAGAAGACGTTGGACCTGTTCGGCGTGTCGCGAGAGGAACTGGTGGGTTGCGACGACGCGCGCTTCTTCCCGCCCGAGGTGGTGACGCGGCTGCGCACCATCGATGCCCGCGTGTTTTCGGGGGAGGAGACGCAGGAAGAGATCGTGGTGACCAGCGACCAGGGTGAACGGCAGGTCTTCTGGGATGTCAAGTCCCCGATCTATGCCGACCTTGAGCGTACGCGCATCAGCGGGTTGCTGGGCATCTCCATGGACATCACCGAGCAGAAGCGGGTGGAAGCCATCTTGGGTGAGAGCGAGGCCCGCTTCCGCACCCTGGCGGAAACGGCGCCGGTGCTCATCTGGATGACGGATGCCCAAGGCCAGTGCATTCATTTCAACCAGGCCTGGACGGACTGGACGGGTCTGCCGCTCGACCAGGCCCTGGGCGAAGGCTGGCTCGCCTGTATCCATACCGAGGATCGGGAGGCGTGTCGGGAGGCTTACCGCCGTGCCTTCGATGCCCGTCAGCCCTTTGCCACGGAATTCCGCCTGCGGCATCGCAGTGGCGGCCACCGCTGGATTTCGGACCGGGGCACGCCCCGTTTCGCCGCAGATGGCACCTTCCTGGGCTGCATCGGCGCCGGCATCGACATCCAGGACATGCGCGATGCCGAAGCCGCCATCCGGGAAAGTGAACTCCGGGTGCACAAGGCCGAGAGCCTGGTGCTCATGGCCGGTGGCATCGCCCACGATTTCAACAACCTCTTCCAAAGCATTCTCGGCTACCTGGAGATCGCGACCTTGAAGGCGGGCGAGGAGGCAGGTGTGGCCTCGATCTTGGGAAAGGCGGGAGTCTCACTGCAAAAAGCCATCGGCCTGTCCTGGAAGATGCTCGATTTCTCTGGCCGCAGCTTCATCAGGCCGGAGCGCATGGATCTGGAGGGCTGGCTCCCGGCCTACCTCGCGACCCTGGCTTTGGAATGCCCCCCAGCCTTCCACCTGGATGTCTCCTGCGCTGAAGTACCGAGCATCCTCGGGGATTCCGCCAAGCTGGAGGAAGTGCTCAAGGCGTTGCTGGACAATGCCCGGGAGGCCCTTGGCCCCGTGGGTGGCCGGGTGTCCGTGAGGCTGTTTACGGATTTCGGGGAAGACCACACGGGCGCAGAGGCGCCTGGGATCTGGCGCTTGCCGCGGCCAGACGGTCCCGCCACGGTGTGTCTGGAAGTCTCTGATTCGGGGCCGGGCGTACCGCCGGTCCAGCTGAACCTGATCTGCGATCCGTTCTACACCACGAAGGAGACGGGTCGGGGGTTGGGACTGGCAGCCGTGGTGGGCATCCTTACCGCCCACCGGGCCGGACTGCACCTGATGAGCGGGAAGGGCGAGCTGAACGGGCAGGGCGGGGGGCTGAGCCTGCGCATGCACTTCCCCCCGAGCTGAATGGAGGCCGTTTGATGCGCTGTCACAGGGACGCTCCGCGAAGCATCCAGAAAGTCTGGAGACACCATGGCAAACAGCATTCACCAGACCATCACCGCATTCCTGGAGGCAGGCCCTTTTGCCGTTGTGGGTGCCAGCACGGACCGCTCGAAGTACGGCAATAAGATCTTGCGCTGTTACCAGCAGCACGGCAAAGAGGTATACCCCATCAACCCCAAGGCGCCTGAAGTGGAGGGTCTTAAGGCCTATGCCACGCTGGCCGCTCTGCCCGTGAAGGTGAAGGCCATCTCCGTCATCACCCCTCCCGCCGCCACCGAGCAGGTGGTGCGCGAGGCCGCTGCCGCGGGCGTAACGCACATCTGGATGCAACCCGGCGCCGAAAGCGGTACGGCCATCCGGGCCGCCGAGGCTGCTGGCATGTCCGTGATCGCGGAGGGGCCGTGCTTGTTGGTGGTGCTGGGGTACCGAGACTGAATCCGTTTCACGGATTCAGATAGGAATTCGCTCCGCGAATTCTAAAAATCTTTTCCTATCTGAATTCGTGCAGCGAATTCAGCAGCCTACGCGAGGCCCAGGTTCCGCCGCACTTCAAGCCGATGTTCCTCGTGGGCCTGGATCACCTTCGGCACTTCGCTGCGCCACAGTTTCGAAAAATCGGCGAAGGAGATGGTCGGCTTCACTTCGGCGCCAGTCGTCGAGTGTTCGATTGAGTCCTGCGAGAACATCTCGCGGGTACCAGGCTTGTGGATCATGGGTGGGGTTCCTTAGGAGAGAAAGGTACGCGGTCTGGAGCTGATAGGCAACCACAGATTCCGTGTGCTTTGGGCGCCCCCGGACACTGGCCAGCGCCTCCTGACCCTCAGTCATGCGACCCGGCCCCTCTTCATCCACCCGGACATGGTAGAGCTGCAGGGAGCGGCCTGCCCGGGGGGCCAGGCCCAGGAAGGTAAAGGGTGCCCAGGCATGGGCCCGGGCCATGCGATCCAGGGGGACATAGCGGCCCTCGCGCTCGGAACGCGCCAGCATGGCCCTGAGGGAGCCCTCGGGGGCACGGTCCGTGTAGGCCAGATGCACCTCGCTGCAGCCCGCCCGGCGGATGCGCCCCAGCAGGAAGGTGACGCCTTCCGGATCGGTGTGGGGTGCGTCGAAGACCGCGCCAAAGGCGGGCCCGAGGGCCAGGGCGCCCGTGGTTTTCCCCGTGGCCTGGCCGCCCATGAAGATGATGACCGGCTCACTGCGGGCGTTGGCCAGGGCCCTGTCCCGCTGCCGCTTGCCCAGGGCGTTCAGGTGCACCGAAGCCCGTCCCGCCGGATCCTCCAGGGCCTCGTAGCCCTGGGTGGGGTTCCTCCGCAGGCTGGGCAGCAGGGTGGCCAGCAGGTCGCCGTTCACGAGCTGACCCTCGAGGGTGCCGGGGAATTCCGCGTATTCATCCAGGGCATGCTCCGCCCGCCGCGCCGCCTGGGCGGCCTCCGTCTCCAGGGCCTCCCGCAGGTCCCGACGCTCAGCTTCCCCCAGCTCCCAGTAGGAGAGTCGTTCATGCCAGGCCACGTGTTGCCAGGGAGTCATCGGGACACAGTAGCCGGTTTTCCAGAGAGCCGTTTTATGCTTTCAGAATGCTGACCACCGCTTCTGTCCTCCTCTTTCCCGGCCAGGGCACGGAGGCCGTGGGCATGTCTGCGAATTGGGAAGTCCATGGGGCTTGGATCGACACGCTGCGGGCCGCCGAGGTGCACACGGGCTACCCGCTGCGCCGCCTCATGGCCGAAGGGCCCCTGGAAGATCTGCGCTTCCAGCGCCACGCACCTTGTGCCGTGATGGCTCATTCGGTGGGCCTGTTCCGGGCCTGGCGGGCGGCGGGTCTGCCCCTGCCGGTGGCGGCCACCGGACACAGCATGGGTTTCTACTCGGCCTTGGTGGCGGCGGGCGTGGTGCCCCTGGAGGCAGCGCTCGATCTGTTATCGGCGGTGGAGGATGCCAGCGAGGCAGCCTTCCAAGACCGGCCCATGGGCATGGCCTTCGTCATCGGCGTGCCGGAGCTGGAGGTCCGCCAGGCCCTGCTGGCCCACCCGGGCCTGGTGTTGTCCAACCGCAACGGGAAGGCCCAGTTCACGGTCTCGGGCCCCGTGGACGAATTGCAACCACTGGTGGCGGCCCTGCAGCCCTCGGCCTTCAAGGTGGGCTTGTTGCCCGTGAAACATCCCCTGCACGGCCCTCACATGGCGGCCCTCCTGCCGGGCGTCACCCGGCGGCTGGCGGGGGTCCGGCCCGCCCCCCCGGACTTTCCCCTCATCTCCCATTTCGATGGCCGGCTGTTAACCACCGCCGCAGAGGCCTGGGACGATGGCCTGGCCTCCGTGGCGCTGCCCGTGGACTGGCTGGCGGTGGTGGGGCGGTTGCAGACTCTCGCGGCACCCCTGGCCGAGTGTGGGCACGGCAGTCAGCTCACGGGTCTGACGCGCTGGGCCGAGCGCAGCCTCAAGATGACCAGCCTGCAGCCGCAGCCGCCAAAGGCCTGATGACTTAGAAAACGCACCGGGAAAAAGGCGATTTTCCGAACATGTGATTCCGTGGCCCGTCCTGGGGCGCTCTGGCATGATGGATGATCCATCCAATCACCTGAGAGGAAGCTTCAGCCCATGCCACCTCCCCCTCTATTGCTCGGTGACGCACTTGCCAACAGGTGTTCTCAAGTGTTGTACCGATGCCTGGAGGAGGTCGGGAGCACCAAGGGGGTGCTCTATCTGCGCACCCCTGAGCTGGGTGCCTTCGAGGTGGTCAGCTTCTACGGTTGGCCCCGCGGCACACGGCCTCCGGTGACCATCGCCGAGGGTCATCCCCTGCTGGTGCACACCCAGCGGGCGCGCCGTACTTTCGCGGTGAACGATGCCTCTGAAACCCCGGAGCTGGCGGCTTTCGGCCAGGGTGGCGAGTGGCCGCGCTACCTCATCACGCCGGTCTATCTCACCGGTGAATGGGTGGGCCTGCTTATCCAGCGGGATCGCATCAAGGGCGGCGCCTTTGAAGTGGAACGCGATGAACCCCCCACACTGGCCATTTGTGAAGACCTGGTGCAGGCCCTTCGCGAATTCCGGCTCTATGGTTCCTCCCCACGACCCGTCCCGGTCTCCCCACTGCCCGAGGAGACAGATCCTTCCCTGGCCTCCCCCGCCGCCGCCCCCGCCCCTGTGCCCGAGGGCCTTCCCACGGCCTCCGCCATCATCGACGAGGTGGCGCCCGTGGCTGAGCGCCTCCTGCCACCGGCCCCGGTGAATCAGCCCCCCATGCGCACCCAGGACATCCACCTGAATTCGGGCGTGCCCACGGCCCAGGAACGCATGTACGGTTTCCCGACCGGGGCTGAGGGCTTCTCCTCGCTGCCCTGGGAAGCGGATCGCACCCTCAGCGGCTGGGTGGCACCCGCGCCGACCAATCCGGAGCGGAAACGAGGCATGGTCCCTCCCGAACAGCGGGCCTACTTCTGGGAGATTGCCGGCCTCCTCAGCCAGATCCTGACCGCTTCGGCGGTTGCCCTCTGGATCGAGGACCCCGAGGAGATCCGGCCCATTCTCGCCTTCAGCACCTTCCCCCTGTCGCCGGAGCTGCAACAGCAGATCCTCGCCCACGCCACCTTCCACTTGCCATCGGTCCGGCAGCAGGATCTGCGCCTCATCACCCGCGTCGACATGACGGAATCCCCCGCGATCAGCGGTGCCTTCGCCACCTACATGCCGCTCCTGCTCAACGAAACACTCCACGGCCACGATCTGCTGCTGGTCTTCCGGCAGGAGGACCAGTCCTTCTCGATCGCAGAAATCGAGGCCATCCAGAAGCTGGGCCGCATTCTTGGGCTGTACATGCAGGAAGCGCGTCTCCACGAGCGCTACCACCACGCCTACCTGTCCGTGAGCCACCGCATCCTCCAGTCCAGTGAGCTGCGGATGCCGAGCCTCCGGCCCCACAGCCTTGCCACGGCCCGGCTGGCGC
>JAYVRY010000311.1:0-10882 GCA_043775845.1 Acidobacteriota bacterium
CATGCGCATCTGAAGCAGGGATTTCTGAATCTCCAGGAGCCCTTCCTCCATCTGCTCCATCAAGGCCTGGGGTTGGTCCGTGCCGGCCGACTGGGACTGATGCAGGAGGAGGCTGGCGGCGTCCCGCAGCTGGCCCACCGCCATGAGCCGGGCCTCCAGGGCCTCCACGCGATGAGCGGGAAGGCGCAGGATCTCCACTTCCTGGGTTGGCGAGGCGGGTGCGGCGGCGGACTGGGCTCCAGGCTGGGCGGCGGGCTGGGCGGCGGACTGGGCGGCGGACTGGGGCACCGGTTCGGCCGCCGCAGCCTCGTCCACGGTTTCAGCTGGTGGTTCGTCCCTCAAGCTCGTGGGGACCCGGGCCGGGTCTGCCAGGAGCGCCAGGCTGATCAGTTCCCCCTCCAGACTGGGCAGCCCCTCTGGAATCAGCTCAGGACAGGCCACCATGAGCAGGAAGCCAAGGCCTTCGCGGTCTTCGGGCACATCGCAAGGCAGGGTGGAGATCAGTTCGCCCTGGGCGCCCAGGGCCTCAGTGAGCACCCGGAGCCGCTCATCGAAGGTGGCGAAATCCAGACACACCGTGGCCCCGTGAATGGGCATGCCACTCATCAGGAGGGCCGTCACGCGGGTTCGTTCGTAGTCGGACAAGGCCTTCAGGACATCCGGGGGCAGGTCCAGCATGGCGGACAGGTCCTGGGACGACCCATCGGCAGGCCTGGCCAGCGCCTCCAGTTCCCCCAATTCCCGACGAAGGGGATGGAGGTAGTCCTCGGGTTCGGGCCGACCCCGCCGGAGATCCGCCAGGCCGGATTCCAAGGCCATGATGCCGGCTTCAAGGGTCTCGACCAGGGAATCCGTGGAGCGCAGACGCCCCTTCCGCATGAGGTCGAAGATATCCTCCATGCGATGGGCCGCCCGGCTGAAGCTGGTGAAGCCCAGCATGCCGGCCATGCCCTTGAGGGTGTGGGTGGTCCGGAATAGCGCGTTCACGGAGGCCTGCACCACGTGGGCCGGCTGGGGCGTCTTCAGGGTGGCAAGGGTGGTCCTAGCCTGCGCGAACAGGTCTTCGCACTCTGCCCAGACATCATCGAAGGATTGATCCAAAAAAAGACTCCAGCTCCAAATGGCATCGGCAGGAGGCTGGCGAGTCTGGAATCCGGGCCGGTCCCCCTGCTTTACACTGACCTGATGCGAACCCTCGCCGTGCTCCCCTCCCGATTCCAGGCCTCCCGCTTTCCGGGCAAGCCCCTGGCTTCCATTGCGGGAAAACCCATGATCCAGTGGGTGTTCGAAGCCGCCCAGCGGGCCGAAGGGGTGGATCGCGTGGTGGTGGCCACCGATGATGACCGCATCGCCACCTGCGTCCGGGCCTTCGGCGGTGAGGCCGTGATGACCGATCCGGCCCTGCCATCGGGCACGGACCGCGTGGCAGCAGCCCTTGAGATACTGGCGGAACCCTTCGATTGCGTGCTGAACATCCAGGGCGACGAGCCCGCCATGCATCCCGCCACGGTGGCCGCCCTGGTGGCCCTCATGCGCGAGTCGCCGGACCTGCCCATGGGCACCGCCGCCTGTCCCTTTTCCCACCTGGACGAACTCTTCAATCCCAACGCGGTCAAGGTGGTGGTGAACGACCTCCAGCGGGCCATGTATTTCAGCCGAAGTCCCATTCCCTACCTGCGTCATTCCACGATTTTTGAACCGGATTTCCGGCCCTGGATGAAGCCGGACCAGCTGGCCTTCTTCAAGCGGCATCTGGGCATCTATGCCTACCGACCCGAGGCCCTCCGGGCCTTCACCCTGTTGCCTCCGCATCCCCTGGAGCAGATCGAGATGCTGGAGCAACTGCGGGCCCTGGCGGCGGGCATGGCCATCGGTGTGGCCGAGACCCCCTTCCTCAGTCTGGGCGTGGATGTCCCCGGGGACGTGGCCCCGGTGGAAGCCCTCCTGCGGGAGCGGGGCCTGGCGGTTTAGGAACATCAGACGCGCTAGACTATCGAGCTGGGCTTGACGCCCGTTCCTTGCCAGGAGTTGTTCGTGAGCCACCATAAAGTCGTCGTTGTTGGCACCGGCCCCGCCGGATACACCGCCGCCCTCTATACCTCCCGCGCCAATCTGGCCCCCTTGGTGTTCGAAGGCGCCCAGCCCGGCGGCCAGCTCACCATCACCACCGAGGTGGAGAATTTCCCCGGCTTCCGTCAGGGCATCGAAGGCCCGGCGCTCATGGATGAAATGCGCGCCCAGGTGCTCCGCTTCGGCACCACCATCAAGTCCGAAACCGTCCTCAAGGCCGACCTGCAGAGCCGCCCCTTCAAGCTCAGCACCGATAAGGGCGAATACACCGCCGACGCCGTCATCATCGCCACCGGCGCCTCCGCCAAGTGGCTGGGCATCGGCAAGGACGAGACCCTGTCGCGCACCGGCGGCGGCGTGAGCGCCTGCGCCACCTGCGACGGCTTCTTCTTCCGCGGCAAGGAGATTGCCGTGGTAGGCGGTGGCGATACGGCCGTGGAAGAGGCCACCTTCCTCACCAAGTTCGCCACCAAGGTCCACCTCATCCACCGCCGGGACAAGCTCCGCGCCTCCAAGGCCATGGTGGACCGGGCCCTGGCCAACGAAAAGATCCAGCCGCTTTGGAACAAGACCGTGCTGGACGTGCTGACCAACACCATCGAAACCCCCATGGGCGAGAAGGTGGAGAAGATCCGGGCCCTGAAGCTCAAGGACACCGTGGATGGGTCCGAATCCGAACTGCCCGTGGAAGGCCTCTTCGTGGCCATCGGCCACGAACCCAATACCAGCCTCTTCAAGGGGCAGCTGCCCATGGACGAGACCGGCTACCTGCAGGTGGAGAAGGGTTCCAGCCGCACCGCCATCGAAGGCGTCTTCGCCTGTGGCGATGTGCAGGACCACATCTACCGCCAGGCCATCACCGCCGCCGGCAGCGGCTGCATGGCCGCCATCGACGCCGAGCGCTGGCTGGCCGAGAAGGGCCTCGCAGAGTAACGAGTACCGTCGTGACCCCGGAGGTTGACCTATGGTCGACCTCGCCGCATCACGCGCCGTTATTTTCCCTGAATGGCCTCTAGACCAACTACCATTGGGGACCCTCTGGCCTCCCCATGAACCTGCTGGTCATCACCCGACATACCGACCTCCTTGAGCGCCTGCGCATGGCGTTTGAAGGGGCCGGTCACCATGTCCTGCACGCCAGTGACCACCTGGAAGCCCTGGCCCAGGATGCCTGGGGTGAATCGCAGGTCCTGATCGCCGATGCGGGAGGTGATCCCGTGGATGGCTTCCGGCTCAGCCAGCTGCTCCGGGGTGAGGCCCGCGTACTCTTCCAGAACCTCCCCATCTTTCTGATCCTCGATCACAAGCCCACGGAGCAGGACCACCGGGCCCTCCTGGAGGCGGAGGCGGATGGCTTCATCCCCGCCAACTCCAGCATCCAGCAACTGCTCAACCACCTCGGACCGGTGCTCACCGGCAGCATCCCCAGGGCGGAGGGTCTGCGAGTCCCCATCCTGGCGCTGGGGCTTCAGGCCGACCTGGCGCAGCGGATAAGAGCCCTTCTCCAGCACGATGCGATGGAAGTCCACACCCCGCCCACCCGGAATGCCGTCGAGGCACAACTGGTGCTGAAGGCGCCGATCCTCCTGCTGGGGCTGTCCGCCGGCGGTGTCGAGGGAGCCCTGGCCCTGCTGGCCCGGTTGCGGGAGGGAAGCCGCCTGCCTTACACCATTCTGGTGGGTCAGGTTAAAGATGAAGCCCAGCAACGTAAATTGATCCTGGCCGGCGTGGCCGGCTGGGTGCCCCTGCCCCTTCCGGCCCCGCGACTCATCCAGGCCTGCCGCCGGGCCATCGAGTGGATGCATGCCAAGCGGGTCCAGGTGGAGTACGAGTCCGCCATCCACGACCTGCGGGAGCGCCGCGGCATGCTGGAGATCGAGGCGGCGGCCCTGCGGAGCGAAGTGCTCACGGACCCGCTCACGGAGCTGCTCAACCGGCGCGCCTTTGACCAGAACCTGGATCACGCCGTTCGGCAGTGGGAACGGCATCGACGTGCCTTCGTCCTGGTGCTGGGGGATGTGGATCATTTCAAGCTGATCAACGATCGCTTCGGCCATCCCGTGGGGGATGAAGTGCTCCGGCAGATGGCCAACCGCATCCGGCTGGCCCTTCGGAAATCCGATCTGGCCTTCCGCATCGGCGGCGAGGAGTTCGCCGTGCTGCTGTCGGAAACGACGCTCAAGGGAGGCGCGGAAGTGGCCAACAAGCTCAGGCGCAGCATCGACGAAGATCCTGTGCTCCTGGCCACGGGCCAGACCATCTTCCCCACCATGAGCTTCGGCGTGGCTGGTCCCGGTGCACCCACGCTCTCGGCCCTCATGTCCCAGGTGGACAAGGCCCTCTATCAGGCCAAGAGTCTTGGCCGCAATCGTGTGGTGGTGGCCAACGACGGTGAATTTCCGCCGCGCGCCATCAGTGCCGGTAACTGAACAGGTCGCCCAGTCCCCGCAAGGTCAGGATCAGATCCACCCGATCCTCCCGGCCCCCGGACACCAGGGCTGTATTCAGGGCCACGTGGGAGAACTTCAACACATAGGCCACGCACGGTCGCACGTAGGCCAAGGCCACCTGGCTCGAGGCGAAACCCTTGTACTTGAAATCGTAGTTGGCGGTGAATTCGAGCCGCAGCCGGTCGTCCCAGAAGCGCTGCAGCCCCCCGAACTGCAAGCCCTTCTGCCGGACCAGGAAGCGGTTGATGCC
The DNA here is from genome assembly GCA_043775845.1 of Acidobacteriota bacterium. Taxonomy (GTDB): domain Bacteria; phylum Acidobacteriota; class Holophagae; order Holophagales; family Holophagaceae; genus Geothrix. The sequence goes on from JAYVRY010000311.1 coordinate 4,771, forward strand.
CGTGGAGAAGTAGGCCAGGTTCAAGCGGCCGCCATCCTGGCCCTTCACGTCGAGACTGAGGGCGTTGTCGGAGCCGCCGGTGCTGATTTCGGAGGAGCGCCGGAAGCTGACGCGCCACCGCTCGTCGGGTTCCACATCCAGATCCGTGTCCACCGAGGACCAGCCCTTCTTGTAGCGTCCATCGCTGAGGATGATCGGAGTGGCGTGGTAGCGGGTGGCGATCCGCAGGCGGGCCAGGTCAGCGAAGCCCACGCCGGCGGCTGAACGCCCCAGCACGTGCTGTTTGAAGCCCAGTTCGAAGCTCCGCTCGCCCGAGGCGCTGTCGTTGACTCCTGGGAAGGAATCCACCGCGTCGAAGCGCGGCAGGGTGCCGGCCTCGCCGTAGCGGCTGGTTTCCGTCAGCCCAAAGTAGGGTTCCACCACGTGCTTGAGCTCCCCGCTGTAGCCCAGCAGCGACACATCCTTGAAGCTCCGGCCCAACTGGGGCCCAGACAGGCGGAGGTGACTGGACAGCAAGAAGCGGGTCGCTGCGGCCCCATCCACCTGGAAGGGGCTGGTGGCAGGGTTCACGACCGTCCCATCGGCGCCGGCCGAGGGATCGAAGACCGAAGCGGACAGCACGGAACTGTAGTGGGTCGCCCGTCCCATGACCTCCAGGTCTGCCCGGAAGGGCCCCCATTGCCCGAGGCGCCCATGGAGGCGTGTGTTCGCATCCTGGCGGTTCCAGGCGTAGCTTTGATCGGGCACTTCGGCGCTGCCTTCGATGCGGTAGGCGAAACGCCCCAACCGCAGGCCCCCATCCAGGTAGAGCGGCCCCAGCACCTGCACCGGGAAGAAACGGAACTCACCCTGGGGCAGGGTCTGGCGCCGAAGCGAGGCGGGGAATTCAGGGCTGTAGAAGGGATCGCCCTGGTCCTTGGTGAAGAAGAAACTCCGCTGCTCAGCTGCGGACAGCGTGAGGCTCCCGAAGGTGAAACTCCGTCCCAGATAGAGGGCCGAATCAAAACTGGTGACCCCCAGGTTGCCGAGGCCCTTGCCGAAGTCAGCATCCACCAGGTTGTCCGAGGCCTGGTTCACATCGGCCGTGAGCTGCCAGCCGTCTTCCCGCTGCCAGACTTCCTTGAGGCTGTATCGGTACCGCTGGGTGTCCAGGCTGCGTTGATGGATGCTCTCGCCCGAGAAGCTGCCCTGGTGGGTCAGATCCGGCTGCCAGCGGACTTCCCCGCCCCACAGCACACCTTCCTTGGCGAAGTATTGCGGCGTGAGGGTGACATCGGCCGATGGCCCCAGCACCTGGTAATGGGTGAGTCCGATCGTGGCGCCGAACGTGTTTGAATAGCCCAGGAGGGGCGGCAGCAGCCCAGATGACCGCTCCGCCTGGGCCGGATAGATGGCCCAGGGCAGGAAGTAGGGTGTGGGCAACGAACCCAGGTAGATGTGCGCGTTCCGAAGGGTGGCGAATCCATCCAGGTCCACCTTCAAGCCGGAGAGTTTCACCTTCCAGCCCGGCTTGTCCTCAGGGCAGGGGCTCAGTTCCACTTTCTCGAAAGCCCAGAGGCGGAGGTTCGCGAAGGTCACATGGGCGGAGCGCAGGGTCCAGCTGGGGGGCAGGTCCATCTGCAGGGCCCAGGCTTCGCCAGTGCGCCTGGTCCAATCCATCTGGAGGCGTTCGCCACGCAGGCGCAGATCCGGAGCCTCCAGGCGCACATGTCCTTCGGCGATGAGGAGACCGGCCTGGATCTGGTATTCGATGCGGTCGGCCAGCACCAGCAGGCCTTCGGCCTGGATGGAGCCATGCTCCAGCACCCAGACATTGGCGGTCTCCCGCAGCTCCCCGCGCCAGTCGAATGGCACCCTGGTTTGAACCGGGCCGCGCTCGAGCTGGAAGGGACGGAGTGGCAGCAGCTCCGCGGGCGTGGGCGCGTCCAGGGGGGACAGGATCTCCACAGGCGGGAGGCCCTGGGCTGCCAGCAGACAAGGCAGCGCCCCCAGCATCCAACCACGGCGCAAGGACTGGTTCCGGCGCATGCAGGGCTCAGTGCTGGTGCGGCAACAGCCGCGCACTGACGAGGAAGATCCCCACGCCCGACAGCAGGGCGATGGTGCTGCGCAGACCGGATACCTTCTGGACTTCAGGCAGGAGATCCGAACTGGCCACGTAGAGGGTGAGCCCCGCCGTGATACCCAGGATCGGCCCGGTGGGGAGGTGCAGAAGGGATTGACCGGCCGACCCCAACAGAGCGGCCAGGGCCAGCGTTCCCGCAGCCATGAGGGCGCCCCGGTCCCCAAAGCCACGGGCCAGGAAGATCGAGGCGATGGTGCCACCCTCGGGAATGCGGTGGAACAGGATGCCCAGCAGGACCAGAGGGCCCAGGTTGCTGTGGGTGGAGAGCGCCGCCGCGATGGCCACACCGTCCATGAGGCTGTGCAGGGAGAGGCCTACCAGGGCCAGCACGCCGCTGAGAGGCGACCCATCCATGTGGGTTTCCTCGCCGTAGTGGAAGTGCAGCGTGATGCCGTGTTCCAGGACATGGACCAGGAGGTAGCCGCCCAGCACCCAGAGTGCGTTGGCCTCTCCGCCCCTGGCTTCCAGGCATTCGGGAATGATGCGCACGAGGGTGACCGACAGCAGGTAGCCTGCGGCCACGCCGGACAGCAGGCGCATGAATTGGGCCCGCCCCTGAAGGAAGCGCACCACACCCCAGCCACCCAAAAGGGTGGCCAGGGATGCGAGGGGTGCGAGCCAATACAAGGACATCCGGTACTACTCGGCCTTGACCTTCTTCGGCCGACCCACCTTGCGCTTGGGGGCCTCTTCAATCACCGCCTTCACGGCTTTCTCCTTCTTGGCGGGGGCGGCAGGGATCTTGGCCGCCTTGGGTTCCTTGGCCGCTGAGGCCTTGGGAGCAGCCTTCTTCTTGGCTGGGGCCGCAGCTTCGACCGCAGGAGCGGCTACGCTCACGGGGGCAACCACGGGCTCCGGGGCTGCTTCCGGGGTGGAGGAGACCTTGGCCCGGGGTGTGCGCTTGGGCTTGGACCCTTCATCAACCGCAGGGGCAACGGCGGGCGCGGACTGGCCGAACTTCGGCCGGGGGTTGGGCGTCAGCAGGCTGGCCAGCAGATCGGCCGTGGCCTTGGGAGGCTCAGGCTGAGGTTCATGGGTATGACGCCTGGGCTCCGCTTGAGGCTCGGCAGAAGCCCCCTGGATTGTGGTTTCACCACCCCGGTCGGCTCCGCCCTTGCGGCGGCGGCGACGACGCTTGCGCTTGGCGCCATCACCTTTGGCGTCGTCTGCGGCATCATCGGCGGCGGCGTCTTCGGTGTCTTCATCCTCAGGCTTGGCGCTCTCGAAGAGGGCGCGCAGGCGCTCGCGCTCATCCAGGGCCGCCCGCTGCAGGTCGCGACGGTCGTATTTGAAGGCTTCCTTCTTGGCATCCTTGGGGCCTTCGCCATGCACGCCCAAGGCCTTGTCGAAAGATATCGGGCTGTCGCCGCCCAACACGACGGTTTCCTCTTCGGGGGCGCTCTTTTCGCGGAAGGGCTTGGGGGCGGGTTTCTCCACCGGAGCTTCGTCGGCGCGCTCGATCTCGGCGGACATTTCGCCATAGCTCATGGTCCAGTCGGCCTGGATGAGAATCTTCGCGTCGCTCTCTTCTTCCATCAGCGAGAGGTCGCTGCGCTTTTCATTTAGCACCGCGGCGGCAATGGCCGGGGCCAGCTTCACGCGAATTTCGCCGATGCCACCCTTGGCCAGGATGCTGTGCAGCTTGCGCACCACGGAAAGGGCCATGGCTTCGATGGTCTTCACCTTGCCGGTGCCTGCGCAGGTGGGGCAGCTTTCGTGGTTCACGTGCTGCAGGCTGGGACGGATGCGCTGCCGGGTCATGACCAGGACACCGAAACGGTTGATCTTCCCCACTTCCATGCGGGCCTTGTCGGCCTTGAGGCAATCTACCAGCTTGTCCTGCACGGAACGGATGTGGGATTCGCGCTTCATGTCGATGAAGTCAATGGCAATGAGCCCCGCGAGGTCGCGCAGGCGCAACTGACGCGCCACTTCCTCGGCGGCTTCCATGTTGGTCTTGAAGGCCATGTCCTCCACGCCGTCGCCGGAAGTCTTGCCACTGTTCACGTCGATGGCCACCAGGGCCTCGGTCTGATCCAGCACCAAAGCGCCGCCGCTGGGCAGGCCCACCTTGCGTCCGTAGACGCGGTCGATCTGCTCTTCGAGCTGGTGGCGGGAGAAGAGGGGCTTCTTGCCGGTGTAGTGCTTCAGCACCTCGAGGTGCTGGGGCATGCTGCGCTTGAAGAAGGACTGGGCGGCGTGGAAGGTGTCCTCGTCGTCAATCTGAACCTCTTCCACGTCGGCGCTGAAGGTGTCGCGCAGGGTGCGGGTGACGACATCATCCTCCTGCCAGACCAGACCCACGCCGTGGCGGTGTTTGTAGCGGTTCAGCACTTCCTTGTAGGTGTCGAGCAGGTACTCCAGATCGCGCTGGAAGTCCTCCTTGGTCACGCCCAGGCTGGCGGTACGGACGATGACGCCAATGTCCGTGGGGATCTCGAGGGTGTCGATGAGCTGTTTGAAGTGGCGGCGCTCCTCGGTGGCCTCGATCTTCCGGCTGATGCCGTTGACGGGATTGCCGGGTGTGATCACCAGATAGCGGCCCGCCAGGCTCACCTGACCAGTCACCATGGCGCCCTTGCTGCCCAGTTCTTCGCGCACCGCCTGAACCAGGACCTCCTGATCGCGCTGCAGCACATCCTGGATGCGGGCCCGGCGGCCATCGCCCGTCAACTCGCGGGGCAGCTCGCCCAGGGGCAGAAAACCGTTCTTCTGGCCGCCGAAGTGGACGAAGGCCGCCTGCAGGCTGGTATCCACGCGGACGACCCGGGCCTTGTAGAGGTTGCCCTTGATTTTTTCGTTATGCAGGAACTCGACGTCGTAGTCGAACAGGACGCCGTCAACCAGCGTGGCCACGCGGATCTCTTCAGGATCCGTGGCGTTGATCATCATGGTTTTTTTCGAACTCAAGGGGGCTCCTCTTGGGGCCCAGGGATCTGTCTGCGGCTTACGCCCGGCAGGCTCAGCGGCCCTGGGGTTGGATGGGGTGGGATGAATTGGGATGGTTTGGGATGGGGAATCGGGAAACCGAAGGGGGCCCTGCCCTGACTTCGGCCACCCGCAGGGAAAAAATCGGGATGGTCGCGATCCTGGTGCGCGGGCTTTGCCTCGATCAGCAAGCAGGATCTCCAAGCATTAAACCCACTTATTTCCAGAAGGGCAAGCCGGATCAGGGGTGAAGTTACAGCTATGTCACAAGACGTAACAAGAGCCTTTACCTCGTGGATTCACGCTCTAGGTCATGAAGGAGGTATCCATGAGGATCCAATTCCTGGCTCAGACCCTGCTGGCCGCCCTGGTTGGAATGTCCGCCACGGCCCAGACCGTCAAGGTTGACCCCAAGCTCACCACCTACAAGAAAGTGTCCGGTGTGAGCGGGAACCTCAACTCCATCGGTTCCGACACCCTGAACAACCTGATGACCTATTGGGTCGAAGGCTTCAACAAGAAATACCCCAACGTGAAGATCCAGGTGGAAGGCAAGGGCTCCACCACCGCGCCTCCAGCCCTCATCGAGAGCACCAGCCAGCTGGGGCCCATGAGCCGGGAGATGAAGAACGAGGAGATGGACAAGTTCGAAAAGAAGTTCGGCTACAAGCCCACGAAGGTGGCCGTGGCCATCGACACCCTGGCCGTGTTCGTGCACAAGAACAACCCGGTCCAGTCCCTCAGCATGCAGCAGGTCGACTCGATCTTCTCCAAGACCCGCAAGGGCGGCCTGGACAAAGAAATCAAGACCTGGGGCGACCTCGGCCTGAAGGGCGATGCCGCCAGCCGCACCCTCAGCCTCTACGGCCGCAACAGCGCCAGCGGCACCTACGGCTACTTCAAGGAGCACGCCCTGCAGAAAGGCGATTACAAGGACACCGTAAAAGAACAGCCCGGCTCCAGTTCTGTTGTCCAGAGCGTGGGCACGGATCAATTCGCCATTGGCTACTCTGGCATCGGCTACAAGACCTCTGAAGTGCGCGCAGTACCTATCGGCGA
>JAYVRY010000312.1:0-3179 GCA_043775845.1 Acidobacteriota bacterium
GAACCGCGAATGCCGCGAATGGGCGCGAATAGAGCGGATGCAGGCCGCCTGGGCCTCCGGCCCCCAGCCGCGCGTGGCGTGGCTGGCCACTCACGAGGCGGCTCTGGCAGCCCACACGGGTCTTCGACGAAGCCAGGCGAAGGCATGGGGATGGGGTAGTCTTTCCCAAACAGAAGGGGCTCCATGCGCTGGCTGAAACGACTGCTCCTGGGTCTCGGCATCGTGCTGTTGCTGACTGCAGCCAGCGCTGGCCTGCTGGTCTGGCGACAACTCCCTTCCAACGACGCGCCTCCCATTCCAGGCCTGAGTGCCGCCGTTTCAGTAGATCTCGATGCCCACGCCCTGCCCACCATCCATGCCAAGTCGCTGGAGGACGCCTTCCGCGTCCAGGGCTACGTGGTGGCCCGCGAGCGGCTGTTCCAGATGGAGCTCCTGCGACGCACCGCCGATGGGCGTCTGGCGGAACTGGTCGGCGCTGCCGCCCTGCCCATAGACAAGCTGCATCGCACCTACGGGTTCAGACAGGTAGCCGAGCAGGCCCTGGCCCTCGGCACCGTGTCAGAGCGCACACCCCTGGAGGCCTATGCCGCGGGCGTCAACGCCTTCATCGCCCAGCGCCCGGGCCGTTGGGGGCTGGAGTTCCAGTTGCTGGGCCTGAGGCCCGAGCCCTGGCGGCCTGAGGACAGCCTCAAGGTGATGCTCCTCATGCACGAGGATCTTTCCACCAGCTGGAAAGCCGAACTCCAGACCGAGGCCCTCGCGGGTCTGCCCGAGCCGCTGCGCCACTTCCTGGAACCCAGCATCGGTGGGGATGACTGGCCCCTCATTCCCGATGCGGGGCCCCTGCCGCCAGACACCGCGGCCTTCTTCAAGACGGAAGCCACGCCGAAGCGGGCCGCCGTTTCCACCGAGCTGAAAACCTGGCTCAAGGAAGCCGCAGCCCTGCCCCTGCCCGATCCTGAAACCCGGCTCGCCTCCAACAACTGGGTGGTGGCGGGCAGCCGCACCCGCAGTGGCAAGCCCCTGCTGGCCAACGACCCGCACCTTGATCTCGCCTGCCCCGGCATCTGGTTCCCCCTGCGCATCGAGTGGGCGGACCGTTTCGCGCAGGGCGTGGCGCTGCCAGGCATCCCCACCCTCGTCATCGGGCACAACGATCGCATCGCCTGGGGCTTCACCAACCTCGGCACCGACCTGCAGGATCTCTACCGGGAACCCGCCCTGGAGCAGCGCCGCGAGCTGATTCCCGTGAAAGGAAAGCCGCCCGTCGAGCTCATGGTGGCCCTCGGCAAGCACGGCCCCCAGGTGCTGCCCGGCCTGTCCCTCCATTGGTCGGCCCTGGATCCGAGGCACCTGCACCGGCCCCTGACCGGCATGATGGAAGCCCGCGACTGGGCAGAATTCAACGCCGCCATCGACCAGCATCCGGGTCCGCCGCAAAACATGATCTACGCCGATCTCGCGGGCCATATCGGCTGGCGCGCTTCGGGCCTCATCCCCCTCCGCCACCCCGGCGACGATGGCAGCCGCATTCATGATGGAACCAAGTCTGAAGAGGATTGGCGAGGCTTCGTGGCGCCCGCCGACATGCCGCGCCTGTTCGATCCGCCCCAGGGCTTCATCGCCACCGCCAACAACCGCACCATCGGCACGAGCTTTATCCATCCCGTGGCCACCAGTTGGGCTTCCATGAGCCGCGCCGGGCGCATCCGTGAGCGGCTCGAGCAGGGAGGTCCCTGGGATCCGGCCTCCTTCGAGGCCCTGCAGCGGGATCCCGTCAGCCGATTCCACCAGGCCTTCATCCTGGGTCTCGGACTTCAGGCGACGGCACCTGAATTCTCCGGTTCAGCCGAGGCCACGGGCCCCGGTTTCACGCGAGCCGAACTGCTCCGCCGCACCTTCCGCAAGAGGCTGCTGGAGCGCCTGCTCAGGGGCACATCGCTGGCCCCGAAGGACTACCGGAACTACGGCGACGACCTTTGGGTGCTGGCCGCCGCCCAGGCCACGCCCGCCCAGTGGCAGGCCACCGGGCTTGGCGACAAGGCCGCCTTCACGCAGGCCTGTCTCGACGAAGCCCAGAGCGATCTAGACTGGAACCGTCCCTGGGGCCAGGTGAATGAGCTACGCATCAAGCACCCCTTCGGGCATGGCGGAGGCGTGTTGGGCTGGGTCTTCAACCCTGCGCCCCAGCGGATTCCCGGCTCGGCCAAATCCATCCGCGTGATGACCGGCACCCATGGCCAGTCCATGCGCATGGTGGTGGACCTCAGCGACCTCGATGCCACCCGCCTCGTGGTGCCTCTCGGTGTCAGCGGCCACCTGGGCTCGGGGCACCGCACGGATCAAGCCGAGGCCTGGTGCCAGGGGGATCCGCAAGGACAACGGATCCAGCTTCACCAGCCCGCCCGGCAGACGCTGTCTTTCCCACCGAAATGATCTAACGGGAATAACGAGTTGATCCACCGCAAGGAGACACAAAGGAAAGTGGCCACAAGGAACACATAGGGCACAAAGAAGAATCAGAAACCACGCGCCTGTTCCCTTTTGTGTTCTTTGTGGCCAATTTTCAGTTGGCTTTCATGGCAAGCAGGCTGCCTCAATAAAATGGGTGAAACACCTAAACCATGCTGCGAAGACATTCGTAGGCTGGAGAACTTTCCCACCTGTGGATGTCTCATGCGCCATCCGGCCTTGGCTTTCGCCTGCCTGCCCATCCTGGCTTCCCAATCGCCCAACCCGCCCCATCTGGCCATTCCCCGGCTGCCGGTGGCGCCTTCCATGGCCCGGGACGCCGATGTCTCCACCTGGGCCGGATCCCTGGAGATCCGCGACTTCGGCATGATCATGCCCGATGACAAGGGGGAGAACCGCTGGCCCACCATCGTCCACGTGGGTTGGGGGCCCGATGCGCTTTACGTGGCCATCGAGGCCACGGATCCCGAACCCGCCAAGATCCACGCCGCCCGCCACATGCGCGACACCAACAGTGGCGACTTTGATTTCGTGGGCGTGGATCTCGATCCTTCGGGCAAAGGGCAGAGCGTCACCCGCTACTTCGTGACGCCCCTGGGTGGCCAAATCGATGAAATCGCCACCGACAGCACTGGCGAGAACGCCTCCTACGACTGCCTCTGGGATTCCACCGGCGTGCTCACGGCCAACGGCTACACCGTGAAGAT
>JAYVRY010000313.1:0-41616 GCA_043775845.1 Acidobacteriota bacterium
GTGGCCAGCCACGCCACGCGCGGCTGGGGGCCGAAGGCCCAGGCGGCCTGCAACCACGCTATTCGCGCCCATTCGCGGCATTCGCGGTTCCATTTTTTCACGAAACGGTAGCTGAAGCAGGCCGATAATCGGGATTCCATAAACCTCTTCGGTTTTTTCTGGGATCGGACTAGGCTTGGCGCTGCTCCCCAAAGACAAGGCATTCCGGCATTATCCCCCGGACTGCCTTCACCCAGTCACCATGGAGGTCGCCATGTCCACCAAACAGGTCAAAGTCCATCCGGAAGGATGCTCGCCAGCCAACCTGGAACTGTTCAAGAACAAGGACGAAGTCGTATTCGTGCAGAGCGGACCCGATGCCCCCACGACCATCCACGTGGACAACCCGGGCCTTTTCGGGACCAGCACGTGCAAGGTCGGAGCCAACGCTTCCGACGCCACTGTCTACAAGCCAAGGAACCCCGGGAACTACCAGATCGGTCTTAGCGCAGAGGCCTTGACGGGTTCGGGCAAGGGAATCGTCCAGGTGCTGTGTCTGGCCCCTTCTTCCGCTATGGGTGTGGGCGGTTCGGGTTCCATCAAGGTCAATGGCTGAAGCAGCGCCTCAGGGCGCGGTCCCGGCCAGCTGCCGGGCCCGCTCGGCAGGCGCCTTCCATTCCGCGACGAGATGCCGGTTCAGGCTGAAGGCCTCGGCGAAGTCCTGATGGGCTTTGGTGGCCTTGGCTTGACGCACCTCTGGTGAGGCCCCTTCTGCTTCCTCCAGCTGGAGGTTACCCCGGATGACCATGGCTTCGGCCCACCGGGGACGGAGCTTCAGGAGACCATCCACCAAGGTCCGTCCTTGGGCGAGACTGGCGTCAGGCTTCTGCTGGCTACCCCGCTGCCACTGAGCCTGCAGCAGGGCCACTTTGGCAAGGGTCAGGGAAAGGTCCAGGGAGGTACCCGCCAACCCCAGGGCCTGCTCCAAGGGTTCGGCGGCGGCCGTGAAATCCTTAGGCTGAGCCTGTCGTCGCGCCACCTTCCACCTGGTTCCCGCCAGGCGGAGTTCGCCCAGATACTGCAGGGCACTCCGATCCCGGGGATCCATGGCCAGGGCCTGGGCCAGCAGGGTTTCACCACCCCGCAACATCGAGGTGATATCACCTCCAGTGGCGAGCCGTTTCTCCGCCTGTACCGCGCAGACCCAGCCCAGGTTGCTCAGTGCCATTTTGTGACCGGGGGTGACCTTTTGGGCCTTCTGCAAAACAGAGGTCGCGTCCTGAAGGCTCCGCCAGGCCTTCTCCCCATCCTCCCAGCGGGCCTTCCAGATCAAGAGATCCCCCAGGTTGACGTAGCCATAGTGCTGGTTGGGGGCCACCACGATGGCCTTCCGATAGGCCGCCTCGGCCTGCGCCGCCAGGGTGAAGGGCTCTCGGCCCGAATCCCAGGCAAGGCGGGCCAACTGCATCAGCGCCAGCCCTGCACCGTTGTGTAGGTGAGGGATGGTGCCATTGATGGCGAGGCCCTGCTGGTTGGCCACCAGGGATTGGTTCAGGTCCGGCTCGGGATCCTCAGCTCGGAGCTGCTTGATGCGTGCGAGGTCATGGAGGACCTTGCCCCGCACGAAGTAGGGGACGAAGTGTTTCGGATTGAGGGTGCGGGCCTGATCCAGCACCTTCAGGGCCGTCTGAAGATCCTCCTCCGGATGCGCGGCCTTCGGCAGCGCCGCCCGCTGCTGGAGGCAGGTGCCTTGGTTGATCCAGGCTGGAAGCAGGTGGGGCTCAAGGCGTGTGGCCCGTTCGAAGGCGGCGATGGCGCCGTTCAGATGCGCCAACGGATCCTTCCCGTTCAATTCCTCGTAGTCTGACCAGGTCTGGTGGATGAGCCCGATGTGATTTTCCACCCGGTAGTCGCGCTTCGCTTCGGACAGGGCTTCAAAGGCCTGAAGGGCCTTGGCCAACTGCTCCGTGGGATCGAGGTTCTGCTCCTGACGGGCATTGCCCCACTGGTAGTTGGCCATACCCAGGGCCACCCAGGCATCAGCCCGCGTATCGCCTGCGGCCAGGGCCCGGTGGGCGGTCGCCACGGCCTGTTTCACGAGGGCCTCGGCGTTCTCCCCTCGGCCCGTCTTGAAATCTGCGAACTGCCCCAGGAGATCCGATTCGAGGATGAGTGAGCCCACATGGTCCGGTTGAGCCATCAGGGCCCTTTGCACCGCGGCTGCGCCACGGGCGAAGACTGGCCCCACGCGCCCCTGTCCATACTTCTCCATGATCAAGGCATTGAGCTCCAGTCCGGCCATGGCGGCATGCACCGTGGGCGCACTGCGCCCACGAAGAGCGGCCATCGACAGAGCCGAGCGGCCGGCCTCGAAGTCGGCTGCGGCCCCATCCCGATCTCCCTGGTTCCATCGTTTCCAGGCCCTCGTCTGAAGCACGGAGCCCCTGAACAGCGGGGCCTCGTAGAACCAGGGCAGATCATCCTCCACCCGCTTCAGCCGATCCAGGGCCTCATCGAGCCGCCCCTCGCAGAAGGCCATGTGGGCCTCCAGGTAGGCCTGCGAAGGCACGTCCGATCCCTTCGCCTGGCGCAGCAGGGCGAGGGCAGGATCGCGGAGACTGTCTTCGATGCTGCGCTTGCGAGCCTCCCGCTGATCCGGGGAGGCCATGCGTTCCGCCTCCAGCAGCTTCTCCTGGTACTGCCGACCCAGGACCAGGGCCAAGGCATAGGCCACTCGGGGCGCGCGGTAGCCCGCATCCCAGGCCATCTGGAGATGTTCACGGGCCTTTTCACCGTCATCGAGGGTCCAGTAGCCGCGACCGAGGGCGTAGTGGCCGGGCCCGTTGGCCAAGGCGCCCGCCTGCGCCATGTCCCGCTGCAACTGGGCCATCTGGGCGCGCACGGCCAAGAGGTCAGGGCGGATGTCATGCAGGGGCGAGAGCGCCGAATAGCGCGCCAGGGATTCGATGCGGGCCATGGCTTCCGTGAACTGCAGGGCCAGTTGCTCCCGGCGATTGGCCTCGCGCCGGGTCTTGAAGGTCATCCCCAAGGCCACGAGCACTACCACCAGCGCAGCCGCGCCGATCATGGCCAATTCTTTATGCTTGTGGAGCTTCCGTTGGAGGCGGTACCAGAGCCCTGTGGGGCGGGCCAGCACTGGCTCACCGGCCAGGAAGCGCTCCAGGTCCTCCGCCAGGGCCCTGGCCGAATCGTAGCGCTTGGACCTCTCCTTCTCCAGGCACTTGAGGGTGATGGCTTCCAGATCCTTGGGGATGTCCAGCCGCAGGGCCCGGAGGGGCAGGACATCCTGGATGGAGATGGCGCTGATGATCTCCAGCGGGTTCGCTCCCGAGACGGGCGTGCGGCCTGTGGCCAGCAGGTAGAGGGTGGCACCCAGGCTGTAGATGTCCGTACGGCGATCCAGCTGAGACACTTCCCCGCGGGCCTGTTCCGGGGACATGTAGGCCGGTGTGCCCAGCACGGAGCCCGTTTCCGTCACGTCCTGGTTCCATTCATGGGCCAGGCCGAAATCCATGACGAAGGTGCGGAGGGAGCCATCCTCCGCTTTTTCCACCATGATGTTCGACGGTTTGAGGTCCCGGTGGATGATGCCCACCCGGTGGGCCTCGTGAACCCCTCGGGCCGCGTCGCGCAGCACGATGACCATCTGTTCCATGGACAGTTCGTCCGCCCACAGATCCAGGGAGGCTCCGGCGATGTACTGCATGGTGATGAACACCCTGCCTTCCACCTCGCCCACTTCGAAGACCTTGCAGACATGCTCGTGGTCCACCCGCGCCTGGGCCCGGGCTTCCACCATGAAACGCTCGACGTGCCGTTTGTTCTCGATGCGGACGAACTTGATGGCCACCTCGCGGCCCAGCTTCCGGTCCCGGGCCCGGAAGACCATGCCCATGCCGCCCTGCCCCAGGAACCCCAGGCATTCATAGCGGTCCCAGTCCTTCACTGGAAATTCGGGGATGCGCGGAAAGCGGGCTCCTCCGGAAGCACCCCCGAAGGCCGAAACGTCCCCTGCCAGCGTGTCCGCCTGGGACAGTTGCGGGTCCTGGGGCTGTCCGGTCGATGCTTCCATGTGGCCAGCTCCCACGAACCTTGAGACCAGGAACTGGGCCCCCGCTGGGCTTGGCTCCTGGGCGAGGCTAGCACGACCCGAAGGCGGGGTCAGCCTACTCAGAGACTGCGCCGGCGAACCCAGCCTGTCGGAGTAGCATCATCCCAGGCGGTCACCATGGATGAAGCCACACTGGATACCTTCAGCAAGAGCCTGGAACGCTGCGCGGCCCAGCCCGGCTTCCTGGATCGCTTCTACCGGAGCTTTCTCGCCTCGTCTCCCAAGGTGAGTGAGAAGTTCGCCCACACGAATTTCGACACACAAAAGCGGGCCCTGCATGGCTCTTTCCAGTTGATGCTGCGGGCCGCCCGGGAGGAGGGCCACGGCCCTCCCACCTTCCTGGATGAACTGGCCCATCGGCACGGGTCAGGCCAGCTGGCCATCGGTTCCGAGTTCTATGACCTCTGGCTCGACAGCCTCCTGGCCACCGTCCGGGACTGTGACCCCGACCACTCGCCGGACGTGGCCAAGGCCTGGGAGCTGGTCATGGGCATCGGCATCAGCTACCTCTGTGGGAAGTACAACGGCTGAGGCCCCAGCAGGCAGCCGTACTACTTCTTGCCATCCAATCCCGCGAGGGTGGCGGTACTGGCGGGGCGGACCTTGCGAAGCCTCTTGGCCACGGCCTCGGCCTTGGCGAAGGCCCGCAGCACGTTTTCTCCGGCGAGCTTCCGCAGGTCGCCGTCTTTCCAGCCCCGTCGGATGAGCTCCGCGAACAGCTCCGGGTATTTGGAGACATCCTCCAGGCCCACCGGTGTCTCCCCGCCCCAGTAGTCGGAAGCGATGCCCACGTGTTCGGGCCCGGCGGCTTTGGCCACGTATTCGATGTGGTCCGCCACGTCTTTCAGGGTGGCCTTGGGTGAGGGGCCGTGGGCCTTGATGTACTCCGCTTCCGCCTGCTTGTAGGCCGGCTCATCGAAGCTCAGCCCCTTGGTGACCTTGTCGAGATCTTCCCCCCAGGTCTTGGCCTCCTTGTTCACGAACGGCGGGATGAAGGTCACCATCACCACGCCACCGTTCTCTGCCATGCGCTTCAAGATCGCATCGGGCACGTTGCGGGGATGGTCTACCAGCGCCCTGGCGCAACTGTGGGAGAAGATCACCGGGGCCTCACTGGTGTCGAGGACATCCCGCATGGCCTCGGGGCTCACATGGCTGATGTCCACCAGCATGCCCAGCCGGTTCATCTCGCGAACCACTTCCTTGCCAAAGGCCGTCAGGCCGCCGTGCTTGGGCGTGTCCAGGGCCGCATCCGCCCAGTCCAGGGTCACGTTGTGAGTGAGCGTCAGGTAACGCGCGCCGAGGTCGTAGTAGGCCCGCAAGGCCCCCAGGGAATTCTCCAGCACGTGGCCGCCTTCCATGCCCAGCAGCGAGGCCACCTTCCCCTTGGCGCGAATGCGGCGGATGTCCTGGGTGGACAGGGCCAGCTCCATGGCCTCCGGGTATTTGGCGATCATCCGTCGGGCCAGGTCGAGCTGCTCCAGCTGCACTTTCGCGAAGCCAGTCTTGATCTCGCCCGGCACATAGACCGACCAGAACTGCGCCCCGAGCAGACCCTGTTTCAACTTCACCAGATCCACTTCGCCCGGCACCTTCCCGCGCAGGTCGAAGGCTTCCACATCCATGGGCGCCTTGGAATACTCGCGAATCTCCCAGGGCAAGTCGTTGTGTCCATCGATCAGGATGGTGGATTTCAACAGCTGCCGGGCGTGGGCCAGGGCAGGATCCATCTGGGCCATGAGGAGGGTTGGCAAGGCCAGGGCGAGCAGGGTGGATCGAAACATGAGCAGTCTCCTGACCGTGAAGGGGCTTCGCAGGGCTTGGGTGGGGATGACTTCCTGTCTGGACAAGACTGTCGGGGATGAGGATCAGCATAGGCTAACCCTTCATCGGAAAGCTGGTGTACCTTGCCTTCAAGTGATCCCTCTGCTCCGTTGCGCCATCCCTGTCGAAGGCCTCATGAAGACACTGGTCTTGCACATCCCCGGCCGAGCCCCCATCCCCCTGGAGGGAGAGGCGCAGACCTGGTCCGTGGGACGTTCCAGCCAGAACGATGTGTCGATCCCCGACGCCAGCCTCAGCCGCCACCACGCCCGCATCAGTCTGAAGGGCGGCATTCCCTTCATCGAGGATCTGGGGTCCCTGAACGGCACCTCGCTGAACGGCGAGCGCATCACGATCCCTCATCCGATCGGCGAAGAGGACGAAATCATGCTGGGCCAGGTGGCCGTGCGGCTGGGGAGTCCGAGCCAGGGCCCCAAGGTCCGCATCGGCGGGTCCGCTGATACATCTTCCTCGGCCGGCTCCCTCGTCCTGCCCCTGGAGCGCCTGCGGGCCATGCCCGACCGCCGAAGTGAGGCCCCGGAAACCCTGCGCCTGCGCGAGGTGATGCAGGAGATCCAATCCATGACGCTGGAACTGTTGAAGGACAGCCCCCCGGAGGAACTGTTCTCTCAACTCCTGGACCGGCTCTGGACGCTGCTGAAGCCCTGGCGTGCCGCCGTGCTGATCCAGGATGCCAAGGCCGGTTTGCATACCGTGGCTTCCCGAGGGCCCGAGGGCAATCAGCCCATCCTGCTGGCCCGAAGCCTGGTGGATGCGGCCCTGGAGCGCAAGGAATCCGTCCTCTTCAACGCGATGGCCGAAGGGCAGAATCTGGCCTCGCCTTCGCTGCTGCTCAGTGGCGTCACCTCCGCCATGGTCACGCCCCTGGAGCACCAGGGCGTGGTGAAGGGGCTCCTCTACCTCGACTCGCATCCGCCCCGCCTGCCCTTCACCGAGGAGGATCTGCGCCTCGCCAGCACCCTCGCCCACCTGGCCACCGCCAAGCTCGAGCAGGCCCGCATGCGCGAGGAAGCCCTGGCCCGAAAGAAGGTGGACCAGGAACTGGACCTGGCCCGTCACATCCAGCAGGGCCTGCTGCCGGGCTTCCCGCCGGTGATCGAAGGCTACGAGATCCAGGGCAACAACCTGCCCAGCCGCCAAGTGTCGGGGGATCTTTTCGGCTGGTGGCTGCGCAGCGATGGCCAATGGCTCTTCTGCCTGGCGGATGTGAGTGGCAAGGGCCTGGGCCCGGGCCTGCTCATGGCCTCCCTCCAGGCAACTCTGGAAGCCTGGACCGAACGCGATATCTCCACTGCCGACCTGGCCTTCCAACTCTCCCGCAACCTGGCCCGGCACACGGATGGGCGCCGTTTCGTCACGGCCTTCCTGGCCCTCTTGGATCCGCAAACGGGCGCCTTGACTTACACCAATGCCGGGCACAATCCCGCCCTCTTCATCCGCCCGGATGGAACCGTCCAGCTCCTGGAAGCCCAGGGCCTGCCCCTGGCCATGCTGCCGGGTCAACCGTACGGAGAGGCCAGCTTGTCCATGCACCCGGGGGACCTCCTGACGGTCTACACGGATGGCATTTCCGAAGCCGCCAATGCCCAGGACGATGAATTCGGTGCGGAAGCCATCACTTCCCTGGTGATGGCCCGGCGTCGCGACCCTCTGATGGCCATCGACGCCGCCCTCCTCGGCGAACTGGACCGCTTCACCCAGGGCGCGCCCTACATGGATGACCGCACGTTGCTGATGCTGCGCCGCACCTGAATCAGGTCACGACTCTGCTGGCAGGCGTGACCCCCATCAAGACTTGGGGTTAGGCTGTGGACCGCCGATCGATAATGAACGCCACCTCTTTCCCTGGGGCACCATGCCCGACCCACCGGTCCCTTCCATTCCAGCCCTTACCTGGTCCCCCCTGCTCGCCACCTTGCCCCTGGGCGTGGTGATGACGGATGCCCAGGGCCACTGTCTACATGTCAATGCGGCAGCCCTGCGGATCCTGGGCATGAGCCGAGAAAGCCTGCTCTCCCGCCATCTGCTCCAGCCACAGTTCAACCTGATGGCGGCGGATGGTTCGGTGCTGTCTGCGGATGACGCGCCCGGGGCCGTGGCGCTCCGGACCGGGAAGGCCGTCCCGCGACAGGTCCTGGGCACGGTCCAGGACGATGGCAATGTTTTGTGGCTTGAAGTATCGGCCCAACCCCTGGCTGAAGACATCTTCAACACCACCCTGGAGTGCCTCTTCCTCACCGATGCCAACACGCACCGCCTCGTGGAAGTGAATCCGGCCTTCTCGACCCTCACGGGGTACTCGCGGGAGGAGGCCCTTGGCCACACCACCCAGGAGTTGAACCTCTGGTGGGATCCTACCGAACGGTTGGCCTATCTGGAGTCCATCCAGACCAAGGGTGAGGCCGATTTGACGCTCACCCGCATCCGCACACGGGAGGGGAAGCTGGTCTGGGGGCAGGCAAACTCTTTGCCGCTGCACCTCCATGCTGGTCGCCTCCTGCTGCATACCGTGCGGAACGTCACGGCACAGGTCGAAGCAGAGCGGGCCCTGAAGGAATCCGAGGCCCGTTGGCACGTCCTGGTGGAACAGGCCGGCGATGCCGTGGAGCTGCTGGACAAAGAGGGCCGCTACCTCCAGGTGAACGAGGCCACCTGCCATGCCCTGGGCTACAGCCGAGACGAACTGCTTGGCATGACCGTCATGGAGGTCGATCCCAATCTCACCCTGGAAATCTATCAGAACCAGTTTCATGCCTCACTTGGGCAACCTGCAGAAACCTTCGAAACCCTCCATCGACGCAAGGATGGAAGCCTGTTCCCAGTCGAAATCACCACCTCCACCTTTCAGCTGGATGGACAGGCCAGGGTCTTGGCCCATGTCCGCGACATCACGGAGCGAAGACGTGCCGAGTTGGCCTTGCGGGAAAGTGAAGCCAGACTCCGCGCCATCGTTGAGAGTTCCAGCGATGCCATTGGTGTTTCCAAAGTCGGCATCCACATCATGGTCAATCCCGCCTATCGGGAGATGTTCGGGCTTGCGGCTGACGAGGATCTGAGTGGGACTTCCATCCTGGAACTCATCGCGCCGGAATTCCGTGAGGAAGTGGCCCAGAGGGCTAGGGACCGGGCAGAGGGCAGAACGGTGCCCAATCATTACGACATCAAGGGTCTCCGCAGAGATCACAGTTCCTTCGACCTCAGTGTCCATGCTTCGAGCTACAACGTGGACGACGACCTGTACACCGTCGTCATCCTGAGAGACATCACGGCACTCAAGATCTCTGAACGAGCCCTTCGCCACAGCGAAGAGCAGTACCGAGGCCTCTTTGATTCCATGGGTGAGGGGTTCGCCCTCCACGAAATCCTCACGGATGAGGCAGGCCAGCCCATCGACTACCGGTTCCTGGATGTGAACCCCGCCTTCGTGGCCATGACCGGCATTCCGCGTGAGCGGTGGATCGGCCACACCGTGTTGGAGGTCCTGCCAGGGACGGAAGCGCGGTGGATCCGCGAGTACGGCCAGGTGGCCCTCACGGGCGGGAGCGTCACCTTCGAGGAGGAGTCGAAGGAACTGGGCCGCTGGTACCGGGTCACCGCCTATCGGCCCGCGCCCCTGCAGTTCGCCGTGTTGGTCACCGACATCACGGAACAAAAACTCCGCGATGCCGAGCGCCGCCAGCTCGAACAGCAGATGGCGCGGTCCCAGAAAATGGAAAGCCTTGGCAGCCTGGCCGGGGGTGTGGCCCACGACATGAACAACGTGCTGGGCGCCATCATGGGACTGGCTTCGCTCCATCAGGAGCAGGCCCCCGAGGAATCCCGCCTGCGCAAGAGCATGGACACCATTCTCAAGGCCTGCACTCGGGGCCGGACCCTGGTCAAGGGCCTGCTGGGTTTTGCCCGCCAAGGGCTGGAAGAGGTCCGGGTTCTCGACGTGAACGAGATCATTCAGGAGGAAATCACCCTCCTGGAACGGACCATCCCGGCCAATGTGACCATCAACCTGGACCTGGCTCCGCAACGGCTCCCCATACTCGGCGATGCGGCCTCCCTCAGCCATCTCCTGATGAACCTCTGCGTGAACGCCCTGGATGCCATGCCCGAGGGCGGTACCCTGAGCCTGCGGTCGGTCTTGGTTGGATCCGACGCTGTCGCCATAGAAATAGGGGATACGGGTTACGGCATGACCGAGGAGGTGCTCGACAAGGCCCTCGATCCCTTCTTCACCACCAAGCCCCAGGGCAAGGGCACCGGCCTGGGCCTGTCCATCGCGTATGGCGTGGTGAAGGCCCACCGCGGCCGCCTGGAGCTGTCCAGCACCCCTGGCGCTGGAACCCGAATCCTCATGACCTTCCCCGCCACCACGGGTCTCTGTGCCATCGAACTGGCCGATGCCCCGTCCGGTCCTTCCGGCCAACCGCTGCGGATTCTGGTGGTGGATGACGACGAGCTGATCCAGGACAGCGTGGGAGAGCTGCTCCGCTCACTGGGGCACCTGCCCTTCGCGGCACCCAGTGGGGAAGCTGCGCTGCGCCAACTGAAGGAGGGTCTGGCAGTGGATGCCGTGGTGCTGGATCTGAACATGCCGGGCCTCGGCGGTGCCAGCACCCTGCCCCTGCTCCGGGCATCCCATCCGGACCTGCCGGTGATCCTCGCCACCGGCAAGGCCGACCAGGTCGCCATGGATCTAGCCACTCGGACAACCCGGACCCTGCTACTCCCCAAACCCTTCACCGGGCGGGAGATCACCGGGGTTCTCCAGCAACTGGGGCTGGGCTGAGGAACCTGGATCGCGGGAAGACGCTTGCCTGCAGAGACAAACATCAGGATTCATCCGATCATGGAACGTGATGGATCACTCCGCAGACGCCCAGAACCCCGCCCAGGCACCCCTGGCACCATCCCCGATGGACGCCCCAGAAGGGCCTGAACCGCTTCTTGCAACAGACGAAGGGAGCGCTTCGCCAAGCAAGCAACCCAACCAGGTCCGCGAACTGCTCGACATGATCAAGTTCGAACACACCGTGTTCGCCCTGCCCTTCGCCCTGCTGGGCGCCCTGAGCGCAGCGCAGGGATTGCCACCGCTGCGGACGGCCCTCTGGATCCTGGCCGCCATGGTGGGAGCCCGCACCGCAGCCATGACGTTTAATCGCCTGGTGGATGTGGATGTGGATGCGGAAAACCCGCGCACGGCCAGCCGCGCCCTGCCTGCGGGTCGAGTCTCGAGGGTCGGTGCCATGGCGCTCATGGGGGCGGGCATCGTCCTCTTCGGCGTGGCGGCTGGGGCCCTGGGCCCGCTCACCTGGGCGCTGTCGCCTCTCGCCCTGGTCATCATCCTCGGCTATTCGCTCTGCAAGCGCTTCACGGCATGGGCCCATGTGGTGCTGGGGCTCTCCCTGTCCGGAGCGCCGCTGGGGGCCTGGATCGCGGTGGCGGGGCGCATCGAGCCACCGGCCCTGTGGCTATCCGGGGGCGTGCTGGCCTGGACCGCAGGCTTCGACATCCTCTACTCGCTGCAGGATGAATCCTTTGACCGCTCGCGAGGCCTTCACTCCATCCCCTCCAGGCTTGGCACCCAGGGTGCTCTGCTGCTTTCCCGGGGCCTGCATGTCCTCGCGCTGGTGTGCTGGGCCCTGTTCAACCACCAGATGGGCAGTCATCTCTGGTCCTGGGCCGGGTGGGGTGCCGTGGCAGCCATGCTGATTCGGGAACAGTGGCTGGTCCGGGGCGGGGATCTTTCCAAAATCGACCAGGCTTTCTTCACCTTGAACAGCCTCATCGGACTCGTTTTTTTCGCGGGTCACGCCTTGGAATACTGGCTATCAAAGACACTACTGGCGCCACTCTAGTCCCTTAGTTGTAAGAAGACGATTCGCTCGCATGCAGCTTCCCAGGTATGCTGGAAGGCCATGTCCACTGAGAAGCCTGAACGCCGCCGCGCCCTGCGCTCCAGCCGCCCCGATTCCGGGCGTTGGCTCACGGTCATGGTGGTCTTCAGCCACCGAACCTTTCGCTGGTCCCTCACGCGACGCATGATGGTCTGGGTTCTGGGCGGAGTCGTGGGCTTCTGGGCGCTGGCCATGATTGGCTCCGGCTATGGCATGTGGGCCACGAAGAAGATCATGAGCTTCGGCCGCCTGCAGAAGGAAACCCTGGAACAGCAGGAACAGCTCCGGACCTCGCTGGACCAGGCCCAGTCCCTCGAAAACGAGGTCGCCACGCTGCGTAAACAGCACACCGAACTGCTGAAACTGCTGGATCCCAAGGCCCAGCTCGGTTCACCGCTGGAGACAGTCCCTGGGCAATCGAGGACAACCCCGCTGCCCCCAGGAACCCAGGAACGGCTATCCCGCCTGCACCAGGATCTTGACTACACGGCCAAGCAGGCCGCCGTGGTGCGGGCCCGCATGGAACCGGTGATCCGGGCCTGGAGTCACACGCCTTCGATTCCGCCTACCGCAGGCTATCTCAGCTCCGGTTTCGGCGTGAGGGTCAGCCCCTTTTCGCGCTCCAACGAAACGGGCGACGGCCTCCTCGGCTACCACTCGGGCCTGGACATCAGCAACGTCATCGACACGCCCATCCAGGCCACTGCCGACGGTGAGATCGTGGAAGCGGGCTGGATGGATCGCTACGGTTGGGGTGTGCGGGTCCGCCACACGGAAGATCAAGAAACCCTCTATGCCCACCTGAACCGGCTGGACGTGAAAACCGGTCAGAAGGTCACCCGCGGGGATATCCTGGGAACCATGGGGCGCTCGGGAAATGCCACGGGCGTGCACCTGCATTATGAAGTCCGCCGGAACGGGAAGCCTGTCAATCCCCAGCCCTATCTCCGGCTCCAGCGCCAATGGCTCAGCGCCCTTGGCCGGCAGTCCTGACTCAAGGAGTGATCCATGGCCGTCTTCCGCAGTGGAAAAACCAAACCTGAAGCCGCACCGGCCATTCACTCATTGCTGGGCAAGGACGTCGTCCTGAAGGGCGAAGTTCACACGAACTCCCACAGCTTCCGCGTCGAGGGCGTGGTGGAGGGCACCATCCACTCCACCGGCGAGGTCTCCATCGCACCTGGCGGCCTGGTGAAGGGCAACATCTTCGCCAAGCACCTGGTGGTCACCGGCCGGGCCGAAGGCACCATGAAGATCACGGACTGCCTGGAGATCCATGGCACCGGCTACGTGGAAGGCGATGTGGAAGTGGGTTCCCTGGTGGTGGACGAAGGCGGAACCCTGCAGGGCGTCTGTGTACGCAAGGATCAAACCCAGAACCTGGACGCCCCCGGCCCGGCCAAGGGCGGAACCCTGCCCCCGACCAAGTTCCCCGAGGTTGATGCCAAGCGCGTGGATCTGAAACGCTGAGGGGCCTGCTACCGGAACAGCGGCCCCGGATCTGACTTCACGCCCAGGTAGGCATAGGCTGCGTCAGTGGCCTTGCGGCCCTGGGGCGTGCGATCCAGGAAACCCAGCTGCATGAGGTAGGGCTCCACCAGATCCTCCAGGGCGCCATCGTCTTCGCCCAGGGCTGCGGCCAACGTCCGCAGACCGACCGGGCCACCGCGATGCTTGTGGCAGATGGCCTGGAGGTACTCGCGGTCCAGGGAGTCCAGCCCCAGGTCATCCACTTCGTGCAACTTCAGGCAGGCATCCGCAGAAGCCTCGGTGATGGTGCCATCGCCCTTCACCTCGGCGTAGTCCCGGCAGCGGCGCAGCAATCGGTTGCAGATGCGCGGCGTCCCGCGGCTGCGACGGGCGATGGCTTCGGAGCCTTCCTTCGCAAGGTGGATGCCCAGCAGGTCCGCCGACCGGCTGGCGATGATGGCCAGTTCCGACCGCGTGTAGAACTCCAGGCGATGGACCATGCCGAAGCGGTCGTGCAGGGGCTTGGAGATGAGCCCGGCCCGTGTGGTGGCGCCCACCAAGGTGAAGGGGCGCAGATCGACTTTAAGGGTCTGGGCGCTGGGGCCCTGGCCGATAAGGATGTCGAGCTTGCGATCCTCCATGGCCGAGTAGAGCAGTTCCTCGATGGGCGCCGACAGCCGGTGGATCTCATCGATGAAGAGAAATTCACCGGACTCCAGGTTGGTGAGGATGGCCGCCAGGTCGCCCTTCTTCTCCAACGCGGGCGCCTGGATGACCTTGCAGGGGGCCCCCATTTCGTTGGCCAGCACGTGCGCCAGGGTGGTCTTTCCCAGGCCCGGAGGTCCGAACAGCAGCACGTGATCCATCACTTCCCCACGCCGGGTGGCCGCCTGGAGAGCAATCTCTAATCGAGCCTTCACCTTCTCCTGGCCGATATATTCCTGGAGCTTCTGAGGCCTCAGTGAGTATTCAGCGGGATCCTCAGAACCACCGGTGGGATCAAGGTCGGGGTGTCGATGCATGACTCCTATTCCCTCACGGGACTTCCACTTGTGTCCAGCCGATGCGCGGATAATCTTGGCATACGCAGTCCAACCCCGCCTTTCCATCCCCTTCCCGAGAGATGCTGTGGCCCAGCGCTACCAGCTCCTGATCAGAGACCGCCACGGATTCGAGCGCAGCGTGCCGCTCACCCGCTCGGTCACCCTTGGGCGGCAGAGTCTTTGCGACGTGGTGTTGTCCGATAGCATGATCAGCCGCAACCACATCCGGCTCGAGCTGCGCGACGACATCTGGTGGGCCGAAGACCTGCAGACCACCCACGGCAGTTTCTACAAGGATCAGCAGCTGGGCCGCGTGGCCTGGGAATCGGGCACCCAGCTCCGTCTGGCCGATGGAGCCTATACCCTCACCCTGCTGAGCCAGGATCAGACCAGCTCTGAATTGCACCTCCAGGCCATTCTCGAAACCGCCCAGCTGCTGGCCGAGGATGTCGACCTGGAAGACCTGCTCGAACAGTCCCTCGACAAGCTTCTGTCCATTTCCGGCACCGATCGCGGCTTCCTCATGCTGCTGGAAGATGGCGAGCTCATGACCCGGGTCCAGCGCAACCTGGGCAAGGAGCTCGAAGGCAGCATCCAGGTCTCGCTCTCCAGCGTTCACAAGGTCTTTGAGACTGGGGACGCCATCTGGATCCTGAACGTGGCGGATGAGCACCACCTCATGAACCACCTGTCCATCCAGCGGCTGGAACTGAAGACCATCCTCTGCCTGCCCCTGCTGCTCCAGGGGCGGCGCATCGGCGTGGTGTACCTGGATAGCCGACGGCCCATCACCGAGCCCCCGGATCGCGAGACCTTCGAGGCCATCGTGGCCCTCTGCGCCATCGCCATCGAACGCACCCGGCTGTCAGAAGAAAACCTTCGTGGCCACGTACTCGCCACCGTGGGCCAGGTGGCCAGCTCCATCGTGCACGACTTCAAGAACGGGCTTTTCGTCCTTCGCGGCCATGCGGATCTGTTGGAACTCTCCACCGAGGACATCAAGGTCCGGCACCACAGCCGGAAGATACTGGAATGCGTGGACCGCCTCACCCACCTGAGCCAGGACGTGCTCGACTTCGCCAAGGTGCGCGAACCCAATCGCGAGACCGTGGACCTCCAGGGTTTCCTCGAAGCCATCCTCGAGCCCATGGTGCCCCGGGCGGCGGAACTGGGCGTGCAGCTCCGCGCTGAAGGGCCCATGTGCCTGGTAAAGCTCGATCCGGGCCGGTTCACCCGCGTCATGGAAAACATCATGTCCAATGCCCTGGAAGCCACCACGGATCTCAGTGGCGAAGTCCTCGTGGCCTGGTGCCAGGTCACCGGCGGCGTGCAGATCCGGGTGAAGGACCGGGGTCGGGGCATTCCCCGCAAGGTCATCAAGCGGATCTTTGAACCCTTCTTCAGCTACGGGAAGAAGAAGGGCACGGGCCTGGGCATGGCTACCGTGAAGAAGATCGTGGAAGAGCACGGCGGCACCCTGGAGTTCATCAGTGAAGAAGGTCAGGGTACCGAGGTGATCATCACCCTGCCCGAATACCCCATCACCGGCGCCCACAAGATCTCGGATGAATCCACCGGGAACCATCGGGCGCTGGGCGGTCAGGGCGCATGACCGCCATTCGCGTCGGCCAGGGCTTTGATGTCCATCGGTTCGCCGAGCCCGAGGCGGGCCGCGCCCTGATGCTCATGGGTTGCGATATCCCCCATGACCGGGGCCTCCTCGGCCACAGCGATGCCGACGTCATGCTGCACGCCCTCATGGATGCCCTGCTGGGTGCTGCGGGCCTCGGTGACATCGGCCAACACTTCCCCGATACCGATCCAGCCTACAAGGGGGCCGATTCAGCGCAGCTTCTCAGCCAGGTCATGAGCGATCTCAGCGAACGGGGCTGGCAGGTGGTCAATGCGGATGTGTGCCTCATCGGGGAGCGGCCGAAGATCGGTCCCCACCGATTGCGCATGCGGGACCGTGTGGCGCCGCTCCTCGGCATCCCCCCCGAGGCACTGAACGTCAAGGCCACCACCACGGAAAAGCTGGGTTTCACCGGCCGCGGCGAGGGTTTGGCTGCCCAAGCGGTGGTGCTCCTGCAGCGCCCATGAGACCTGGCGAGCCTTCATCGCATATGATGAGAGTTCCGGAGGGTTCATGAAGTTCCACCCCTTACTTCCCGCCATGGTGCTGCTGGGCGCCGCGACTTTCATGGGCTGCCGCAAGGTGCCCCTGACGCCCCGTCACCCCATTCCCGCAGGCTCGGTGGTCTTTCGCTTCACCCGCGCGGTCAGAGGCCCCGTGGAGTTCAGCCTCGATGGCACCCGCATCCCCGTCCAGCAGGCTCCCAAGGGCGCCAACGCCCTGGAAGTGAAGGGACTGACTGCGGGCAAGCACCGGTTCTTCCTCACCAGCCAACGCGAGACCTTCAGCCCGGATGCGGGCGAACTGGACCTGCCTGCCGACAAGGGGCTCTACCAGGTGACGCTCACCCAGAAGCTGGATTCGGTGCTGTATGGCAAGCCCGATCCCCTGCCCACGGCCGAGGGGCTCCCCGGGGTGACGGCGGTCCTCGTTAAATAGTCATGGCAGTGGTGGCCCGAACCAGGCAGAAGGACCATGTCCTCCAGGGACAGGGCACCCTCATGGCCCGCTGTCTCGCGGCGGGCATTCCCGTGGCCTCGGCCTGCTCCGGGCGCGGGGCCTGCGGGCGATGCGTGCTGACCATCCTCCAGGGCGCGGAGGCCCTGGAGCAACCTTCTGACCATGAAAGTCGGGTGCTGGCGCGCAACGGCGCGAAAGCCGGCCAGCGCCTCGGGTGCCAGTGCGATGTGTCAGACGGGTCCACCGATCTTCTCGTCACCACAGGCTACTGGTGAGACGCCGAAATTGGAACGCCCTCGGCCTCCTGCCCCTGCTGGGGATCGTGGGATTCACCGCCTGGAAGAGCCACGCCGTGGCCCGGGAGCTGGTGGACCCGCCCTTCTACCGGCCCCAGCCCCTGGCGCGGGTGGAGGGCACCTACCGCGAGCTGGCGGCGGGCCAGGACGGCGACCCCGGAGGCACCTGGTCCCACGAGGAGGTGGACGGGCTTCAGCTGTGGCGCTTCACCCGACCCACGCCCTCCCCCGGTGTCGTGCTGCTGCTTCACGGGTTCGGGGATGACCGCTGGGGCACCAGCCCGGCGCTGAAGTGGTTCCCCCGCCTGGATGCAGCCATCTTCACCTACCGGCGGCGGGATGACGCCTTGCGCCGTGGTGGACCAGCTCCGGCCGTGACCTTTGGCGTGACGGAATCCCAGGAAGTGGTGCGGATCGTCCACCACCTGGAGGACTCCGGCGTGCCCCGGCAGCGCATCCTGCTTCTGGGCCGCAGCCTGGGTGCCTCGGTCGGGCTCTTGGCCCTGGCCGATCTGGAGCGCGAAGGCCGAGGCCCCCTGGCGGGCATCATATGGGAAGGCGCACCCGCCAGCAGCCGCAGCTTCGCCGAGCGTCTGGTACGGGGCCCTGAAGACCGCTGGTGGCATCTGCTCGCTCCACCCATCGGCAGGGCGGCCGCCTTCACAGCGGGCCGCCTGGGTGGCTACGAGCCCCAGGACACGGACCTCTTGCGTCGCGTTGGCGATCTTCGCCTGGTCACCCCCAGCCTCTGCTTCCTGGCCACCCAGGATCGCCTGGCGGAACCCGCCGTGCAGCGTGCCCTGAGCGCCCGGTTTCAGCAGGGCCAGCTAATCGAAGTCAACACCTGGCACCTCCACTGCTCCGAGGTGCTCGGCACGGGCTACACCGGCGCCATCCGAAGCGCCGTGGACGCCTGGTTTTCCGTGAACGCAGACAAGGAAAAGGGCCCCGAAGGGCCCCGTTCCTCACGATAAGCGTCTGATCATTCGTCTTCGTTGGCCGAAACCGTGGCCCGGAGCAGCTTGGGGGTGATGCGGGCCACGATGGGCTCGAACACCTTGTTCACCAACTCCTCGTCGTAGGCCACATCGCCACCGGTGCCCGCGACCTTCACGGAGGTGTTGTCCACCTTGTCCTCGTCCTTCCAGGCACCGAGGACCTCGCCCGTCTCCACTTCGATGAGGCGGATGTCGAGACGTCCCGAGAATGAGGCCTTCTTCACGTGCACGCTGCCTGCCACCGCGCCGGCCATGCCATCGCCCGTGACCTTGCTGACCAGGGCGCCCACGCCCCAACCCGTGCCGAAGCCGCCTTCCTTGTAGGCGAAGCGGGTGACCTTGCCAGTCATCACGTACTTCACGCCCAGCAGTTTGCCGATCTTCTGGACCGTGGCGACATCCACTTCACCGCTCTGCTGGAAATTCAGCTCTTCGCGGATCTCGTTGAGGCGCTCCCGCTCCACGACGCGGATCTTGTTCTTGCCCTTTTCCACGATCTCCGTGGTGAAGAGATCGCGCAGCTGGTTGGAGATGGTGCTCATCTGGTTGCCCCAGCCGCCGTGGTGCCAGCCGTGCCAGGCATCGGGAGCCGCCTTGAACTCCAGGATGGCGATCCGCGGAAGCTTGGATTTCTCTTCCTTGGAGAGCTTTTTCTGGGCGAAGGCCGGGGTGGCGAGCGCGAGCACCGCCAAGAGGGAGACGAGCAGTTTGGAGAAGCGCATGGTGACTCCTATCGATTCAGAGCGGTTCAGTCGTCGATGAGCTTGCTGCGCAGTTCCTTGCCGAGCTTGAAGTACACCACCCGCTTGGGGGGGACCTGGATGCTTTCTCCGCTGCGGGGATTGCGCCCCTGGCGGGCCCGGCGATCGCGCAGGCGGAAGCTGCCGAAGCCCCGCAACTCCACGCCTTCGCCAGTCCTCAGGGATTCGATGATGCTCTCCAGGAACGTGTTGACCAGGAGATCAGCATCCTTCTTGCCCAATTCAAGGCGCTCCATCAGGTGTCGGGAGAGATCGGCCTTGGTGAGGGTCTCCATCGCTTCCATGGGAACTCCGGGGGGTGAGGGGCTTGGGTGACGTGAGGGCAGTCCTCAATAAATCCCCATCCGTGCCCTGCGGTCAAGAGGGACATCTCCATCTATTTGAAAAAAAGGGGGCCGAGGCCCCCTTTTTTTCTGCAAAGCCGAAAAACGGTCAGTCCATGAGCCATTCAAGGAGGAATCGGGGGCCCTCGCCACTTCCCCCGTGGGTGCGGTAATCCCGGTCCTTGCCCGACCAGCTGCCAGACAGGTCGATGTGGGCCCAGGAGGCATGATCGATGAATTCGCGGAGGAACAGGCCCGCCGTGATGGTCCCGCCCCATCGGATGCCTGTGATGTTCTTCAGGTCGGCCAGGGGGCTCTTCAACTGGTCCGTGTACTCCTCCACCAGGGGCAGCTGCCAGAGATACTCACCCACGGAGCCACCGGCATCCAGGAGGCGGTCCACCAGTTTCTGATCGGTGCCCATGACAGCCGATACCCCATCCCCCATGGCGACCAGGGCGGCCCCGGTGAGGGTGGCCAAGTCCACCACATGATCCGCGCCCAGTTCGCTGGCGTAGTGGAGCAGGTCCGCCAGCACCAACCGACCTTCCGCATCGGTGTTCAGCACCTCGATGGTTTTGCCA
This sequence comes from Acidobacteriota bacterium, assembly GCA_043775845.1. Lineage (GTDB taxonomy): Bacteria > Acidobacteriota > Holophagae > Holophagales > Holophagaceae > Geothrix. The sequence goes on from JAYVRY010000313.1 coordinate 19,913, forward strand.
CTGCGGCTGCGCAGCACATCGCCGGGCTTGTAGCTGGACCCGGATGGCATGTTCTCCACCAGGCCCATGAGGCCCGTGACCTGGACTGGCACTTCCAGCTGGGCGCAGGCCACCAGGGTGGCCAGCACGATGGCGGCGCCGGTCATGTCGTCCTTCATGGTCTCCATGCCGGAAGCATCCTTGAGAGACAGGCCGCCGGAATCAAAACAGACGCCCTTGCCCACCAGGATCACGTGCTTCTTGGGCTTTTCTTTGGGCTTGTATTCGAGCTTGACGACCCGGGGCGGCCGAATGCTGCCCTGCCCCACGGCCAACACCGACCGGAATCCACCCTTTTCCAGGGCCGGCACGTCGAGCACTTCGCAGTGAAGCTTGTGCTGCTTGGCGAGCTTCAGGGCCGTTTCGGCGAAAATCTCAGGATAGAGATCACCGGCAGGCGTGTTGGCGAGGTCGCGGACCCGATGGCAGGCGGCCACGCCCGCCTCGATGATCGGCAGCTTGCGCCGCGCCTTGCGCGTGTCATCGCCATTGGTGAAGATTTCGATAGAGGCGAACTGTTTGGCCTCGGGCTTGCCGCCCTTGAAGGCCACGAAATCGTAGTTGGCCAGCAGCGCCCCTTCGGTCACCGCCACCTGCACCGCGTCGTGATCCAGGGTGGATGTGGAGGGAGAAAGCACGCCGATCTTCTTCCACTTCTTCTTGAGGCAGAAACGGCCCGCGGTGCCCACGGCCTTGCGGATCTTATTGAGGGTCACCTTCTCCTCGTCACCGAGCCCCACCAGCACCATCCAACGGCTCTCTTTCACACCATTGGGGTGATGGAGCGGGACAACTTCAAGATAGTCCGCCTTGAAATCCTCTTCATCCATCACCTGGCGGGCGACCTTGCTGATGGCGAGTGGCAGACGATGGCGTTCACGTCCTGAAAAAACGGGAACGATTAACGCATCACCTGCGAAATCCTTCCCGGTCTGAGAGCTGATATCCACTGAAGGCATGAGAGTTCCTCCTGGCCCAAGAGACTAGGTTGAAATCTGAAAAAAGAAAAGATCAAATTTCGCTCACTATTTGTCACAGAAATACAATTTGTTAGTGCACTCTTTTTCGCTGTTAGTCCCTTTCACTAATAGACGCTTCCGATGGGATCATGGCGCCATGGATCTTCGTCCCAGGCATCGCCTCCCCTTCCAACTCCCGTCCCCCTGGCCCGAATGCGGGCAGGCGTTGATGCGGCAAGGCGCGGCCTGGCTCCATTCCGGGGATACCGGCGAAGGCCTGCTGGCCCTTCCCGACAAGGTCCTGGTGTCTACCTGGGATGGCCGACAGTGGTGCTCCCGCATGGGCACGCAGCCTCTGCCCGGCTCCCCCTGGGAGACTTTGGCGACTTCGATTCAGGCTGGGAGCCAGCCCTGGGTGGGCGCCGCCTCCTTTGAACTGGCCTGCGACGAGGCCAGCCTGCCTAGGCAAGCCACGCCAGTGGGCCAGCTGGGCCAGCACTGGGCGGCCATGGGTGAAGCCCTGCACATGGCTGCGGAGGGAGCCGAGCTCTGGTCCTGGAGCGACCACCCTCCCGACCCGGATGCCTGGACGGCCCGCCTCAGCCGGGTTTCCAACCCCGAGCCCGCCGCCGTGAACCTGACTTCACGATGGACCGAGCCACAGCATCGGCAGGCGGTCGAGGCCATCCAGTCCAGCATCCTGGAGGGTGGCTTCTACGTGGCCAACCTTTGCGTGCCCTTCGATGGCCTGCTCACCGGGGACCCGGTGGCCTTCGCGCTCTCGGCCTTTCGCCGGGCCTGCCCGCCTTTTGGCGCGCTGCTGCAGCTCGGGGATCTCCGGCTCCTCTGCCTGAGCATGGAGCGCCTCCTGGCTCGCCGGGGGGAACGCATCTGGTCCCAACCCATCAAGGGCAGCGCGCCCCTGACCGGTGATGCCGTCCTCGATCAGGCAGCTGCGGAACGGCTCGTGGCCGATCCCAAGGAGCGGGCCGAGCACACCATGATCCTGGATCTGGTCCGGAACGACCTGGGCCGGGTCGCCCAAACCGGAACGGTACGGGTGCAGCGACCCATGACCGTGGAGCCCTATCCCACGGTCCAGCACCTGGTCAGCACCGTGGAAGCCAAGGCCAAACCTGGCCTGGGCTTGGCGGAACTGCTTCGCGCCGTGCTGCCGGGTGGCAGTGTCACGGGAGCCCCCAAGCACGCAGTCTGCAGCCATTTGGCGGAGGCCGAGGCTGGCCCTCGCGGGTTCTACTGCGGGGCCGCCGGTTGGATCGCCCCCAACGGCGACCTGGACCTGGCCCTGCCCATCCGGACCGCCCAGATCGCGGGTGAGCACCTCACCTACTGGACGGGTGGAGGCATCACGAGGCGCAGCGATCCCGCCAAGGAATGGGCGGAACTCCACCTGAAAACCCGTGCGATCACTGGCCGGTCAGCTGATTCGTAATCAGCCGTTCAGGCCGCGCTGGCCCGCTTCAACAGCTGTTCGAACTGCTCAAAGAGGTGGGCCCGAGGGCCCTTGGGCTGGCGCTTGAGCACCATGCCGGCCTGGTCGGGGGTTCGCCCACCCTTGGTCTGGTTGCAGGAAAGGCAGCAACCGACGAGGTTCTGCCAAGTCGTGGAGCCCCCCTGGCAGAGCGGCACCACATGGTCCACGGTGGTGGCTTTGCGATGGCAACCCTCGTATTGGCATAGATAGTGGTCGCGGCGAAGGACGCGCCGCTCCAGGCGGCCCAGCAACAGTTTGGAATCGCTGCAGGCCTGGGCATGGGGGAAGATGATGAGTTCCAGGTGACCTGCCAGGTCATGGTGGCGCTCGAAGGTCGCCGGGTTCAGCACGTGGGCGCGTCCTGACACGACGGCACAAAGGGCACGGCGGCGGCTGACTTCCTGCATGGGGACATAGTTCCGGTCGACGGCGATGACTTCACCAATGCCGTGCCGCTCACGTCCCTTCAGCATTCGACCCCCGGGGTTGGCCCGAATCCTAAGGCATTCTCCCGGATTGTGAAGTGAATTATTCGCTGTGAATTGGACCTGGCAACACTCCCAGGACCTCTTCGCCAGGCAAAACCTCCACCCCGGCCAGACGCTTCTCCATGAGTTCCTTCCGCTTGGAGACATCCCCCAGCTTGGAACTGGCCTCGTCCAGCTTCTTTTGAACCACGGCCAGGGACTCGCCGAATTTACCGAATTCGGCCTTCACGTGACCGAGCAGTTTCCAGACTTCCCCGCTCTGCCTGGAGATGGCCAGCGTCTTGAACCCCACCTGCAGGCTGTTGAGGAAGGCCGTGAGCGTGGTCGGCCCCACAAAGGTGACCTTGCACTCGCGCTGGATGCGTTCCAGCAGACCGGGGCGGCGCAAGGCCTCGGCGTAGAGTCCCTCGAAGGGAAGGAAGAGCAGCGCGAAATCCGTACTGTGGGGCGGGGCAATGTACTTGTCGCGGATATCGCGAGCCTGGGCGAGCAGGCGGACTTCCAGGGCCCGCCCCGCCAGCTCCACCGCGGCGAGATCGCCCACCTCGTAGGCCTCCATGAGCCGCTGGTAGTCCTCCAGGGGGAACTTCGCATCGATGGGAAGCCACACGGTGCCGCCCTCTTCGGCCCCGGGCAGTTTTACTGCGAACTCCACCATTTCCGGGGCGCGGGGGCGGATTCGCACGTTGGCGGCGTACTGTCCCGCCGACAGGAACTGTTCCAGCAGGGCGCCCAGCTGGGCCTCGCCCAGCACGCCGCGGGTCTTCACATTGGTGAGGGCCCGCTTCAGCCCGCCCACATCCTGGGCCAGGGATTGCATCTCGCCCAAACCCTTCTGGACCTGCTCAAGCCGCTGGGCCACGAGGTTGAAGCTCTCGCCCAGGCGCCGCTCCAAGGCCTCGTGAAGCTTCTCGTCCACGGTGCGCCGCATGGCCTCCAAGCGTTCTTCATTGGACACCTGGATGGCCGCCAGACGCTTGTCGACTTGCTGCTGCACGCGATCCAACTGGAGGGCCTGCTCCTCCCGCGAAGCCCGCAGCGACTCTTGGGTGGCGGCGGCCAGCAAGCGAAAGCCCTCCCCCAGCTTTTCAGCCTGGGCTGTTTTCAGCTCACCGAGTTCGGCCAACAGGGGCCGGATCTGGGCGCCCAAAGCCTGCTGGGCCTCGCTGCGATCGCGTGAGGCCAGTTCCTCTGCGTGTCGCCGCAGCGCCTCGAAGGGCGCAGGGTCGATGGGCCTGCGCCGCAGGCTCGCCCAGAGAGCCAGAGCCGCTAGCAGACAAGTGAGGAGCGATACGGCGAGGGCCAAGGTGAATGTTGGGGTCATGCCCCGATCATGGCGCAACCGATGCGTCAGGCGTTGTCCAATCAGCGCTTCTTCCCTCGCCTTCGGAACGGAGCGTCAGGCGGGCCACCCAAGCCGTGGGCCAGGGCCCTTCCCCGCCCGCCCACTCGACCACCAACCGGTCGCAAGGCGTCAGCGTTTCTTCCAGGCCCAGGTTCCAGGCACCCGCGGGGCCCGGCCGGTAGAGATCCAGGTGGAAGAGCCGCCCCGTCGGTGACTCGTAGCGATGCAACACCGCATAGGTGGGCGAGGCCACCTCATCGGGATCGCCTCCTAGGCCCCGCAGGAAACCCCGGGTCCAGGTGGTCTTGCCGGCCCCCAACTCGCCCTGCAGCAGCCACGTGCCGCCCGGCGGCGTGAGGTGAGCCAGGGCTTCGCCCAGCGCCTCGGTGGCGGCGTCGTCAGAGAGGAACCGCTCAGGCACGCAGCAGCTCAGGAAGCAGATTGGCGAGATCGGACGGCAATAAGCCGGCACCGGGGAGAAGGTCCCCCGCCGCCCCGTGGAACCAGGCCGCCGCCGCCGCGGCTTCACGCATGGGCAGGCCCTGGGCGCGGAAACCGGCCACCATGCCAGCCAGCAGGTCGCCGCTGCCCCCGGTGGCCATGCCGGGATGGCCGGTGGTGTTGATCCACAAATCTGCCTGCGCACCGCCGGCGATGACGCTTTGCGCGCCCTTGAGGATCAGCACGCCGGGCTTGCCCGCCGCGACCTGCCGGGCCTGGGCCAGCCGTTCGTCCATCAGGAGCGGCCGCGACAGCCGGAAGAGCCGGGCGAATTCACCGGGGTGGGGCGTGATGGCGGTGCCCGGCCGCTCCATCCAGCGCTTGCCCTCGCCTTCCTTGAGGGCCGAGGCATCCAGCACCAGCGGACCATCCCACTCCGGTATCAGGGAGACGCCACCGGGCCCCACCAGGAGGACATCCGCTTCCTTGGGCACCGAACCCTGCCACGGCTGAACCATGGCTTCCGGCACCTGGGCGGCAATCTCCGCGCGAACCTGCGCCTCGGTCAACACCGTCACCAGCCCCGCCCCGACCCGCAACGCGCCCAGGGCCGCCAGCACAGCGGCCCCGCTCATGCCCATGCTGCCCGCTCGGATGACCACGTGCCCGAAGCGGCCCTTGTGGGCATTCCAGGCCCTGGGGGGCAGAATGGGTCGCTCCAGCAAGTGCAGAGCCGCTGTAGGTGGCCGATCCAGAGGGATGGGGATAACGGTGATCTCGCCGCAGAGATCCCGGGCAGGCAGAAGACCGTGGCAGACCTTGCGAGCGCCGAAGCAGGCGGTGCGCGTGGCGCGGACCGCTTCACCCGGCAGCTCCGCCGCGCTGGGATCCAGGCCCGACGGCAAATCCAGGGCCAGCACGGGCAACCCGGAAGCATTCAGGGCAGCCACCCACCGCCGGGCCGGTCCCTCCAGCGGGCGCGTGGTCCCCAGTCCCAGCAGACCATCCACCACCCAGCCCCGCCAGGACCGCATGGCCTCGGTCGGATCCTGGACCGTCTGGATGAGGCCGTCCATGCCCAACCACAGCCGCGCCTGGATGCCCGCATCCCCGTGCCATTCCGCCTGGCCTGTGGGGGACCAGGTCGTGACCGTCCGTCCCTGGAGACGCGCCAGTCGGGCGAGGGCCAGGGCGTCACCACCATTGTTGCCCGGTCCCACCAGCACGTTGAGCGGCTCACCCGAAGGCAGCAGGGCCAAAGCCCCCAAGGCCGCATGTTCCATGAGGATGAGCGACGGCATGCCCCAGCCGTGGATGGCCTGGTGCTCCGCGGCCCGCATCTCGTCGACAGTGAGAAGTGGAATCATAAAAAGCAGTCTAGGACGATTCCCGCAGGTATGTCGCCAGGGCCCTCGGGAACAGGTCCATCTCGGCGGCATAGACCCGATTCTGGAGTTCTTCAACCGTATCGCCCGGCAGCACAGGAACCCGCTGCTGGTCGAGGATGCGGCCGTGGTCGTACTCCGCATCCACCAGGTGCACGGTGGCGCCGGATTCAGCGGCACCGGCCTCCAGCACCGCCCGATGCACGTGCATGCCGTACATGCCCGGCCCGCCGAATTCCGGCAGCAGGCCCGGGTGGATGTTGAGGATGCGGCCCTCCCAGCGGGCAGGTACGGCCAACATCTTCAGCCAACCGCAGAGGCAGATCACCTCGGCGTTGGCAGCCTCAGCGGCCCGGTAGCAGGCCTCGGAAAAGGCTTTATCCGAGTCGAAATCCTTGCGGGTAACCACGACGGTGGGCAGGCCTTCCGCCTCCAGTCGGGCGAGGCCAGGGGCCTTGGCGGTGGAGGCGAGCCCCAGCACCGGCAGCCCAGGCACCCGGCCCTCGCGGCAAGCCCTGAGCAGATTCAGGGCGTTGCCGCCGGTGCCGGAGATGAAGAAGGCGAGGCGTTTCACTGGAGGGCCGTGAGCACCACAGTGTCGGCGATGTCCTGGGCACTGCAGCCGCGGCTGAGGTCGTTGGCCGGCTTCGCAAGCCCCTGCAAGAACGGCCCGATGGCGGCGGCGCCACCCATGCGTTCGGCGATCTTGTACGAGATGTTTCCGGCGTTGAGATCGGGGAAGACCAGCACGTTCGCCTGGCCCGCCACGTTCGATCCCGGCGCCTTGCGCTGACCCACGGAGGGCAGCAGCGCGGCATCGGCCTGCAGCTCGCCATCCACGGCAAGATTCGGCGCTTTTTCCTTGATAATGGCCAGGGCCGCGCGGACCTTGTCCACCATGGCGTGCTCCGCCGATCCACGGGTGGAGAAGCTGAGGAGGGCCACGCGAGGCTCCACGCCCATGACGCTGCGGGCATTTTCAGCGGCGGCGATGGCGATATCCGCCAGCTGCTCAGGCGTGGGATCGGGCACCACGGCGCAATCCGCGAAGATCACCGCCCCCTTTTCGCCGTAGGAAGCATCGGGGTGGATCATCATGAAGAAGCTCGACACCGTCTTGATGCCCTTGGCGGCGCCGATGGCCTGCAGGCAGGCCCGCACCGTTTCGGCGGTGGTGTTGAGGGCGCCCGCCACCATGCCATCGCAGTGGCCCGATTGCACCATCATGGCGCCGAACCAAAGCGGGTTGTGCACTGCCTCCAGGGCCTGGGCCTCGGTGATGCCCTTGGCCTTGCGGCGTTCAAAGAAATCGCCCGCGAGTTCCTGCAGCAGCGGGCTGGTGGCAGGATCCACCAGCAGGGCGCCCTTCAAGGAGAGCCCCAGGGCTTCACCACGCTTGGCCATGGCCGCCGGATCTCCCAGCAGTGTGAGTTTGCAAAGCCCCTGGTCAAGCAGCAGCTGCGCGGCCTGCAGCGTGCGGTCCTCCCGGCCTTCCGGCAGCACGATGTGGCGCTGCAGCGCCTTGGCGCGGGCGCGGAAACGCTCCATCCATAGGGTGTGGTTGGCGTGGGACATGAATTCCTCCGAGAACTTAGGACAAGGCTTTGCGCGGATCAGCCAGGAAGACACGAGCGTCCTGGCCGGTTCGGTCTTGGAAACTGTCAGCCAGGCTGGGGGCGCCCGAGCTGACTTCATCGAGGTACATGGCCTCCACGCGATGCATGGGCAGGAAGCGGGTGCCCAGGGCCACTTGGTCGGCCTCGCCGGTCCGGACCAGGGTCAGGACCTCCTCCCAGGGCGAAAGATCCAGCCCGCGCAAGGCGAGGCCGGAGGCATCGAGCCCCAGAAGTTGACCCCAGAGGCGCTCCCGTGGTGATTGGAGGATCACCACCACCAAATCACCGACCTGGAAGGGCATGGACAAAGGCATGGGTTCACTCCGAAGGGATGTTTACAGGGCGGGACCTTCGACGATGAGGTGGCTTTCCGTGAAGCCTTCCATGGCCCACCGGGGGCCCTCGAAGCCGTTGCCACTGGCCTTCACACCCCCGAAGGGCGCGGCATCGAGACGGAAGGTGGGGGGCAGGTTCAACAGCACGCCGCCGACACGAAGCTTGGATTCCGCCAGGCGGAGGTTCCGCTGATCGCGGCTGTACGCGCTGGCCCGCAGTCCGAAGCGTGTGGTGGCGGCCAGATCCAGCCCCTGCTCAAAGGACTCCACGGGAGTAAGCACGGTGACGGGCGAGAAAGCCTCCTCGCACTGAAGGAAGTCATGCTCCGACAAGCCGCTGAGGATGACCGGAGGCAACAGCGCACCCTGACGCTGGCCACGCAACAGCACCTGGGCTCCAGCCTGTACGGCGCGATCCACGCTGGCATCCACCCGTTGGGCCGTGGCCTCGTCAATGAGGGGCCCGACCACGGTGTTGGGATCCATGGGATCGCCCACCGGCTGGGCCTTCACGGCCTCGATGAAGGCGGGCAGGAACGCATCCCAGAGCTTGCGATGCACGTAGAAGCGTTGGGCCTTGCAGCAGCTCTGACCTGCGCCTGCCACCGCCGCCGGGGCCAGCTGCCGGGCCACGGCCACGGCATCCACACCCTCATCCACCACCACGGCCGCGTTGCCGCCCAGCTCCAGCAGCAGGCGCTTGCCCACCAGCACGGATTCCAGGTGGCGCGCCACTCGCTCGGAGCCGGTGAAACTCACCACCGCGATCCGCGTATCCCCGGCCAGCGCTTCGGCGGCAGCGGGATCCGAGCCCGCCAGCTGGATCAGGTGCACCGGGGCCGCGACCATAATCCGGGCGGCCTCGAAGCTCTCCCAGAGCAGCCGCGACGTCTGCGGCGCCTGGGGGCAGGGCTTCCAGATGACGCTGCACCCGGCGGCCAAGGCCGGTGCCAGTTTGTGCATGGCCAGGTTCACAGGAAAATTGAAGGGCGTGATGGCCAGGACCGGGCCCACGGGAAAGCGCCGGAGCACCGCCCGACAGCCCTCAGCCCCGGCCATCAGATCGCAGGGAATGGCCTCTTCGCCGAAGGAAGCTGCGGCTTCGATGGTGGCGCGAAGCGTCACTTCGGCCCGCGCGACCTCCCCTCGGGATAGCGTGATCGGCTTGCCTGTCTCGCGGGTGATGCCTTGGACAAGTTCCTCGCGCACCAGGGCCAGTTGTTCCAGCCAGGCCTCCAGCAGCTGTCGGCGGGCCAGCCGCGAATGATCCTTCCACGCGCCGAAGGCACGCACCGCGCTTGCAGCCAGTCCTTCCACACCCTTTGCGACCATGGCCCACCATCCCAGGAAAGATCCGCCGGTCGCCCGGACTCACCCAGCATATCCGCCGCTCCGGGGAGCCTTCCAATGAACCCTGTCACATCGCGGCGGGTTGGAGAAAGTGGCAAGCTCCGGCAGGAAGCCTAGCTTGCGGTTAGACTGTCAGCAGGAGTTCCCATGACCAAGCCGCTCGTTCCTGCCGACCTCCTGAAGTCCGTTCAGGCCGCGGACAAGCCCGTCGCCAACACAGCGTCGGCCAAGCCCAAGGCCAACGGAGGCCCCAAGCCTGCCGTGCGCGCCTCCACCAAGCCCCAGGGCAAGAGTGGCGTCACCCACACCCGCATGAGCAACCGCGGGAAGTAGCCTTCGGACCCCAATCGCCTAGGACTGCAGCCAGGCCGCCAGCAGCGCGGCCACCAGTGAGGCTCCCAGTACGGCTGTCAGCCGCAATCCGAAGGCCCGGCCGCCGGAGAACCAGGCGAAAACGGACTTGGCCAAGGTGTTGGCCCCGATGGCCAGGATGATGGCCAGCACCGCCGTGGCCGCCGGCAGGCCCACGCCACGCACCTGACTGCCCACTGCAAGGGTGATGGCATCCACATCGGCCAGGCCCGAGAGACCCGCCGCCACCAGCAGGCCCCGATCCCCAAACCAGGCCCGCGCCGCTGCCGATACCAGCAGGACCGTGGCCAGTGCCAGGCCCCAACCGGCGGCTCGTTTGAGTTGGAAGGGGTTCTGGAGGGCGACTTCCTCGCCGCCGACCTCCTGGGCACCCACCCGATAGAGCCAGGCGCTGGCCCCGAGCAGAATCAACACCATGGCCGCCATGGGCAGCACCAGAGGTCGGGCCAGGGACGTCCCACCCACCACGCCCGCGAGGACGCTGACCCGCAGACCCATCACCGCGCAGGCTAGCAGCACGGCCACCTGGCCCGGCCCCTGCAGGGAGGCGTCCACGCGGGCCCGCCTCGCCATGGTGACCGTCACCATGGTGGAACTCACCAACCCACCCACCAACCCCGTCATCGCCGCCCCCCGTCGGGTACCCAGCACCCGATTGAGGGCATAGCCAAGAAAATCCACCGCCGCAATGAGGGCCACCATCCAGCCCACCTTGCGGGGCGAGAGCACACCCCAGGGATCCAGGGTCCGCTCCGGCAGCATGGGCAGCAGGATGGCAAAGACAATGAGCAGCTGGATGGAGGCGGTCAGGTCCTCGCGATGCAGCTTGGGGATCCAGGCACGGATCCAGGGTTTCGAGAGCAGGAGCAGGGTCACGATGACGGCCACAGCCACGGCTAACAGGGCATCCTTGGTGAGCAACATGCCCAGCAGGGGCGCCGCCAGGGCCGCGATTTCCGTGGTGAGCCCCCGATCGGAAGAACTGGTTTCGTAGTAGAAGAGGCCGATCAGCAAGGCCGCGAAGGCCATCACGGCGATGGGGATGGCGGGGTGGTCCCCGCCCACCTTCACCGAGAGCCAGCCCAGCAGGGTCAACAGTGCGAAGCTGCGGGCCCCCAGGCTGCCATGCAGGGCCGAGGCCTGGTCCGATTCCCGCCGATGGTGAGGCTCGTCGCGGCCTTCTTGGCTCCGTTCGAAACCGCTGCGTTCACGCTCCAGGCCCATCATCAAGCCCACCGCCACGGCCAAGGCGGCTTCCTTCAGGGTGGACAGGTCCAGGCTCAGCATCGCGCCCCCACAACAAACCTAATCGGCAAGATTCCAGATTTGAATGGAACTGGTGTGTCTCAGCACTTCCGCCACGAGATTGGGAGCGTCCGTGCCGAAGGTTCGGCAATGGAAGGCCTCCCCGCCCGGAAGATGGACCACGTGGATCGAGGCCCCTCCTGGGAAGTCCGGATGCAGGGCCAGGGGCCTGGCGAGGGATTCGAGATCCAGCGACTCGAGCCAACCCATGGGCAGAGGCGCCGTGCGGGCACCCGGAACCAGCGCCCCCACTTCCCGGGCCTGGAGCAGCACCAGATGCCAACCATCATCGTTCCGTCCCCGCCAGCAGAGGAAGGGCGGCAGATTCCCAAAACCGATGCCACCCTTTCGCACCTCGGGCCAGGCCCGCAGCAAGGCCACGCCTGCCGCATCCGCGGCCTCCATGGCCAGGATGGCCAGGTCCGGAGTCGTCGGTGGGAGCCAGGGTTCAACGTGAGACATCCCGTCGAGCATCGCATATCGGGTAGGCTGGGGCCCATGTGTACGACTTCTCAGCCTGGTTTCAATCTATCGAACCGATCCCCGCAGGGTTGGGCATGAGCGCCACGCCTGTCATCGTCACGGGCCAGCAGATCGGCGCCGGCTGGAGCCCGTCCCTCTCCGTGGCCAAGGCCCTGGCGGCCCTGGCCGAGGCCCGTCGCACCGGAGCCGAGGCTGTCTACTGGCTGGCGGATGAAGATCACGACCGGGCGGAAGTGGCTTCGGTGGTGGGTTGGTCTGAGGATCGCCTGGTCCGCCACCGCTTCCGGTTCGACACGCGCAGCGGTACCTCCACCGGCTGGCTGCCCTGGACGGACGTCCATCAGGCCGAGGCCGAAAAATTGTGGGGCCTCCTGCCCCAGCCCACGGAACCCACCCTGCGCGGTCACGTGCTGGCCCTGGGACAACCGCTCTGGGAGCGGGGGCTCAAGCCCTTCTCGCCCACCAACCCCGCGGTGCGAGCCCCCATTCAAGCTGAGTTGGAGCGTTGGCGGACGCTCGACCTGGAGGCCCTCCTGGCCCGCCAGGCCGATGCCCTGGAAGCCGTGGGAGCCCCGCTCCCGCTGGATCCCCGTGTACAGGCACCCTGGTTCTCGCTGGACCCAAATACGGGTCGACGACAGCGACTGGAGCGCGAGGACCACCTGCCCCAGGGCCACTGGCTGAGCCCAGGTGCGGCCATCCGCCCGCTGATGCAGTCCCTGTTGCTCCCCGTGGCCGGAGCGGTATTGGGCCCGTCGGAGCGGGCCTACTGGCGACTGTGCGAGCCCCTGTGGGAGGTCGTGGGCCTCTCCGCGCCGAGGATCATCCCCCGGCCCAGTGTCTATGTGGTGCCCAAGGGATTCCAGGTCTCTACCAACCAACTGGATGCCCTGCGCGGCGGCAACTGGGAGCGCCTCTCTGGCTGGACGGGCCCACTGCCCAGTGCGCGGATTCCTAGCGCCGATCCAGATCCGTCCTGGCCCGAGCCTCTCCAGCGCCGGTTCCAGCAGGAGCAGGCGCGCACCCACGAACGGCTGCGGAAACTGGACCGGCGCCTGCATCGAGACGCGGCCATCCACCTCTTCAGTGGCGATCCCGAGCGGTTGCGCCAGGCCCTGTTTCCCTTCGGCAAGCCGCAGGAGCGCGTCATTCCAGGTCTTCCCTGGCTCCGGCGGGGCGATCTTTTGGATGCCATCCTCCAGAGCATGGATGGTGCGACATCCCTCATCCTGGTGGAGGAAACATGAGCCTCGATACCCCAGCCCATGGCCTCGACATCCTGGCCATCGGCGCCCATCCCGATGACGTGGAAGTGCATGTGGGCGGCATCCTGGCCCTGGCCGTAACTCGCGGGTTAAAGGCAGGCATCCTCGACCTCACCAGCGGCGACCTCGGCACGCGGGGAACGCCCGATACCCGCTGGGTCGAAGCCCAGGAAGCCGCGCGGTTTCTCGGCGTCACGCGGCTCATCATGGATTTCCCCGATGGCCGCTTCACGGAAGATGAAACCTACCAGGTGCGTCTCATGGAAGAGACCCGCCGTCTGCGACCACGGGTGCTGATCCTGCCATCGCCAGATGACCGCCATCCGGACCACCGCCGAGCCTACCGGCTGGGCCGCGAGGCCGCCTACTACGCGGGGCTCAGGAACTACCCCTGCCCCGGCGCCCCCTGGCGGCCGGAGGCAGTGGCCTGGGTGGGCGGCGAGAATCCCGGCCCGCCCGACCTCTTGGTGGATGTGAGCAGCGTCTGGGAGCGCCGCATGGCCGCGTTTGATGCCTTCGGCAGCCAGTTCACTGCCGACCCCAACCAACCCGTCACCCGCATCGCCCACCCCGCCTTCCGCCGTGGCGTCGAAGGCCGCGCCATGCACTGGGGCTCGCTGCGCATGTGCATGTGGGCCGAGGCGCTGTGGTGCGAGAAGCCCATTCCACCTGCCCTGCTTGAACTCGTCAGGCAATTGTCCTAATCGGTTTCCTGGGCAGCCTTGGCCTTCGATTGCAGGGCTGCCCACTCACGGTCAAGGTCCGGACACTCCGCTTTACGGCCAACCAATGCCAGTGCCTCACGGTAGCCTTCATAAACGGCCTTCTCCAGGTCACCGGCCTGGGGCTTCAGGCTTCCTCGCGAGCGTGCCGACACCTGGGCCCAGGCACCCTCGAACCAGTCAATCACGAGACCGAAGCGGCGGGTCCTGCGGCCTTCGGCAGATACCGCGCGATGCACTGACACCGGGAGGTTGGTGAGCCAGGCCCGGCGCGGTCCGAACACAGGCAGACCCATGGTGAAAGCCATCACCGATTCGGGCTTTTCCTGGAAGGCATTCCATGTGATCCAGGCGCGCCATACCTCCGCATTGTCCGGCCAACGTTGCAAGATCGCTTCAAGCTCAGGGACCACCTTTCGCGCCTGGTTCCGCCAGCCTTCGAGATCCGAAACCCACGGTGCCTCTGGCCCGAAATCCAGGGAAAGAAGGGCAGCAGCGGCATCCTCCTGGAATCGCGTTTCGAGGGAAGCCTGGGGCATGCGGGCCTTGACCAGAGCCAACCGGTCTCGCCGCGCATCCAAATGCTCGGGATGCTTGGCCACGAAGTCGTCGAGCAAGTGGATCCGCGAAGGCGCCACACTCCGCAGGTGTGCCTCCAACTGGGCCACATTCGGCCTGTCCTCTCCTCGGGCCACGATGGTGGCGTGTCCATGAAACACGGCCCAGCCCTGGGTGGGGAAACCCGCCTGGACCATCCGCGCTGTGTCGGATTCGCTGGGTACCTCTCGCGTCAGTTCAGCAACGCTCCAAGGCGCCAGTGACGGCGACCCGCGCAGAGCCTCCCACTGCGAGATCCAGCCCGGCTGCCCCCAGACCAGGAAACGAAGGGGCTCTGGCTTTGGCGGAGGCCGAAGATCTTCCAGGGGCGGCAAGCGCAGCACTTCAAGAAAGGTGTCAGGAACCAAGGGTTTCTTAGGCGTTGTGGCCTTATCCGGTTCATCCGCGGAAGGAGGGGTCGATAGCCACTCGAGCAGCGGCGGGCCGATCTCCTTCCAGTCTTTTCCCGAAATGCGGCGGCATTCCTGGAGGGCGGAGACAGCATCCTGCCAACGGCCAAGGTTGGCCAGGGATAAAGCTCGGAGCTTGGATGAGATGGCCTGGGAAAGAGTCCATTCCCGCCAGTACGCACTCCAGGGAATCGGCCCAGAATCCAGGGAAGGCAACCGGTCCAGGAAGGTGAGGAATTCCTGCCCGTGCCCCCACCCAGGCCTGCTCCATATATAGCTGAGCACAAGACTGTCAGGCCAGAACCGGCCAGGGGAGGGTATCAACATGGGCAACTCGGGCAGTGAGGCTCGGGAACTGCTGGCTACTTCGCAAGCCATCCAGAATTCCCCCAGGCCAAAGAGATCATCGCCTTGCGGCCCTGCTTGCATCGGATTGCGGCGGGAATGGGGGCAACGACCCCAAGCCTTCTGCACGGCATCCTTCAATTTGGCCAGTTCCACTCGAAGTCCCGGGGAAGCCACCTTTCCATACAGGTCCAACCAAAGTTGAAAGAAGAGACGATTGCCCAGACGCCAGGGGTCGGGCAACTGGTTCAGCCGGTTCAGCGAGTCCTCGACCTCCAGGCACCATTCTTCGGGCAGGGCCTGATCCACCAGCTTGGCGGACTCGAACCCTGGAAGGAGAGACTCAGTCGTGAATTTGACCCCATGGACCTTGCCCTGGTCCTTTAGGTTAAGCAATCGGCGCCGAGCCAGGCGCGTAGCAATAATGAGTCGTCGCTGGATGGCCGAGCCGTTGTCGGGATGCTCGCGGATGAAGGTATTCAGTAATTCCCAAGTCGAAGGAATGCCCGCACCCGAAAGCCTGCTTTGGAGGTAGTCGCCCGTGGGCAGATCGGTGCCTTCGTCGAGGACCGCGCCGTCACGGCCCAGCAGGATCCAATGCGGGCCCTCTTTCCAGCCGCGGGCTTCCTGCAGCCCTACGAGCCCAGGTCCATCGATGGCCTGAATGTTCATGTCGCCTGTGGCACCCAGTAGAAGGAGTGCCTCATCGGATCTGGGATAAACAGCGGGCAGGCGGTCCTTGGGCACAAGCAGGGTGACCGGAGCGTGGTCAGCCTTGCGCCAGTTCGTGAGGAATTCGATCCAACTCTCCCCTTCGGCCCTCAACCCCACGGGCAAAAGCAGGGGCAGCAGCAGGGAGATCCAGCGGAACTGCAATCCTATCCTGCCGAGTCTCACTGCGCCTCCAGGAGGATCATCCACCAGTTACTGATGCACCAGCTCCAGCCTGGGTGAGGGGCAACCCATCAGTCAAGTTCGTTTGATCGGAAGCTCAGCCATGTTCAGTGCGGCCTCGCTCGATTAGCCTGGAGTGGTGAATCGCTTCGAATCGGATGCATTGGCGCAGATTCAGCGCCGGAGGGATAGCGTCGGTGGCCGCGTGCTGGTGGCCTGTTCGGGCGGCGGGGATTCGGTGGCGCTCCTGGTGCTGCTGTGGACGCTCCGCAAGAGTCTGGGCCTGGATCTCTCCGTGGCCCACGCGGACCACGGGATTCGAGAGGAATCGCCGGCGGATGCGGACTTCGTACGGCACCTCTGCCGGGCCTTGGATCTGGATCTGGCGGAGGCGAGCCTGGGGGTCAGGTCCCATGCCGAGGCGCGGAGCATCGGTCTGGAGATGGCCGCCCGGGAGCTGCGTTGGGATTGGTTACGCCAGGAGGCGGAACAGGGTGGTGCCGCGGTCGTGGCCACGGGGCACACGCTGGATGATCACAGCGAGACCGTCTTCATGCGGCTGGCTCGTGGCGGTGGCCTCGGCTGCCTGCATCCTCTGGCCCCGCGCCAGGGACTGCGCTGGTCGCCTCTGGCCGAAATCCGCCGCGCCGACCTCCGCACCTACCTTGCCTCGCGTGACATCCCCTGGCGGGAAGACGCCAGCAATCACGAACCGTTCACCCCCCGCAACCGATGGCGGCCACTGCTCGAGGAGATGCGCAAGGAGGCGCCGGAGCTGGATCGCCACCTCTTCGAGACCCACCTCCAGGCCGCAGAGGCCGAAGCCTTGGCCCATGCGCTCATCGCCAGCTGGGAAGGCACCCGCTGGTGCGTAACACACGGTGCTGTCGCCCTCAGGCGCGAGGCCTGGGCCGAACCTGATTTGCGTTGGACGCTGGAGACGGCCTTCCGTCGCCTGGGCTGGCCGAGAGAATCCGCCCTGCTCCGCAGACTCGCGCCCTGGCTGGCTGAACGCTTGATCCACGGGCGAAAACCTTCGACCTGGGGAAATTTCCAGCTAAACCCTGAACCATCCCATGGGTATCTGCATCTAAGACTGAGCCCCCCGGTTTCCAGGACCTAGTAAACTGGAGGGCCACCTGGGCCCAGGCCCCAAGGAGTGACCCTTTGAATTCCATGATGAAAAGCGTGCTGGTCTGGCTGGGCATCATCGCCCTCTTGGTGTTGGCCTTCCGCCAGATCCCCCAGAACAGCAAGCAGATCGAAGTTCCCTTCTCGACCTTCTACACCGAGGGTGTGGCGGGCAAATACAAGTCTGTGACCCTTTCAGGATTTGACATCGAAGGCACCTATAAACAGCCGTTCAATGCCAAGCCTGGCGAGGTCATCGAAAAGTTCCGCACGGTGGCTCCGCCCATGCAGGACCTCGGCAAGGTCATCCTCAGCTGGAAGACTGAGGGCCAGATCGAGGAATTCAAGGCCGCCAAGCCCAGCGAGAACAATTTCGCCTACGTGCTCATGTTCTGGGCGCCGTTGCTGGTCTTCGTGGTGCTCTGGTTCGTCTTCATGCGCCAGGCCCAGATGGGCGGCAACAAGGCCCTGAGTTTCGGCAAGGCCCGCGCCAAGGGTTTGAGCAGCAGCGCCAAGCGCATCACCTTCGCCGACGTGGCCGGTTGCGATGAAGCCAAGGAAGAACTGAAGGAGATCGTCGAGTTCCTGAAGGATCCCGCCAAGTTCCTGAAGCTGGGCGGCAAGATCCCCAAGGGCGTACTGCTCATGGGCCCTCCGGGCACCGGCAAGACTCTGCTGGCGCGTGCCATCGCGGGTGAGGCCAAGGTGCAGTTCTTCTCCATCTCGGGTTCCGATTTCGTGGAGATGTTCGTGGGCGTGGGCGCCAGCCGCGTGCGCGACCTGTTCGAACAGGCCAAGAAGAGCGCCCCCTGCATCGTGTTCATCGATGAAATCGATGCCGTGGGCCGCCATCGCGGCGCCGGTCTCGGCGGTGGCCACGATGAGCGCGAACAGACCCTGAACCAGCTGTTGGTGGAGATGGACGGTTTCGAAGGCAATGAGGGCGTCATCCTCATCGCCGCCACCAATCGCCCCGATGTGCTCGATCCCGCCCTGCTCCGCCCGGGCCGCTTTGATCGCCGCGTGGTGGTGGACCGCCCCGACGTGAAGGGCCGCTTCGAAATCCTGAAGGTCCACACCACGGACAAGATCCCCCTCAGCCCCGATGTGGATCTGGAAGTCCTCGCCCGCGGCACGCCCGGCTTCGCCGGTGCCGATCTGGCCAACCTTTGCAACGAAGCCGCCCTCACCGCCGCCCGCGGCAACAAGAAGTGGGTGGAGATGCATGACTTCGAGCAGGCCAAGGACAAGGTCTACATGGGCGCCGAGCGCCGCAGCCTCGTCATGACTGAAGAAGACAAGCGCATCACCGCCTATCACGAAGCCGGCCACACCGTGGTGGCCGCCGTGGTGCCCCAGAGCGATCCCCTGCACAAGGTGACCATCATCCCCCGTGGCCGCGCCTTGGGCGTCACCTGGCAGCTGCCCCTGAAGGATCGCTACAACACCACCCGCGAGTACATGGAAAGCCGCATCGCCATCGCCATGGGCGGCCGCATCGCCGAGGAGATTTTCTTCAATCAGCTCAGCACCGGCGCCTCCAACGACATTCAGCAGGCGACGGACATGGCCAAGTCGATGGTCATGGAATACGGCATGAGCGACAAGCTGGGCCCGCTGAATTTCGGCGGCGGCCAGCACGAGATCTTCCTGGGTCGCGACTTCACCCAGCACCGCGAGATCTCCGAAGACACGGCCCGCATGATCGATTCGGAAGTGCACGAGTTCGTCATGCGCAACTACCGGAAGGCCAAGGCCGCCATCGAAAGCCATCGCGACCAGCTGGTGGCCATCGCCGAAGCCCTGCTCATCCGTGAGAGCCTCGATGGCAACGATGTCGAGATCCTCATGAAGGGCGGCACCCTGCCCCCACCCAAGGCCGGCCCGACGCCTTCGGCCCCCGCCACGGCGGAAGACGCCAGGCCCGACACGGATCCCGGTCTCAATCCGGCCCTCAAGCCCGCCTGACCATGACTGCATTTGATTGGGGACCACGCCTGAAGGGTGGTCCCCTTTTTTTGGGCATCCTCAACCTAACTCCGGACTCCTTCAGCGACGGTGGACAATTCGTTGCGCCCAGAGCCGCACTGGCCCAGGCCCGAGCGCTGGTCCAAGCCGGGGCAAGCATGCTCGATCTGGGCGCGGAAAGCACCCGCCCCGGTGCGCAACCCATCGATGTGGCGATGGAGTGGGGGCGCCTGGAGCCCGCCATCCGGGAACTGAGGCGAGCCCTGCCGGACACGCCCCTGAGCCTGGACACCCGACATGCCGAGGTGGCCGTCCGGGGACTTGAGGCTGGTATCTCGGTGATCAACGATGTCACCGGCTTTGCGGCCCCGGACATGCTGCAGCTGGCTCGCGAATCTTCCTGTGGCCTCATCGCCATGCGCAGCCGTTCCGAGGGTGCGGGCTTCCATATGCCCCCCTATGACGATCCCGCGCCACGGGAGGCCGCCGCTGCCGTGGCGGAACTCCAGCAGATGCTGGCCCGGCTTCGCAGGGCCAGCGTGGCCGACCAGCGCCTGCTGCTGGATCCTGGCTTCGGCTTTGGGACCACCTTTCTGGAAGACCTCTCCCTGTGGAGGGCCCTGCCAGACCTGCCGGGCTGCCTGGAATGGCCGGTGGACCGCATTTGCGTGGGGATCTCCCGCAAGCGTTTCCTGGCAGCCCGGGCCGGACAGCCGGGCCTGGCCCCGGCGGCGCGGGATGGCCTGACCACGGCGGCCCGTTCAGAAGCCTTCACCTGGGGCTATCGGGTCTTCAGAACGCACGCCATCGGTTAATCTGGTGGGATGAGTCTCCACTACTTCGGCACTGACGGCATCAGGGGCGTGGCCCTGCACTCCCCCCTCACTCTGGAGGAGGTGTCCCGTTGGGGCGCCGCGTGGGCTCATGTGGCCCGCGAAGCCGGGGTGAAACGCCTGGTGGTGGGTTGGGATCCGCGCACCAGTTCGGTCCCCATGTCCGAGGCGTTCATCATGGGCGTGGGCCTCAGCCTCGAGGTGTTATCGCTGGGCATGGCCCCCACGCCAGCCGTGGCGTGGAATGTGGCCCGCCTCAGCGCCGAAGGCGACAAGACCTGGGGCCTCATGATCTCGGCCAGCCACAACCCACCGGAAGACAACGGCCTCAAGGGCTTCAATGAACTGGGCGAAAAGCTGGAAGAGGATCAGGAGGAGGCCATCGAGCTCGCCTTCAGCCAGCTCAGCGAACCCACCACCATCTCTATGCCCCATCACCATCTTGACCTCAAGCCCTACCTCGCACACCTCGAAGGCATCACCCTTCCAGCCGATTTCAAGGTGGTGATCGACTGTGCCCACGGGGCGACCGCCGAAGCCGCCCTGGAGCTCTTCAAGGGCGGCGACATCCACTGGATAGGCGTACCGGCCGATGGTCCGAAGATCAACGTGGGTGTGGGCTCCACACACCTCGAATCCCTGGCGGCGGCCGTGTTGGCCCGTGACGCGCAGCTGGGCATCGCCTTCGATGGCGATGGCGATCGATGCCTGCTGGTGGATGGCACCGGCGAGGTGGTGGACGGCGACCAGATGGTCTGGCTACTGGCCCAGGATCGCGTAGCCTGCCAGGATGCCCCTCCGGGCGTGGTGGGCACCCTCATGACCAATGGCGGACTGGCCCAGGCCCTGGGTCAGTTGGGCGTGCCCTTCGTGCGCACCGCCGTGGGCGACAAATTCCTGCTGCGGGAAATGGCCAAGCGCGGCTGGGATCTGGCCGCTGAGGCCTCCGGGCATCTCATCCAGAAACGCGTGGGCCCCAGCGGCGATGGGCTTGCTGCGGCGCTGGCCATCCTCCGCGCCCTCCTCCACCGGCCCGCGGATCGGCGCTGGGCCTGGACCTTCCGGCCCTGGCCGCAGCGGCTCGTCAACGTGAAGGCCCGGGACCGCAAGGCTGTCGATGCCTGCAGCGATCTTCTCTCGGCCATGGCCGCCATCGAGGCCCGCTGGGGCGAAGGCGTCCGGCAGGTGGTCCGCTGGTCGGGCACCGAGCCGAAGCTCCGCCTGATGGTGGAAGCCCAGGAACCGGAATGGGTGGACCAGGCCCTCACCGAACTCGATGCGGCCGCGCGTCGCGACTTGGCTCTCAGCTGACATGGCCGCCGACGTTCGCCGTCCTGTCGACCGTTGGCTGGTGTTCTTCGCCCTGGCCCTCGTGGCCGTGGGGATGGTGTGGATCTACTCCGCCTCTGCCATCAAGGCCTCCCAGAACCACTCAGCCTCCACCGCCTTCCTCACGCGGCAGATGCTGGGCGGCGGCATCGGCATCGCCTTCATGCTGGCTTTATCTCAGGTGGACTTGGCCATTCTCCAGGACCACCCGCGGCCGCTCATGGTGGTCTATTTCATCCTGATCGGTTTGCTGCTGGCCGTGCTGTTCTTTGGGCCCAGGATCAACGGCGCCCACCGCTGGATCCGCATGGGACCTCTGGGCAGCCTGCAGCCCTCGGAGCTCTTCAAGCCGGTGTCCGTGTTGATTGCGGCCTCATGGATGGTGCGCAACCGCGAGGCCTGGACCAACCACCGCGACGCCCTCCCCAAGCTGCTGGGCCTGGCGGGCATCCTGCTGGTACCGTTGGCGCTCATCCTCCGCGAGCCGGACTTCGGCACCACCTTCCTCATCGTCTTCGTAGCCTTGATGGTGGTGTTCCTGGGCGGCGCACCGAAGTGGATTTTCGCCGTGGCTATCCCGGTGCTCGGGGCTCTCGG
>JAYVRY010000314.1:0-10800 GCA_043775845.1 Acidobacteriota bacterium
CGCCGCGACACGCTTGCTCCAACCTGCGGCGGCGCTCGGATCCGTCGAGGGAGGAATTGACGAACGTCGCCGCGATCTGGCGCTTCGACAGGGCGTCGACCTGATCTTTCATCAGTGCGATCAGCGGGCTGATCACCAGAGTCACGCCCTCGAGCAGGAGCGCGGGCAATTGGTACGCGAGCGATTTCCCGGCGCCGGTGGGCATGATGCCCACCACGTCGCGGCCCGCCAGCACGGCCTCGATGATGGCGCGCTGGCCCGGGCGGAAGGTGCCATAGCCGAAGGTGGCCTTGAGGGCCGCTTCGAGGTCGGGCTCGTTCGCCTTTGAGAGGGAAGGGTCCACCACGTAGGAGGACGGAGAACGCTGTGCCCCCTCTGTGGATTCCGTGTCTTCATGGTGAATCGGTAGTTCTGTCGGCTGGCCAGGATTCGGCAGGCACTTCAGATCCGCAGCCAGGGCCTTGAGCGCCGTAATGGTTTCCGCATCGAAGTGGGTGGGTTCCGACCGGTAGCGGGCCCGCAGAGACTCCAGCCCCTGGCGACAGGCCGCCGACGCGCCCTGCGCCAGCAGGGCGCGCAGCCGCTCAATCTCGTCTGGAACCAGAATCACTCAACAGCCGCCGTCGAGCAGGGGCCCGGCAGCGCTCCAGAAGGCCTGCATCTCTTCCGGTGTCCCGAAGGTGACGCGGATGTGGTTGGGCAGTCCGTAGCCCTGCATGGGCCGGACGATGACGCCCCGCTGCAGCAGGCCCTTGAAGAGGTCGGCGGCGGGGAAGGCCGTTTCCATCAGCACGAAGTTGCCACTGGTGCCCGAGAGCTGGCAGCGGTGCTTGGCGGCTTCCACGTTGAAGGCGGCCCGGGCTTCGGTGTTCTTTTGGCGGGAGAAGGCTTCGAAGGCCAGATCTCCGACGGAGACTTCCGCCGCAGCCTGGGCCAGGTGGTTGGTGTTGAAGGGGCTGCGAACGCGCTCCAGGTAGCCCATGAGTTCCTTCGAACCGAGGCCGTAGCCGATGCGCAGTGCGGCCAGGGCATGGATCTTGGAGAAGGTGTGGAGCACCAGGAGGTTGGAACGCTGATGCAGGTAGGAGGCTGTGTCCGGGTATTCGGCGGGATCCTCATACTCGGCGTAGGCCTGATCCACCACCAGCACGATGTCTTCGCGCAGGTCGCGCACGAGGCGCTCGATGGCGGTGCGTTCGAGGCGGATGCCCGTGGGGTTGTTGGGGTGCCGAGGTAGACGAGGCGCGTGTCCGCAGCGACGGAGCGCAGGATGTCATCGACATCGATCTCAGTGGCGGTGCCCCGTGATTCGATGACGCGACCGCCGGCGGTCTGGGTGGCGATACCGTAAATGGCGAAGCTGTGCTTGGGCACCACGACACTGCCGCCATCCAGGAGGGCGGCCTTGGCCACCATCTCGATGATCTCGCTGCTGCCGTTGCCAAGCACCACCTGCTCGACGGCCAAGCCCTTGCGCTCCGCGATGCGCTTGCGGAGGTAGTAGCCGTCGCTGACAGGGTAGAGGCCCAGGCCTTCGAACTCAGAGCCGTTGATGACAGAGGCCACGCGGGCCTTCACGGCCTCGGTGGGACCCCAAGGGTTTTCATTGGAGGCCAGCTTGACGATGCGGCTGAGGCCCAACTCCCGCT
This sequence comes from Acidobacteriota bacterium, assembly GCA_043775845.1. Taxonomy (GTDB): domain Bacteria; phylum Acidobacteriota; class Holophagae; order Holophagales; family Holophagaceae; genus Geothrix. Next base: position 1,650 of record JAYVRY010000314.1, read on the forward strand.
GGACCTCCTGGATGGGCTTGCCCGGCACGTAGAGCGGGATGCGGGAGAGTTGTTCAAAGCTGGGGATGGTGGCGAGGCTTGCACTCATCAGGCGGGCCGCTCCGAAAGAACCTTGTCCACGATGCCGTATTCCAGGGCTTCCTCGGCGCTCATAAAGAAGTCGCGGTCCATGTCCTTGATGACCTTCTTCAGGGGCTGGCCCGTGTGCTTGGCGAAGGTGGCAGCGAGGTTGTCCTTCAGGCGCTGGATCTCCTTGAAGGTGATCTCGATTTCTGTGGCCTGGCCCTGGGCGCCGCCGCTGGGCTGATGGATCATGATGCGCGCGTTGGGCAGGGCGAAGCGCTTGCCCTTGGTGCCTGCGGAGAGCAGGTGGGCGCCCATGGAGGCGCACTGGCCGATGCAGTAGGTGACGATGTCGTTCTTCACGAACTGCATGGTGTCGTAGATGGCGAGGCCCGCCGTGACGCTGCCGCCGGGGCTGTTGATGTAGATCTGGATGTCCTTGTCCGGGTCTTCGCTTTCGAGGAACAGCATCTGCGCCACGATGGCGTTGGCCACGCTGTCATCGATGGGCGTGCCCAGGAAGATGATGTTGTCCTTCAGCAGCCGCGAGTAGATGTCGTAGCTGCGCTCGCCGCGGGGCGTCTGCTCGATGACGATGGGGGGATAGTAGCTGCTGGGCATGGGCCCTCCGGCTGGATCTTTCAGGATAAAGCAAGAAGGCGCCTCGCGGCGCCTTCCCCGTGGAATGGATGCAGACTACTTCTTTGCGGCGGTCTTCTTCACGGAGCTCTTCGTGGGCTCCGCCCCTTCGGGGCCGCCCTCTGGGCGGTGAGCCTCCGCATCCTGCTTCAGCTTGGCCTTGGGCTTGTCTTCGGTCACGACTTCGGTCACGACTTCGGCCGCCCCTTCAACCTCGGTTTCCTTGACCTTGGCAGCCTTCTTGGCTTTTTTTACGGGCTTCTCTTCAGCCTCGTGAGCGTGGTCATGGTCGCAATCGGGGCCATGGACGTGCTCGGAAGCCGGGGCCACGGCCACGGGCTCACCGCCCTCCTGGCCTTCCAGGTCGCCGCCCTCCAGGCCGCCTGCATCGAAGCGGTTCACGGGAATGCCCTGCTCACGCTTGCGCTCCAGTTCCACCAGGGCCTCGAAGGCGGCCTTGTCCAGCAGTTCTTCGGTCACAGTGGCGGTGGTCAGCAGGTGGTCAAAGATGCGGTCGGTGCGCAGGCGGCCCTTGATCTCGGTGGTGTTGCCGCGCTTCTCCAGTTCCACCTTGAAGGCTTCGAAGGGCTGCTGCACCTGGTGTTCGACCATGAGGTTGAGGATCTCGGCGTCGATGTCCGCCTCGGGAATCTCAATGGCTTCGGCATTGCCGACGGCCTGCAGCAGGTAGCCGCTGCGGACGGCGCGCTCGGCGTCGTTCACGCGGTACTGCCGGTAGGCCTGCCAGTTCACCTTCTTGGGATCCATGCCCTGGCGGCCCACGTGCTGGGCGAACTCCTGGCAGTAGTCGTCCAGCTGCAGGCCCACCATGGAGCGGGGCACTTCGAAGGGGGCGGCATCCAGCAGGGTGTCGAGCATGGTGGCATGCAGGCGGGCCATGGCGTCGCGCTCGGAGGCTTCTTCCAGATCCTTGGCCACGGCGGCCTTCAGGGCCTCGAGGTTCTCGAAGGCGCCCATGTCCTTGGCGAAGTCATCGCCGAGAACCGGCACTTCCTTGCGGCGCAGGTCCTTGAGCAGGACATCGTAGGCCAGGGTCTTACCCGCCAACACCTTGTTGGCGTCGTCAGCGGTGTGGGTGAGGGTGAAGGACTTCTTCTCGTCGACCTTCATGCCCACCAGCTCGGCATCGAAGGGCCGGGTGGCGTCGATTTCCATGACCTGGTCTTTGTACTCCTGGGCCTTGAGGCCCTGGGGCTTCACGCGGATGTCGCAGGTGACGATGAGGCCCGTGGCCACGGCGCTGTCCTCGACGGGGAGGAACTTGGTGGCGCGCTGGCGAAGTCCTTCGAGATGCTCTGTAATCGTGGCTTCATCGATGGCGCGCTTCTTCTTGGTCAGAACCATGGCCTTGTAGTCGGGCAGGGCCACGTCGGGGGCCACGTCGAACTGGGCGCGAAAGACTGCATCGGCGCCTTCCTTGAGGTCCAGCTTCTCCAGGGAGGGGTGGGAGATGGGCTGGGCGCCCGCTTCCAGGGCAGCCTTCCAGAAGTGCTTCTCCACCAGCTGCTGGGCCACATCCGATTGGATCTCGCGGGCGTACTTCTGCATCAGGACGGGTCGGGGGGCCTTGCCGGGTCGGAAGCCGGGGATGCGGACTTTCGGGGCGATCTTGGCCAGGACATCGTTGAACGTGGCGCTCACTTCGGAGGCCGGCACGGTCACTTCGACGGCCTTGCGGGTGGCGGACTGGTGGTGGAGGGTGGCGGACATGGATGCTCCGTGATGCGGGGGAATGTCGTGGAAATCATTTGGCTTTTTTCCCCGCTCCGAAATCGCCGAAGGGGATTTCGGAGTGGTGCGAACGGTCGGACTCGAACCGACACGGTGTGAACCGCTGGAACCTAAATCCAGTGCGTCTACCAATTCCGCCACGCTCGCAAAAGCCAAATTGTCAATTAGCGGTGGTGCGCCCAGAGCGACTCGAACGCCCGACCCTCAGGTTCGAAGCCTGATGCTCTATCCAGCTGAGCTATGGGCGCGCACCGAATCCCCTAGTCTACCTGGAAGAGGTGCTCCCTTCGAGCCCTGGTTGAACGTGGCCGAAGGTTGGGCAAAAGCCAGGGTCAATCCAGGAGGCACCAGGCATCTTCGGCCCCGTTTCGGCGGAGGAGGTCCAGGGCCTCTGCGTCCAGGCCCATGCGGCCGCAGGCCAAGGCCTCCGTGTTCAAGTCGCAGGGGATGACGCCGGGGTCGTCCGTACCCAGGGCACAGCGCACCCCGGCCTGCAGCATGCGGGGCAGGGGATGGGGAGCCACGTCGGCGGCCAGGGCCCCGTTGGAGCTGGGGCAAACGTCCACGGGGATGCCCCGCTCGGCCAGCAGCTCCAAGGTGGCCTGGTCCGCCCGGATGCCGTGAACGATGCGGGCCACGCCGCCTTCGAGGATGGCTTCACGCACATGGGAGCCGGGTCCGTTCTCGCCCGCATGGGCGGCGATGCGCAGGCCAGCCTCTCGGGCCCGATCGAAGACCGGTGCCCAGTCCCGGAAGGGAGTGCCCTCCAGGCCGCCCGTGGAGAACCCCTTCACGAAGGCGGGGAGCCCCGGCAGCACCAGATCGAGGACGGCCTGACCGTGTTTGGGGCCGAAGTGGTTGACGGCATCCATGACGACACAGGCGCGGAGGCCCATGGTCCGGGCCTTTGACAGGCCTTCCTCCAATCCCTGCCAGAACGCTTCGAGACTGATCTGGGCGCGGTGCGCCACCAGGAAGTGGGGCGAGGCCCACAGGTCGAAGCCGCTGCCGCCAGCCTTCTGCGTGCGTCGAGCCACGGCTAGGGTGGCCTCGCGCACGGCTTCGCGGCTATCGAGGAGGGAGGCCCCAAACAGGAAGGCTTCGATGAAGCCTTCGAAGGGCACGCCGCCGCCGGACCAGAGCATCTCCAGGCTGGCGGGCAGGGCGAGTCTGCGACACATCGCTTCGCGCCGGACCCAGGCCGGATCGAGGGAACCTTCCAGATGCGTATGCCGGTCGATGAGCGGGTGGAGAGACGGGTCGTTCATCCCAACCCCCTCTCCAAAAAGCCAAGCTTTTCAACCGGACGAATAGGCGCAGCCTATTCGTCGTAATCGTCCATGCGCAGATCGCCGGGATCGAAGCCTTCGCCGCGGCCGCGCTCGACGACCACGCCGGTCTCGCTGAAGGTCTCTTCCAGGATCTCGGCTTCCGGCTCGGCGGTGAAGTCGTCCTCGATGACGTGGACGGTCTTTTCCTTCTTCACGACCTTGGGTTTGGCCGGGGCGGATTTCTGGTTGGCCCCGCACTTGGGACAGAGGGCCTCTGGCTTCCCGAAGTCATAGAACTTCGCCGCGCATTGGAAACATGTGAATTTCTTGCCAAGATCTGCCATTGCCCATCCTCGTTCAAACCCAAAGAAACAGGGTTTACCAGAATCGAGGCCCGTTGTCACGCCTATCCACAAGATTCTCTAGGCCCAGGGGGCGGCACCCAGCCTGGCCACGTCGCCGTTGCACAGCAACTGGATGACGGTAGTGGTGAAAATCCGGTGTTCCTTTTCGACACTTTCTCCGAAGCGTTCCACGAAGGTGGCGCGGCTGCGTTCCAGCTCATCCCGGAGGTGCTTGTAGAGGTTGCCCTGGGTCTGGGCCTGGGCCACCTTGCCGGGGAAGTAGAGCTCCACGTCCCCCACCAGCACCCTGGCCAGGCGTTCGGCGGCGGCCCGGGTCCGTGCGTCGAGATCCACATGGGGGGTCGGCTCGATGGGTTCCGGAACCACCTGGGTGGGAGAGCTGGGATGGCTTTCCTGAACGACCGGAGGCCTGGATTCCTCCTCCTTGCCGGCGGCCAGGGAGGACAGCATGGCGGAAGCCACATGAACCAAGGCCCGGGCGGTCTCGGCGTGATCCAGCTGCTGCCTGAGACCGCTATCGACCAGGACCAGGGCTACGCTCCGGCGCTTGTGGAGAAGGGGGAAGATGGCGATTTCGGTGGCTTCGAAGCTGCTGATGGGAGACAGCAGGGCGCGATAGGCGGGGCCCTTCTGCCGGATGGAGCGGGTCGAGCCCTGGATCATGGCTTCGAGCTCTGGGGGCGGTACCACGGCGCCCGTCTTGGGGGGCGCATCGGCTTCGAAGCCCCGGTGGGCGTATAGGGAGGCCAATCCCTGCTTGAGGATGAACAGGGCACTCCGCTCCGCCAAGGGCGTGAGGGAATCCAGGAGGCGCTTGAGCAGATCGCTCTGGCTGGTGGCGCCTTCGAGGAGATCCAGGGCCTGGGCCAATTCCCGACCCTGGGGGCCGGAGGGGAGGGGAAGCTCCGGGGCGGGCATGGTCTCCCGCAACTGGTCCAGCAGGCGGTCGTCGAGGTGGAAATGGCCCAGGGCGCTCTGCCAGCTGGCCATCACTTCTTCCAGCAGGGTCTGGTTCTGCTTGTTGAGCCACACCTCCAACCGGGCGCGGAGGGCATCATTCTGGGACGGGTCCGCAGGTCGGGGGTCGCTCATCAGGTGGCTCGCCGAAAAGTTTGGACTCAAGGGTATCCCATTCCAGGGCATTTCCTGACTGCTGGCATTTGTCAGTGGGAACCGATAGGATGGCCAAGGTTCCTTGGAGTCATCGAATGGCGGATCTTTCCATTGCGGTAAGGCAAGTCGGAGATGTGGCGGTGCTGCTTCCCGCTGGCTTCATCAACGCCCATACCGTCCGGGATTTCGAGGAAGGGCTGGAGGGATTGGTCCGGGATGGTCGCTACACCATCCTGATCAACTGCAAGGACCTCAATTACATCAGCTCCGCTGGCCTGGGTGCCATCATGGGATTGATCGAGACGGTCCGGGAGCACGGTGGCGATATTCTGCTATCGAATCTTCAGGAAAACGTCTTCGCCATTTTCGACACGCTAGGGTTCACGCAGCTCTACAGGGTCTTCAGCGATGAGGATCAGGCCCTGGCGGCGGCGACCTCCGAGCGGCTGGCCTGAGGGTGGCCGCCAAAATGGATCACGCCCAGTTCAGGCTCATCATTCCGAGTCAGACCCGCTATCTGAACCTCGTGACGGGGCTGGCCAAACGCGCCTCCCTGGTTGCCGGGCTCGATGATTCCACGGCCGCCAAAGTCAGCATCGCCGTGGACGAGGCGGTCACCAACGTCATCCTCCATGCCTACGGCGGCGAGGGCGAACACAGTGTCGAGCTGGAGGTTCGCTTTACCACGGAGGCCCTGGAAATCCACATCTGGCATTCGGGACGGGGCATCCGCGGGGATCAGCTGGTGTTGCCCGATCCGAAGGAATACATCAAGCACCCCCGCAAGGGTGGCCTGGGACTGCTGCTCATGAGCCGCTTCATGGACGAAGTTCAGTTCAAGGCCGACGAAGTATCCGGTCGCAATGAGTGCTGCCTGATCAAAAAGATCAGCTGAATTGGCCGGTCCACCGACCATGACCACCAATCCCTTCGATCGACTCCGGCATCTGGCGCTGAAGATCCCCGAGGGGGCGCAGGAGTTGCTGCCCCTCATCGACTTCCTGGAGACCTTCCCGGAGCAGGGCAGCGAAGAGGATCTGGTTCATCTCGTGGGCATCACCGCCATGGGCATCGCCAAGGCCCGGCAGGGCGGCCTGTGGGATGGGGCCAAGTGGCTCTTTCTGCGCGGGTCAGCCCCGGCCTTTCCCACGCATCCCGGCGAAGGCTGGCAGGTGCTGCCCTGGCAGTACGGCGGTGAACTCTACGGACATCTCGTTTTGAAGGCGGAGCCTCCGCCGGCGGCCGTCCAGCTCCTGCTGTCCATCAGCGCGCCGCTCCTGGCCTGGCGCCGGGCCGAAGCCCTGCGCAGCATCCAGAATCAGTCCCTGGCCTTGCAGCTGTCCCGGCTCAACACCGTCTTCGAGCTCACCCGCAACCTGGGTGAAGTGGAGACCCGGCGCGATCTGGTGCGGCTCATGGCCAACACGCTCATGGGCGAGTTCCGCATCATGCGCCTGCTGGTGGTGGACGCGCAGGGACAGGTGCTGCACGCCAAGGGCATCGGGACCGTGCCCGAATCCCTGGGGGGCGAACGGCTCCACGACGTGGTGGAGGCCCGTGGCCTGGTTCACGCCATCGAGCTGGTGGACCAGTCCCACAGCCATGGCTTCGCCTATGCGGCCGAGCCGGCGGTGGGCCAGCTCTCCGAAGAAGACCTGGTCTTCCTCCGCACCCTGTTGAACCTGACGTCCTCGCAGCTATCCAGCCTAGAACTCCGCGAGGCTCGCATCCAGGCCGAGCGCATGGAAAAGGATCTGGACCTGGCGCGCAACATCCAACGCAGCCTGCTGCCCCAGACCTTGCCTGAACCTGAGGGCTGGCAGTGCGCCGCGGCCAACCTGCCCTACCAGGCGGTGGGCGGTGATCTCTACGACCTCTGGATGGCGGCGGATGAGCAGCATGGCGAAAGGCTGCATATCGCCGTGGGTGACATCTCGGGCAAGGGCCTGCCCGCCTCACTGATGATGACGCAGCTCTCGGCCTTCCTCCGGGCCATGGCGGATCGCCGGGTGGATCACTGGGGCAAGCTGGCGGAGCGGGTGAACCGCCGGATGAACAACGTCCGGGACGGGAACCGCTATACCACTCTGTTCGCAGGCAGCCTCAACCCCCTGAACGGCGACCTCCGGTACGTGAACGGCGGCCACAACCCGCCTCTCATCGTGCGGGCTAACCAAGAGGTGGTGCGGCTGTCGCCCACGGGTCCCATGGTGGGCCTGCTGCCGGGCGTGACCTTCGCGGAGGGGCGCGCGCACATGGACCTGGGCGACACGCTGGTGATCTTCACGGATGGCGTGGTGGAGGCAGAGAACGCCGCGGGCCAGGAGCTGGGCGATGGTCCGCTGGCGGATGTGGTCCTCCGCAGGCCCGACGCAGGCGTCGAGGAACTCTTCGAAGCCCTGCTGGTGGAAGCCTTCCGGCACCTGGAAGAGGGCAAGTTCCGTGATGATGTGACGCTGGTGGTCATCAAACGGATGGGCTGAACGCACCTTGCAGCCCTTCGTATCCTGAACATCTGGAGGCTTGAGCATGAACCAGGCGAAGACCCTACTTCTCATCGTAGCCATGACGGGCCTGCTGGTCTGGATCGGCGGGATGCTGGGCGGACAGGCCGGCATGGTGTTGGCGCTGGCCATCGGCCTGGTCATGAATGGAGTGAGCTATTTCTATTCGGACAAGATCGTGCTCGCCAGTTATGGCGCCCAGCCCGTCACCCAGGCCGAGGCGCCGGAACTGCATGCCATCGTCGCGAATCTGGCCCAGCGGGCCGGGCTGCCCATGCCGCGAATCGCCATCATCCCCGAGGACACCCCCAATGCCTTTGCCACGGGACGCGATCCTGAGCATGCGGTGGTGGCCGTCACGGAGGGGATCATGCGGATCCTCAGTCGGCCAGAGTTGGAAGCCGTCATCGGCCACGAGCTGGGCCACGTCAAGCACCGGGACATCCTCATCGGCAGCCTGACCGCCGTGCTGGCCCAGGCCATCATGTTCCTGTCGCACATGGCCCTGTGGGTGAGCCCCCGCGACGAGGAGGGCCGGTCCAACCCGCTGGCGGGAATCGTGATCTACTTCCTCGGCCCCTTGGCGGCGCTCATGCTGCAGATGGCGCTGAGCCGCTCCCGGGAATACCTGGCGGACGATTACAGCGCCCACCTCACAGGCCGCCCGGACATGCTGGCCTCGGCCCTGGAGCGCCTGCAGGCCTACAACCAGCAGCTGCCCATGCGGGATGCCCAGCCTGCCACGGCCCACATGATGATCGTGAACCCCCTTAGCGGGGGCGGCCTCATGAGTCTCTTCTCCACCCACCCGCCCATGGCGGTCCGGGTGGAGCGGCTGCGGCGCATGCCCATCGAGGCGAGGTAAGGCCTTCACCACTGCGGCGGTCGATCCGAAATTGAATGGGTTGGCGTCCATGGCCGATAGAGCCCCATGCGGGAACGGCTCGGCAAGTTCGAGGTAGTGCGCCTTCTAGGGCAGGGCGCCATGGGGGAGGTCTACCTGGGCCGCGATCCCAAGCTGGGGCGGGAAGTGGCCCTGAAGGTGATCAGCGCGGGTTCGGTGTTTGGGGATGAGGCCCAGGCCCGTTTCGAACGGGAAGCCCGTGCGGCGGCGTTGTTGAATCACCCCCACATCGTGACGGTCTTTGAATTCGGCGAGGACGAGGGCATCCACTACCTGGTCATGGAATACGTGCAAGGCGATGAACTGGAAACGCTGCTCCGGGGCGGGAAGACGCCCAAGGCTGAGCTTCTCGAGGTGCTGGCCCAGATTTGTGAGGGACTCTCCTACGCCCATGAGCACGGCGTGATCCACCGGGACATCAAACCCGCCAACATCCTGGTCAGCCGCCACGGGAAGCGCATCCGGGCCAAGCTCATGGATTTCGGCGTGGCCCAGCTGGGGCCCTCCGGGCTCACGCAGGCCGGCACCTGGATCGGGACC
>JAYVRY010000315.1:0-10758 GCA_043775845.1 Acidobacteriota bacterium
TCCTTCAAGAGCCGACGGATCCGCCCCGTGAGTGGAAGCGGAAGGATGACCGTTCGTCATTCGCGCGCCCGAAGGGCGATTCGCGCCATTCGCGGTTCACTGCTTTCCAGGCTGAGGCTCACCGATCATCGGGAGGATTTTTTTAGCGGTGAGAAACGGCGAGGAACAGTGAGTAAGCAAGAGGACTCTATGGTCTTGGCTACTTCGCTTCCGCTTGAATCCTGCGGATGCGGACTTCGAGTTCCTTCAGGGTGATGCCTTCGAATAGCGCATCGACCTTGGGGCCGGGATGGGCATCCTGGCTGCGCTGGAACCCGGTTCCCGTTCCAGGAACCAAGGTCCGGGCAGTCTCAAGCATCTGATCAAGGAAGGCGGGGCTCACCCGACGGGCGTGGAAGAAGTAGACATTCTGTCCGTCCTTCCCGCGATCCATGGCCACGGTGAAGGGGCCTGGTTCCATGGGGTCCGGCGCCTTGTAGGGTTCGACGCCATGCTGCCTGGCCAAGCGGGTCAACACGGCGAGCACTTCAGCCGGTTTGGCATCGTGCAGGTCGAGGTTGATTCGGGGGCCAGGGATCGATTCGTCCCTGATCTTCCACCCGACGAACCCCTGCGACAGGGCCTGGTTCTTGACGACGAGATCGAAGGAGGCCCACATCTGGTTCAGCGGCATCTGGTCCGCCTTGAGGTCCATGAGCGAGGTGTAGGGGATATCTTTCCCATCAGTATCCTTCTCGTTCCTGCATCGAAAGTAGAAGTGCTTTTGGGGAGCATTTGGATCGTCCAACAGGTGGGCATCCTGGGGGATCGCGGGAGGCAGGGTCGGTGTGGGATCTGGCGTTTGCGCCACGAGGCGAAGGCTCGCAACCAGCAACAGGCCCATGAGGGTCATGGCGCCGAAAGCTGGTGCGCTGGTGGTGCGGCGAGGGGGTAGAAGAAGGTGGGAAATACGTTCCATGAGCGAGCCTCCATGGGCTGCGGGTGCGGGTTCGAATGAGGCGCGGCCAAGGCCGCGGCGTTCCAGGTCGGTAAGCGCCTCTGCCAGGGGGAAGGCGTCCCCCATGAGTCGGACGGCGAAGGTGTCGCAGGCCAGCTCGCGCTCGGCGCGGATGCGCCGGGAGAGCCACCAGACGCCGGGGTGGTAGAACAAGACGACTTCGAGCAGGGACTGCAGCAGGTTCACGGCGTAATCGTGGCGTAGCACATGGGCCAGTTCGTGGGCGAGCAGAGCCTCTACGTGATCCGGGGGCAGGTTGAGAAACCAGCCCGCAGGCACGAGGATGGCGGGCCGCAGGATGCCCACCACACTGGGTCCGGCCAGGTCTTCACACATCAGGAGGGTGACGGCCCGTTTGAGTCCGGCTCGGCGGCAGAGATCCAGCAACGAGCGTTGAAGGGCATCCGGCGCCAGCTCGGCCTTGCGCCAGCGCAGGCGCTGAAGCCAGGCCCAGCCACCTGTCAGTCGCAGCAGGCTGAGGCCAGCGCCGAGCATCCAGGTCAGCACCACCCAGGGCAGGGCCCGCTCCAGGCTCACCACCATGCGCGTCCGCAGGGCAGGAGATGAAGCGGTCTGGACCAGGGAGAGGGCGGCGGGCTGGGACTGCGGCCGCCCGTGCCATTGCAGAAGCGGCGACGCATCCCGGTGCGGAGGTACCAGATGCCTCAGAGGCAATAGCCCCATGACCAAGAGTCCCAGCGCAGCCACGGCATGGCGCAGGCGTGGCGAGGCGCCCCGAAGGAGGCGCAGCACCAGGGCCGTAACCAGGACCACGAGAGTCCCCTCCCATAGCGAATGCAGGAGCGTCCAGCCCAGAGCCGGAAACCAGGAGGCATGGAGGAGGGCGTTCATGACCGCTTCTTCCGTGCTTCATCGAGCAGGCGCTGGATGGCATCCAACTCCACAGGCTTGGTCCGGCCCGCTTTCAGGGCATGCACCAACAACGCGCTGGCCGATCCGGCAAAGGCCTTTGCCATGAGATCAGACACCAGCTGGCCCTTGGTTTGGCCCTCGGCCACCGCAGCCCGGTACACATGGCTGCGCTCCGAGTCATCCCGGTCCACCAGCCCTTTCTCCAGCATCACCTGCACCGCCTTCAACACCGTGGTGTACCCCAGGTCGCGTTCCTGGGAGAGCGCCTCGTGCAGTTGGCGGACCGTGGAGGGGCCCTTCGCCCAAAGAACGCGCAGGACGGACAGCTCTGCGTCGGTGGGCATGGGCAGGCCTTCGGAAGGAAGGGTGGGCATGGGTGCTCCTTGAACTACGGCTATCATCGTACGTCTGTCGACGTGGTTGTCAACGGCAATCGCCGTACTTTGTTTGAGGCGGACTTGGCAGGCTCGGCTCGAATGGAGATCAGGCCTTGAGGGCCTGCCTGATCCGCTCCGGCGTCATGGGCATCTGCAGCATGCGCACGCCGATGGCATCGTGGATGGCGTTGGCCATGAGGGCGCCCATGACCACGATGGCGGGTTCGCCGCCGCCCTGGGCGGGCAGGTTGGGGTTGTGGATGAGAAGGGTCTCGATGGTGGGCATGTCGGAGAAGCGCGGCAGCCGGTAGGTGTCGAAGTTCTCATCCAGAACCTGGCCGTTCTTGAAGCGGATCTCCTCGCTGAGGGCGTAGCCCAGGCCCATGGTGACGCAGCCCTCTACCTGCTGGCGGGCGCCGTCGGGATGCACCACCACACCCATGTCCTGGGCGAAAACCACGCGCTTGACCTTCACGGCGCCGGTCTTCTTGTTCACGGCCACTTCGGCCATGGCGGCCACCATGGTGTCGCGGTGGTTGGCGCAGGCCAGGCCAACGCCGCGGCCCGTGGGACCGGGCTTGCGGATCCAGCCGAAGGCCTTTTCCGCCGTATTCAGCAGGGCGATCATGCGGGGATCTTTCAGGTGCCGCAGCCGGAATTCCAGCGGGTCGACCCCCGCTTTGGCGGCCAGTGCATCCATGTGGGATTCCTTGGCGAACACATTGGTATTGGCGGCCGGGGCCCGCCAGGCGCCCACGGCGAAGGGGTGGAAGCCCTGCGGATTGCCGCCCATCCACGTGCCCGCCGAGGTGACGTGCTGGTGGGGGATGTCGTACATGGTCGCTGCCTCGGCCTCGCCTGCAGCCGTGACGTGGTGTTCCCAGAACGAGATGCGACCGGCCTTGTCGAGACCGGAGCGAATCTTCACGACGCCGGCGGGACGGAAGCTGTCCAGGAAGAACTCCTCCTGGCGGCTCCAGGTCACCTGCACGGGGCAGCCTGCGGCCTTGGCGAGACGCGCGGCCTCCAGGGCCTGGGGGGCCGAACCCTTGCCACCGAAGCCGCCGCCCAGGTAGGGCGTGATGACGCGGACGTTTCGAGCCGAGAGTCCCAGGGCCTTGCAGAGCTGGCTTCGAAGCAGGAAGGGCGCCTGGGTGGAGGCCCAGACCGTGAGCTTGCCCTTCTCCCACTGGGCTACGGCCGTGTGGGGCTCCATAGGCGCATGGGCGATGTAGTTGTCCAGGTAGGTGGCCTCCACGTGATGGATGGAAGCGGCTTCGCCTGCTTTCAGGTCACCCTTGGCCGCCAGTTGTTTCGCCGTCGGTGCGGCCTTCAGCAGATGGTCAAAGATGTTCTGGTTGTCCAAGGTGGACGGCGAGGGCTGGAAGGTGGCCTTGACGAGGGCCAAGGCCTCCCGCGCCTGATCACTGCGGGCGTGCAGTGCGGCCACCAGTTCACCGGCTTGGATCACCTTCACGCCGGGCCGCGCTTCGGCAGCGGAAACATCCACGGATAGCAGCTTCGCGCCATGGGCAGGGGGCCGGAGAATGGCGGCGTAGAGGGTGCCCGGGGGCACGATGTCGGCAGTGTATTGGGCGGCGCCGGTGACCTTGGCGCGGCCATCCTTGCGGGGCATCTCCTTGCCCACCAGGGTGAATTCAGAAACGGGCTTCGGCTTCATCTCCTTCAAGTGGTGTTCGATGCGGTGTCCCTTCACCAACTCGCCATAGGACACCTGCTTGGCGGGATCACCCACCTTTGAGACCACGCCGTCCTTCACCTGCAGCCCCTCAGCGGAAACACCCAGTCGTTCGGCCGCCATCTGCACCAACACGGCCTTGGCCTCGGCCGCGGCGCCCCGCAGTACGGGGCCGAACTGCCAGATGCTGAGCGAGCCCCAGGTGCCCCCGTCCCATGGGCAGAGGTCCGTGTCACCCATGAGCATGTCCACCTGGTCGAGGGGCACATTCAGTTCTTCTGCGGCGAGCATGGCCAGCGCGGTCATGTTGCCCTGGCCCATCTCGATCTTGCCCACAAAGCAGCCCACGCGGCCATCGGGGCCAATCTTCAGGTAGGCGTTGAAGTCCTTCGGATACTCGGGAACTTCGTTGGGAATCTTTTCGGGTTCCTGGGAAAACGCGGGGATGGGGAAGCTGAGGAACAGTCCCACCGCTCCTGTGGCCTGGAGGAAGTCGCGGCGGTTCATTGGGCACCTCCTGTGCCCATCCCATGCTGGGCGGCGGCTTCCACCGCGGCCAGGATCCGCACGTGGGCCCCGCAGCGGCAGAGGTTGCCATCCAAGGCTTCCGCCACTTGGCGGCGGTCAGGTTTGGGTGTCTTCTTCAGCAACGCATAGGTGCCGAGGATCATGCCTGGCGTGCAGAAGCCGCACTGGAAGGCGTGGTGATCGAGGAAGGCCTCCTGCACGGGGTGGAGGTGCCCCTGCAGGCCCAGCCCCTCGATGGAGAGCACCTCCTTGCCTGCCACCGAAGCCAGCGGGGTGGAGCAGGAGCGCACGGCTTCGCCGTTCACCAGCACCGTGCAGGCGCCGCAGAGCCCTTGGCCGCAGCCGATCTTGGTGCCCGTGAGGCTCAGGTCCTCGCGCAGCACGTAGGCCAGCATGCGCGAGCCCTCGGCATCGACGACAACTGCTTTGCCATTCAAAGTGAACGTGATGGGTTTGGCCATGACGGTTCCTTTCGTATCCCGGGAGGTGGATGTTGGCAAATCACGCAAAGAGGGGCGAGGCACTGGAAGGGGTCCCAGCATTGTCCCCCTGTCCACAAGGGGGCGTGTATCTGGCCGCGCTGCTCAGCCCTGTAATCCACCTGTGAACAGGAAGAGTCAGGCCTCCTCAAAGGCCCCCCACAACTCAACTCATCGCGGCTATCCCAGTCGTACGGTCCGCATGCAGCGCTCGGCCAGCCCGGGGTTGTGGGTGACCAGCAGGGTGGTGGGGCGCAATTCGGCCTGGAGGCTCAGGAGGAAGCCGAAGACTTCTTCCGCCGTGGCGGGATCCAGGTTGCCGGTGGGCTCGTCCAGCAGCCAGAGGGTGGGTTTGCGCACCAGGGCCCGGGCCAGGCCCGCGCGGGCGGCCTGGCCGCCGGAGAGCTGGTTGGGCAGCCGTTCGCCCAGGTCGCCGAGGCCCACGGTGGACAGCAACTGTCCAATCCATGTTTCGGCTTCTCGGGAGACTTCGCCGTCGATGAGCAAGGGCATGCGCAGGTTTTCCCGCACGGTGAATTCAGGCAGGAGGTGGGGCTGCTGGAAGGCCAAGCCCACACGGCGGCGGCGGTAGAGGGCGCGGGCTTCAGCGCCGTCGGGCACGGGCTCGCCGCCCACGGCGATGGTGCCGCCTTCCCAGTGGTCCAGGCCCGCCACGCAATTCAGCAGGGTGGTCTTGCCCACACCCGATACACCCACGATGGCGCAGAGGCTGCCGGCTTCGACCTCAAGATCAAACCCGTCAAACACCGGATGAGCGTTGCCGGGGTAGGTTTTGTGTAGGCCTTGGATGGAAAGGGGCTGTCCGATCATTCCGCCCTCAGCGCATCGACGGGATCCAGGGCCGCGGCCTTCTTCGCGGGGTAGCGCGCCGCCAGCCAGGACACCAGCAGGGGGAAGAGGCCCACCAGCACCACATCCAGCACCTGGAGCCGGAAGGGCATGTAGGTGATGAAGTCGTAGACGGCGGCGGGGAGCTTCAGGAGCTTGAAGTGATCGAGGATGAGGCAGAGCGGCACGCTGGTGCAAAGGCCCCAGGCCGTGCCCACGGCGCCGATGCGCAGGCCCTGCAGTTCGAAGAGCCGTTGGATCTGCTTGGGCGTGGCGCCTAGGGCCAACAGCACGCCCAGATCGCGGCGCTTCTCGGTGACCAGCAGCACCAGGGAGGCCACGATGTTGAAGGCGGCCACCAGCACGATGAGGCTGAGGATGGCCGCGAAGGCCCATTTCTCCACGGTGAGCGCGGCGAAGAGGGCCTTGTTGGAATCCCGCAGATCCGTGGCCAGGTAAGCGGGGCCCAGGGCCTCCAGCACGCGCGGCTTCACGTCGGCGATGGCCTCGATGTTCTTGGCCCGGACTTCGATCATCTCGGCCCGGCCTTCGGTGCGGGCCAGACGCATGGCATCGCCCAGGTGGATGAAGGCCCAGTTCTTGTCGTACTCGGAACTGTGGCTGTAGAAGATCCCTGCCACCCGGTAGGCCGCCGTCTTGGGCTGCTGACCGCCCAGGCCCAGTTCTGGGCGGAAGTAGACCATGGCCACCGTGTCGCCCACCTTGATGCCGAGGTGCTGGGCCAGTTCCTTGCCAAGGACGATCTCGCCTTCCTTCAGCTGCTCGATGGGCGTGGGCTCGATGGAATCGAAAATGCTCGAAGTGCCGTGGGCCGTGGCGGGATCCACGGCCTTCACCACCACGGCTTCGGGCGGCATTTCGCTATCAGGGCGGCGCAGCAGGCCCTTTTCCAGTCGGATGGGCGAGGCGGCCTGCACGCCGGGAACGCCACGGATGGCCTTGAGGGTGCCTTCGGTGTCCGGTATATCGCCCGCCAGGTGGAACACGGTGAAGTGGGCGGTGGCGCTGAAGAGGGTGGCCTGGATTTCCTCGCGAAAGCCGTTCATGACGGCCAGGGTCACCACCATGGCGAAGACACCCAGGGCCGTGCCGCCACGGGCGAAACGCACCATGGTTCGCACGAAGGCCCCCTTGCGGTGGGTTTTCAGGTAGCGGTCGGCGATGGTGCGTTCGAACAGGGCCATGGCTCCAGCGTAACCGGAGCTAGGCGAGGCCCAGATGCTCCTCGATCATGCGCAGGAAATCCGAGTCCAATTCGTAGGGCTTCACGAGGATCTGGGCCACGCCGGTTTCCTGGGCGCCCAGCACCAGCTCAGCATCTACAAGGACCTCGGCCAGGATGAGGGGTGGCATGGCATCTTCCATGCGATGGCGCAGGAGCGAGGCCAGGGCCAGGTCCTGCACCTCCGCCACGCCGCCATCCACCAGGATCAGGTGGATGCCCGGCCGTTCGACCTGTTCCAGCAGGTTGGTGAGGGTGTCCGAAAGCAGAACGCGGCCATAACCATCCTCGACCAGGAAGGCGGACACGGCGTCTCGGTCGGGTCCGGGAGGCATGGCCAGGAGGATGCCGCGGGACCGTTTCTTCACGCGCAGGAGGGCCTGGGAGCGCTCATCCAGTGGGGCGGGGGCCGCCGCTTCGGCATCGGGTTCCGGGGCAGGCTCGGGTTTGGCAGAGATGGGGGCTGGGATGGGGACAGGGGGCGCCTGTGGGGCCGGCATGGCCGCCCCGGGCGCCGACTCTGGCGCCGGTTCTGGCTCCTTCCTCGGCGGCGGCCGGTGATTGGGTTCCTCGGGCTCTTCGGTTTCCTGTTGGCGGCGGGCCTTGGGCGGCACGGTGATAGGAATGGCCGTGGTGCGGCTGGAGACCAGGGTGCGGATGGGGCTCAGCAGGCCGTCCTTGCCAGGCTCGAAGGTGATGCCAATCAACAGCCCCTGGCCAGCGTCCGCCCAGGCCACGGTGCCACCCAGTTCGATGGGGGCGCATTTTGGCAGCTTGGTGAGCTTGATGAGCATCAGGGGCTGGCCCACGGGCATCAGGTTGGCGCCCATGTGCATCTTCCGCTGGGTCTTGACCTCCATGGCCTTTTCCACCCGGATGCAGACGCCACCCTCGGAGACGTTCTCCACAATGCCGTTGACGCCTACGCCGTCGAAGAGGCCCGTGAGGGCAATGGCGGTGGCGCCCTCCCGCGCATTGAGCCGGGCCCGGGGCTTCTTCCGGCGTTCGGCCAAGCTGAGGCTGGTGGGCAGATCCAGGGCCACCGCCCCGGGTTTGCTCTCCTGGAGTTTGGTGGAAGCCTTGAACCGGAGGCCATCCAGGATGAAGAAGAGGTCCACCGACGCGCCCTTGTCCACGGTGAGGGGCCCCTGGGGCGTCACGGACAGTCGTTCTTCGGAGACGGAGCCCAGGGAGACCGTGACGGCCCGGCCCCGGCCGTCCACGAGGCTCAAGGGAACCCGCAGGCGCTGGGCCTCCTCAAGGTAGGCCAGGATCAGTTCGGATCCTTCCGGCGACTTGGTTTTTTTCAGCCCGAACATGGCCATGAATGAGTGGCTCCTCGTAACCCTGCATCGACCAACATGCCAAGGGCTTGATTATTGCCTCAGGGGCAGGCAGGTTTGCCATATGGAAGATTTTCCACCCCGCTGTCTGCTCATCGCCCGCCAAGGCCCCCAAGACCGGGAGGACCTCATCCAGGACCACCTCCTGGAACTGGCGGAACTGGCCCGGAGCTGCGGCTTCGCGGTCCAGGCCCGGCGGATCCTGAAGCGCTCCGAGATCGCCTCCAAGACCTTTTACGGCTCCGGGCAGCTGGAGGCCCTGGCGGGGGAGATGTCCCGCCATGGCGTGACCCACCTGATCTGCGATGACGAGTTGAGGGGCAGCCAGGTCAACGCCATTGAGAAGTCGACGGGCCTCATCTGCCTGGATCGCACGGGCCTCATCCTCAGCATTTTCGAGCAGCGGGCCCAGACCCGGGAGGCCAAGGCCCAGGTGGAGCTGGCCCGCTGCGAGTACGAGCTGCCCCGCCTCTCAAGGGCGCCTGGACCCATCTGGAACGCCAGGGGGGCGGCGTGGGCCTGCGCGGCGGCCCCGGCGAAACCCAGATCGAAGTGGATCGCCGCATGGTGCGCACCCGCATCAGCCAGCTCAAGCGGGAACTGACGCACCTGGAGCAGGTGCGCCAGACCCAGCGGGACGGCCGTCCCAAGGGCCTGCCCCGGGTGGCCCTGGTGGGCTACACCAATGCCGGCAAAACCAGCCTTTTGAAGGCCTTGACGGGAGAAGGAGAACCCCGCGACCTGCTCTTCGCCACCCTCGACACCACCACCCGCAAGGCCTGGCTGGGCCAGGATTTCGATCCGGAGACCGGCCTTGGTGGCGAACCCAAGCATTGCCTGGTGGCCGATACCGTGGGCTTCATCCGCAAGCTGCCCCACCAGCTGGTGGCGGCCTTCCGCAGCACCCTGGGGGAGGTCCGCACGGCCGATGCCCTGCTGGTGGTGGCCGATGCCGCCCACCCGGATCTGGAGGACCACCTCAAGGTGGTGGGTGCCACCCTGCGCGAAATCGGCTGCGAGCCTGAAGGCATCGAAGCCCAGCCCCGGCTGCTGGTGCTCAACCAGGTAGACCGCCTGCACCGGCCCCAGAAGCTGGATCTGAAGAAGCGCCATCCGGGCGCCGTGCAGACCTGTGCCACCGAGGGTCTCGGCATTGATGAACTCCGGCTCTGGATGCGCGAGCTGATTCCAGGGCCGGCCAAACCCAGACAGCTGGAGGCCTGGGAACTGCCGGAATCCGCGTCAGCTGACTGATGTATTCTCGATCAAAGAAGGAACCGCGAATGCCGCGAATGACCGCGCATACTGCGGTTTCAGTCCGCCTGGGCCTTCTGCTCTGGTTCTTTCCCTGCCAAGGGCAGCAGCCCCACTGTGGCCGTCAGGCCCAGGGCCAGCAGGATGCGGAGGAAGAAGAGGTTGCGGCTGAGGCCGTGGGCCTTGTTGTAGGCCACGCGGTCGGCGTGCTCCGGCGCCAGGCTTTCCACCGGGGCGTTGATGCGGGCCCGGATGGCGTGGACCTTGGGCGTGACCACGAAGGTGCTGGCGAGGCACATGAGCAGCGCCACGAGCAGGGCCGAACTCCAGAGGCGCAGGGGGCCGATGATGTCTTCCTGGATCTCGGCCATCCAGCGTCCGATCCAACTGAGGCTGGCGAGGCCGAAGATGATCCAGGCGGCCACGTCCAGCCTGCCAATGATGATGCCGGCGATGCGGCCCGCCACATCACGACTGGGCAGTTCCCGGAAAAAGACCGGGGCCGAGAAGATGCCGAAACCCAGAGCGGCGCCAGCCCACAGCAGCAGCATGAGTTGGGTGAACTGATCGATACGACGTAGCGTCTGGGGGCTCATGCGTTCCTCAGGGATTCAAAAAGGGAAGGACGGGCGACCCTGCTACCACTCGTTGTAGGGAATGCCGTTCTCGCCCCGCTCGGTGGAGGCGCTGCGGACCCGGAAGACACCCAGTTCCAGATCTGGGTTATCCGGATCCGGGGGCTCCATCTCGACCTGCCAGGTATCCCGGGACTGGGTCATGGGATCCCAAGGCATGTCCCGCAGGTAGCCCAGTTCCCGCAGGGGGCCGAGGCTGGAGGGGTACTTGCCGCGGTCGGCCCGGTGCTGTTCCAGGGCGTGGTTGATCTGAAAGAGGTTCTCCTTCAGCACGGCTTCCCGCGCCGCCCGGGTCTTGTGACGGTAGCCCGCCAGGCCCACGGTGGTGAGCAGGGTCAGGATGGTCATCACCACGACCAGTTCGATGAGGGTGAACCCGCGTTGGCGGAGGGACTTGGCGTGCATGAAACCACCTTACCGCAAGGGATGCGGCGAGGCGCGGGCAGGTTCAGGATTACCCTGCGCCTGTCGATCAGGACCA